>NZ_SAVA01000005.1:0-308894 GCF_004022465.1 Paenirhodobacter huangdaonensis | reverse complement strand
AGGGGGCGCTGCCCCCTCTGGCCTGCGGCCATTCACCCCCGGGATATTTGAGGCAATTGGAAGCGGGAGGGGGCTTTGCTTGCCCGGCGTGCGCCCGAGGCACCCGGCCCTCGCTTGCGCTCCGGGCGTTCGCTCAAGGCACCCAGCCCTGCGCTTGCGCTCCGGGCGTTCGCCGCTTTGAACGCTCCACCGGAGCGTTCAATCCCGGCGCGGTGCGCCGGGACCGCGGCTCACCCCATCCGTTCCGAGGCATAGGAGCCGGGGCTGGCCGGGAACACCACCGTCTTGCCACCGTTGATGAAGGCACGGTGGTGGATATGGGCGTGGATCGCGCGGGCGAGCACCTGCGCCTCGACGTCACGGCCAAGGCTCACGTAATCCTCGGGCGATTGCGCATGGGTGACGCGCACCGTGTCCTGCTCGATGATCGGGCCCTCGTCGAGATCGGCGGTGACGTAATGCGCCGTCGCGCCGATCAGCTTCACGCCGCGTTCATAGGCCTGCTTGTAGGGGTTGGCGCCCTTGAAGCTCGGCAGGAACGAGTGGTGGATGTTGATGATCCGGCCCGACATCTTGGCGCACAGCGCATCCGAGAGGATCTGCATGTAGCGCGCCAGCACCACGAGCTCGGCGCCGGTCTCGTCGACCACGGCGAGCAGCTCGGCCTCGGCCTCGGCCTTGTTCTCCTTCGTCACCCGGATGTGGTAGAAGGGGATGTCCTGGTTCACCACCACCTTCTGATAGGTCAGGTGGTTCGAGATCACGCCGACGATCTCGATCGGCAGCGCGCCGATGCGCGTCCGGTAGAGCAGGTCGTTCAGGCAATGGCCGAAGTTCGACACCATCAGCAGCACCTTCATCTTGCACGCCTGATCGTGCAGCGCCCAGTTCATGCCGAAGGCCTCGGCGACCGGGGTGAAGCCCGCCACCAGCGACTCGCGGCTGGCGCCGGTCTGCGATTCGATGCTGACGCGCATGAAGAAGGTGCCGCTCTGCACGTCGTCGTACTGGTGCGAGTCGGTGATGTTGCATCCCTGCTCGGCCAGGAACGTCGCGATCGCTGCGACGATGCCGCGGGTCGTCTTGCAGGTCACCGTAAGCACGTAGGAAGTCATTCTCGGGTCCTTCGCTGGGCCCTTGCGGGCGTGTCTGCCGCAATCTCTCCCGCGGCGCGGCCGGGGGCCAGCCGGGATACGACGCGAAGGGCGCGAAAAGCGGCGTTGGCGGTGTCGCAAACGAGACACGGGTTTCCGATAGTGGAGCGCGGCAGTGGAGCGCGGCGGCCGCGCACGCGGGGGGCTTGCGCCGGGGGCCGGCGCTGCCTACCTTTTGGGGGACGCGGTGCAAGGGCCGCGATGGAGTGTGGATGTCGGAGATTGTGTGAGAGGCTCCCTGTCGGGGAGCCGTGACACGAAGCGGGGCGGCCTGAGGGCACGGCCCTGAAGTCTCACATCCATTTCTAGGATTCCCATGAATATCTCGAAACTCGAACAGCGCGTGCTGCACGTGCTGGCTCAGGGCGGGCTGATCCGCCATGAACGCGGCGAGGGCCGCAAGATTTCCGCCGTCACCTGCTACACCCGCGACGGGCTGGTGCTTTCCGATTGCGATCTGCCGCTGTTCCGGCGCCTCAGGGCGCGGCGGCTGATCGCCTCGGGCGGTGGCGCGCCCTACCGGATCTCGCGCCGCGGCCTTGCCGCCGTGCGCGGCCAGCTCGACAACCAGTGAGGTCTGCCATGATCATCCGATCCGAAACCGGAACCGCGGCCGAGAACGCCGCCCTTGCCGCGCTCGTCACCCGGGCCTTCGCCACCGCGCCCGTCGCCTCGGGGACCGAGGCCGAGGTGCTGGCGCGGCTGCGCGCAAGCGGCGCGCTGAGCCTGTCGCTTGTGGCCGAGGCGGACGGGCAGCTCGTCGGCCAGATCGCCGCCTCGGCCGCGACGATCGGCGGGGCGGCGGGCTGGGCCTGTCTCGGCCCGCTCGCCGTCGCGCCCGAGGTGCAGGGGGGCGGCGTCGGCAGCGCCTTGATGCGCGCGGCGCTTGACCGGCTGGCGGTGCGCGGTGCCGCGGGCGCGGTGCTGGTGGGCGAGCCCGCCTATTACCGCCGCTTCGGCTTTGTCGCCGATCCGGCGGTGGTGCTGGCGGGGGTGCCGGCGCGCTATGTGCTGGTGAAGCCGCTTGCCGGCCCGGCCCCCGCCGGGGCGCTCGTCTGTGCGCCGGCACTGATGCCCTGAAACGCCGAAGGGCCGCCCCGGCGGGCGGCCCTTCGCATCGCGCCGATTGCGCTCAGATCTGCTTTTCGGGGATATGCACCACCAGCCCGTCGATCTCGGGCGTGACCTTGATCTGGCAGGTCAGGCGCGATTTCACCGGATCGGGATGCCAGGCGAAATCGAGCATGTCCTCTTCCATCGACTCTTTCGCCGGCAACCGGTCGAGCCAGGCCTCGTCGATGTAGACATGGCAGGTCGAGCAGGCGCAGGCGCCGCCGCAATCGGCGTCGATGCCCGGGATGCCGTTGTCGCGCGCGCCTTCCATGACCGTCATGCCGGGCTTCACGTCCACCACATGCTCGGTGCCGTTGAATTCGATATAGGTGATCTTCGCCATCGTCTGTATCCCATCCGCTTGCCGCCCGCGCGGCCGTCTGATCCGATTTATGACATGCCGCCCGGCTTGACCAGAGCCGCGGTGCCGCATCCCTTTTCGCGCCTGCCGCAATCGGCTAGGGTCGCGCAGGAATTCGGCAAAGAGCCCCGGCGATGACCATTTCTGTGCGATTGATCCTGTTGTGCTGTGCCCTCGGCCTCGGTTCCGCCGCGGCGCGTGCCGCCGATCCGGCCGGGACCGGGCCGGTCGAGCAGAGCCTTGCCGGCGAGTGGCGCGATACCCCGCCCCAGCCGGGCGAGGCGGGCTGCTTCGCGCGCCAGACCCGGCCCGCGGTGATCGAGACGGTGACCGAGCAGGAGCTGGTCGCGCCCGAGGTCCGCGACCGCACGACCGGGCAGGTGACGCGGCCTGCGACCTATCGCAGCGCCACGCATCAGCGCATCGTCGAGGGCCGGGCCGAGATGTGGTTTCCGGCGCCCTGCAGCGATGTGATGACCGCCGATTTCGTCGCCTCGCTGCAGCGCGCGTTGCAGGTGCGCGGGCTCTATGCCGGGCCGGTCAACGGCGTGCTCGACATCCCGACCCATGTCGCGATCCGCGCCTATCAGGCGCCGCGCGGGCTTGCCTCGGCCACGCTCTCGGTCCGGGCGGCGCAGGAGATGGGGCTGCTGCCCTGGCTTGAGGACGTGAAGTAAGACGGCCGGCGAGGGGGGCAGGGCTGATGCTCAGCCTGTCGTGTCCAGCACGGACGCGGTGTCGATGACCCGCGCGAAATCGGCCTCGAGATGGGCGAGGGTGACATCGAAGATCACCCGGGCGGAGAGGCCTGCCGCCGGCAGGTCAAAGCCGATCACCGCATCCCGGACGACGGTCATGTCAAAGCCCAGATCCGCGCCATGCCGGACCGTGCTGTTGACGCAAAAACCGGCCACGGCACCCGTCACCACCAGGTCGGTGATGCCCTGCGCCTGCAGATGCGCCGCGAGATCG
The DNA here is from genome assembly GCF_004022465.1 of Paenirhodobacter huangdaonensis. Classification (NCBI taxonomy): domain Bacteria; kingdom Pseudomonadati; phylum Pseudomonadota; class Alphaproteobacteria; order Rhodobacterales; genus Paenirhodobacter; species Paenirhodobacter huangdaonensis. The sequence goes on along the minus strand of NZ_SAVA01000005.1, from coordinate 305,294 downwards.
GTCGAGGCGAAGGCAGAGGAAGTCCGTTTCACGAAAACGGCCTCGCCTTCCAGCGCTTCGGCGCAGGCCATCGGCGGATAGCCCGCGGCCTCCGGATGAAGAGGCGATTGCGCGGCGTCGTCACGGTGGCGGACATGCACCACCGGCCACCCGTTTTGGCGAAAGCCCGCCGCAAGCGCCGCGATCCGCTCGGGCGCCCCGGCGTTCACGCAGTCGCGGCCGGCCGCGATGCGGTGCTGCATCTCCAATTGCATGTCGATGATGACGAGGGCTTTCACTGTGGCGCTCCTGAGGACTGTGCCGTCGGGATAACATCGACCGCCGCATCAACGCAAAGGGCCCGGAGCGGCGATCGCGCTCCGGGCCCTTCGTCTGTCCTGTCTGCGCCCGTGGGCTCAGCCGTTCACCGGCAGCGCCACGAAGCGCGGCTCGCCGCCGCGGCGGATCAGCAGCAGCACCGACTTGCGCCCGGCGTCCTTGGCTTCCTTCACCCGGTCCTCGAGGTCGCTCAGCTGCGCCACCGGCTGCTGACCGGCCTCGGTGATCAGGTCGCCCTCGCGCAGGCCCTTGCCATAGGCGTCAGAGTTCTCGTCGATCGACTTGATGACAAGGCCCTGGGTGCCGGGCTGCAGCCCCATCTCCTGGATCAGCGCGTCGGTGAGCGGCATCACCGTCATGCCAAGCACCTGCGCCTCGGCCGCGGTGCCGGTCTGGTCCTGGGCGGCGGCAGGCACGGCATCGCCCTCGGCGGTCTCGCGCCGGCCGAGCGTGATGAGCAGCGTCTGCTCCTTGCCGCCGCGCACCACGGTGACCCGCACCGCCTGGCCCACCGGCGCATCGGCGACGCGACGCACGAGGTCACGGCTGTTCTTCACCTCGCCGCCGTCGAAGTTGACGATGACGTCGCCCGCCTGCATGCCGGCGGCCTTCGCCGGGCCCTCGGGCACTTCGGAGACGAGCGCACCCTCGGCCTTCGGCAGGCCCATGGCATCGGCCATGTCGGGGGTGATCTCCTGGATCTTCACGCCAAGCCAGCCGCGGCGGGTCTCGCCGAACTGCTTGAGCTGGTCGACGACCTTCTTCACCACGTTCGAGGCCATCGAGAAGCCGATGCCGATCGAACCGCCGTTCGGCGACAGGATCGCGGTGTTCACCCCGACGACTTGGCCGTCCATGTTGAACAGCGGCCCGCCCGAGTTGCCGCGGTTGATCGCCGCATCGGTCTGCAGGTAGTCGTCATAGGTGCCCGAAAGCTCGCGGTTGCGCGCCGAGACGATGCCCGCCGAGACCGAGAAGCCCTGGCCGAGCGGGTTGCCCATGGCCATCACCCAATCGCCCACCCGGGTCTGGTCGCTGTCGGCGAAGGTGACGAAGGGCAACGGCTTGTCGCTTTCGACCTTGAGCAGCGCGATGTCGGTCTTCGGATCGGTGCCGATCAGCTTCGCGTCCATCGTCTTGCCGCCGTAGAACTCGATCTGGATCTCGTCGGCGCCCTCGATGACATGGTTATTGGTGACGATATAACCGTCTTCCGAGATCACGAAGCCCGAGCCGAGCGCATTCGAACGCTGCGGGTGGGTCGGCCCGTTTGGGCCGTTCGGCATCTGCTGGAACGGGAAATCCTTGAACAGGTCCGAGAACGGCGAGCCGTCGGGGAAGACCGGGCCCTGGTCATTCGGCACGGCGACGGTGGTCGTGGTGGTAATCATCACCACCGCGGGGCTGACCTTCTCGGCAAGATCGGCAAAGCTGTCCGGCGCGGCGCGGGCATAGGCCGGCGCGATCGGCGCGAAGGCCAGCGCCGTCGAGATCATCGCGGCCCCCAGAATGCCCTTCACAAGCCGGGGCGTGCGGATCAGCGCTTTGGGGGTGAACGGAGTTAGGTCGTGTTTTGTCATGCGTCGCTCCCGAAAATCTCGAGCCGGGCCTCGCCGGCGTCTCCCTTGTTAAAACCCTAGGGGGCGGGACGTTCAAATGAAAGACCGTCGCGCCGTCTCAATTCGGTGTGAGAGGGGCGAGAGGATCTCGCCCCGTTGCGGTGCCGGGGTCAATGCCAGAAATGCCGCAAAAGCCAGAAAAGCGCCACGCCGGACGGCCACCGCCGCCGGGCCGAAGAGCGGCTGCCGCCCGTGCCGCATCGCGGCAAGCCGCACCAGCCCCTCCCGGATGCGCGAAGGGGCCGGCGCCAGCGCCAGCCCCCCCGATCACCAGGTCGAGCGCAAGGCCCGTCAGCCGCAGTGCGTTCATTGACCCGCGGCAGGGGCAGGGGTCTCGCCCGTCGGCACCGCCTCGATCGGACCGAGGCTCTTCACGAAGCGGTCGTAGTCGAAGTAGAGGCTCGAGGGCTCGGTCACCAGCGACGAGGTGCCGGGCTTCAGGCTTTCGGCATAGAACTGCAGCGAGCGGGTGAAGGCGAAGAACGACGGGTCCTTGCCATAAGCCTCGGCATAGATCGCGTTGCGCTCGGCATCGGCCTCGCCGCGGATGATCTCGGACTGCTTGCGCGCCTCCGAGGTCAGCTCGATCACGGTCCGGTCTGCCGCCGCGCGCACCCGCTGTGCCGCCTCGCCGCCACGCGCCCGCTCGTCCGCCGCCTCGCGCTCGCGCTCGGCCCGCATCCGGGCATAGGTCGCGGCGAGGTTCTGGTCGGGCAGGTCGGTGCGGGTCAGCCGCACGTCGATCACATCGACGCCAAGCGCCGCCGCCTCGCGCCGGGCGATGTCGCGGATCTGGTTCATCAGCGGGGTGCGGTCGTCCGACAGCACCGCGGTCGAGGGCACCGACCCCATGACCTCGCGGATGGCGTTGTTCAGGATGCCGTCAAGCCGGCTTTTCGCAAAGCTCTCGCCGCCGGTCGACACCGCCTCGCGGAACTTCACCGGGTTGGTGATGCGCCAGCGCGCAAAGGCATCGACCACCAGACGGCGATCGTCGAGCGGCGTCACCTCGAGCGGCTGCGTCATCAGGCTGAGGATGCGGTCGTCGTATTTCACCACCTGCTGGATCAGCGGGATCTTGAAGCCCAGACCGGGCTCGGTGCGCACCGTCTTCACCTCGCCGAACTGCAGCACCAGCGCCTTTTCGCGCTCGTCCACCGTGTAGACCGAGGACAGGCCGAGGGCGAGGGCGATCACCCCCACCGGGATCAGGAATTGCGCGCGCATCAGTTGGCCCCCCCGTTCGTCGCAGGCGTGGTCTTGCGAAGCTGGTCAAGCGGCAGATAGGGCAGGACGCCCGACTGCCCGTCGACCACCACCTTGTCGACATCGCCAAGGATGCGGCCCATCGTTTCGTAGAACATCCGCCGCTTCGTCACCTGGGGCGCCTTGCGGTATTCCTCGTAGACCGAGAGGAAGCGTGCCGCCTCGCCCTGCGAGTCGTTCACCACCTGGGCCCGATAGGCTTCGGCCTGCTCCTGCAGCTGCGCGGCCTGGCCGCGGGCACCGGCGGTCGCCTTGTTCGAATAGGCGTCGGCTTCCTTCTCGAGCTTGTCGCGCTCCTGCTGCGCGGCCTGCACGTCGCGGAAGCTGTCGATCACCTCTTTCGGCGGGTCGGCACGGTTGAAGTTCACCCGCACGATGTTGATGCCCACGTCATAGCTGTCGAGCGTGCCCTGCACCGCCGTGCGCAGGTCGGCGCCGATCGCGCCGCGGTCGCGGTTCAGGATCGGTGCGAGTTCCGAGCGCGCGATGATGTCGCGCATCGCGGATTCCGAGACGGCGCGGATCGTGTCTTCCGGATCGGCGAGGTTGAACAGGTATTTCATCGGGTCCGAGATGTTCCAGACCACCTGGAACTCGATGTCGACGATGTTCTGGTCCCGGGTCAGCATCAGCCCCGAATCCATCGAGCCGCCCCGCCCGGTGCCCAGTTCCGTGGTGCGTTCGTCGGTGACCGAGAGCACCTCGGCGGTGACCACCGGCCAGGGCGCGAAATTGAGCCCCGGGTTGCCGGTCGCATAATACTTGCCGAACATCAGCTCGATCGAGCGCTCGTTCTGCTGCACCGTGTAGAACGACGCCCAGGCCCAGAGCGCGACCGCAGCCAGCGCCACAAGGCCGATCGTGCCGCCGGTCATCGCCGGCCCCTTCGGCAGCCCGCCGCCCGGACGTCCGCCGCCCGAGCCGCCACGCCCGCCCATCAGCACCTTCAGCTGTTCGGAGCCTTTCTTCATGAGATCTTCGATCTCGGGGATTGCGGGCGGCTCGCCCGGCCGCCGCTGTCCGGGCCGTCGGTTGTCGTCGCGGTCGTCGTCATTGCCGCCACCCGTCCCCCAGGGACCTCCGTTGCTCATTTTCCCTCGCCTTTCATTGTTGTCCCGTCCGAGGTGGGGACTGATTGGTCGATGTCAAGCGTGCCGGACGGGCTTGCGCATCGTCACCAGCTCTTCCGCCATCGTCGGGTGCACCGCACAGGTCGCGTCGAACTGCTCCTTGCTGGCGCCCATCTTCATCGCGATCGCCGCCAGCTGGATCATCTCGCCCGCTTCCGGTGCGACGATATGACAGCCGAGAACCCGCCGCGTCGCCTTCGACACGACAAGCTTCATCAGCACCTTCTCGTCGCCGCCGGCAAAGGCCGAGCGCATCGGGCGGAAGGCCGAGACATAGATCTCGACCGGCTCGATCTCGCGCGCGGCCTCTTCGCTCAGGCCACAGGTGCCGAACTCGGGCCGGGTGAAGACGGCCGAGGCGACCAGCTCGTGGTCGGCCCGGCGGGGCGTGGCGCCGAAGACGGTGTCGGCGAAGGCATGGCCCTCGCGGATCGCGACCGGGGTCAGGGCGATGCGGTCGGTGACATCGCCCACGGCATAGATCGAGGGCACATTCGTCTGCGACCAGTCGTCGACCGCCACGGCGCCGTTCGGGGCGAGCGTCACGCCGGCCTCGGCGAGACCCAGCCCCGCGGTGTTCGGCACCCGGCCGGTGGCGTAAAGCACGGCGTCGAAGGTCTCGCTGCGGCCGTCGCCACCGGTGACGACAAGCCCCGCCGCGGTCTTCTTGATGTGCTGCACGACAAGCCCGGTGTGGATCGCGATGCCGCGCGCCGCCATCTTCTCGACGATCAGGTCGCGGCATTCGGCGTCGAACCCGCGCAGCAGCGGCGAGCGGTTCCACAGCGTCACGCCGGTGCCCAGCCCCTCGAGGATGCAGGCGAATTCGCAGGCGATATAGCCGCCGCCGACGATCAGGATGCGCCGCGGCAGCGCTTCCATCTTGAAGATCTCGTTCGAGGTCATCACGTGCTCGCGGCCGTCGAATTCGGGCACGAAGGGGGTGCCGCCGGTGGCGATCAGGATGTGCTTGGCGCTGACCACCTGGCCATCGGCAAGGCGCACCTCATGGGCCGAGGCGACGGTGGCGCGCTGATCGAAGACGGTGACGCCCGCGCCCGACTGGCCGCGGCGATAGATCGCCTCGAGGCGGTCGAGCTCGGCATCGAGCTTGGCGCGGAAGCCGGTCCAGTCGAAGGCGCCGATCTCGGCCTGCCAGCCATAGGCGCGCGCCTCTTCCACCGCCGCCGGCATCGCGGAGGCGAAGACCATCAGCTTCTTCGGCACGCAGCCGCGGATCACGCAGGTGCCGCCCATCCGGTATTCCTCGGCCAGCGCCACCTTCGCGCCATGCTCGCCCGCTGCGATCCGCGCCGCGCGCACCCCGCCCGAACCGCCGCCGATCACGAAGAGGTCGTAGTCGAAGCTCATCTGTCGCCCTTCCGTTTCCTGCCGCATCGCGGCACCGTTGCACAGGACTTAGCGGCGCGGGCCCCCCGGGGCAAGCCACGCGGCGCGGATTGGCGGCAGCGCGGGCGTCCGGGGGCATCCGGGCGCCACAGATGAAAACGGCCCGGCGTCGGGCGCCGGGCCGGGATGGCCGGATCCTCGCCGCGCGTGGCGCGGCGCCTCAGTCGAGGTCGGAGAAGATGTTGGCCTCGTCGGCGAAGTCGATGCGCTCATGCGCCACCGTGCCCTCGTTGATGTCGCGGATCTCGACCTTGCCATCGGCGCCGCCGATGATCACCCGGTCGCAGATGTCGATGAAGAGACCATTCTCGACCACGCCCGGGATCTGGTTCAGCACCAGGCTCAGCTGGCGCGGATTGGCGATGCGGTTCAGGTGCAGGTCGACGATGTAATTGCCCTCGTCGGTGACGAAGGGCTGCGAGCCGTTCAGCCGCAGCGTGGTCTGCCGGCCCAGCACTTCCATCGAGATCAGCATCTCCTCGATCAGCGCGCGGGTGGTCTGCCAGCCGAAGGGCACCACCTCGACCGGCAGCGGGAAGGCGCCAAGTGCGGCCACTTCCTTCGCCGCATCGGCGATGACGATCATCTGGTCCGAGGCGGTGGCGACGATTTTTTCCTGCAGCAGCGCGCCGCCGCCGCCCTTGATCAGGTTGAGCTGGCCGTCGAACTCGTCCGCGCCGTCGATCGTCAGATCGAGCCATTTCGCCTCGTCGAGGCCGATCACCTCGATCCCGACCTGCCGGGCAAGGTCGGCGGTGCGCGACGAGGTCGGCACGCCGGTGATCCGCAGCCCGTCCTCGCGCACCATCTCGCCCAGACAGCGCACCATCCAGGCCGCGGTCGAGCCGGTGCCGAGACCGACCTTCATCCCGTCCTCGACATAGTCGACGGCACGGCGGGCAGCGGCGAATTTGGCCTTGTCGATCGGGGAGAGTTCGGCGGGCATGGGCGGTCTCCTGAAAGCGTCTCGGCCCGCTTATAGACAAGCGCCCCCGCCTGTGCGAGGCCGAATCGCTGCGCGCCCGCGGGCACAGCGCCTTTGCGACGCAAAGTGTCGCTTTCCCACTGTCCGCCGCGTCCACCCGTGGCAGGATGCGCCGAACAGGGAGACCGGGCAATGTTTCTGAGCGTTTTCGACATCTTCAAGGTGGGGGTGGGGCCCTCCTCCTCGCACACGATGGGGCCGATGGTGGCGGCGGCGCGCTTCCTGAGTGCGCTGCGCGCCTCGCCCTTCGAGGCGCGGGGGCTGCGCGCGCGGCTCTATGGCTCGCTCGCCTTCACCGGCAAGGGCCACGCGACCGACCGCGCCACGATCCTCGGCTTGGCCGGGTTCGAGCCCGAAAGCTACGAGGCCGAAGCCGCCGAGGCGGCGCTGGCGGCGAACCGGGCGACGCATCTGCTGACCCCGCCGGGGCTCGCGCCGCTGGCTTTCGATCCGGGGCGCGATCTGGTCTTCGACTTCGGCCCGGCGCTTGCCGGCCACGCGAACGGCATGGTGCTCGAGGCGCTCGACGCCGAGGGCGACGTGCTGTTGCAGGAAACCTATTACTCGATCGGCGGCGGCTTCGTGCGCACCGCGGCGGAACTTGCCGCGGTCGACGCGAAGACCCTCGCCGAGCCCTCGCCCGTGCCCTTTCCCTTCCGCACCGCCGAGGAGATGCTGGCGATGGCCCGCGCCTCGGGGCTGACGATCGCGCAGATGAAGCGGCGCAACGAGCGGCGCTTTCGCGACGAGGCGGCGATCGAGGCGGGGCTCGCGCGGATCTGGGCGGTGATGGCCGACTGTCTTGCGCGCGGGCTTGCCACCGAGGGGATCCTGCCCGGCGGGCTGAAGGTGAAGCGCCGCGCCAGGGCGATCCATGCGGCGCTGCTCGCCGAGCGCGGCATGAACCTTGCGCCGCCGCATACGGTGAACGACTGGATCTCGTGCTATGCGATGGCGGTGAACGAGGAGAACGCGGCGGGCGGTCAGGTGGTGACGGCGCCGACGAATGGCGCGGCGGGCGTGGTGCCGGCGGTGATCCGCTACTGGCTCGACCATGTGCCGGGCGCCACCGCGTCGCGGGTGGGCGAGTTTCTGCTCACCGCCGCGGCGGTGGGCGGGCTGATCAAGACCAACGCCTCGATCTCGGGAGCCGAATGCGGCTGTCAGGCCGAGGTGGGCTCGGCCGCCGCGATGGCCGCGGCGGGGCTTGCCGCGGTTCTGGGCGGGTCCCCCGAGCAGATCGAGAATGCCGCCGAGATCGCGCTCGAGCATCATCTGGGCATGACCTGCGATCCGGTGAAGGGGCTGGTGCAGGTGCCCTGCATCGAACGGAACGGCCTTGGCGCGATCAAGGCGATCTCGGCCGCAAGCCTGGCGCTGCGCGGCGACGGCACGCATCTGGTGCCGCTCGATGCCGCGATCGAGACGATGCGCCAGACCGGCCGCGACATGCACGCCCATTATAAGGAGACGAGCCTCGGCGGGCTGGCGGTGAACGTGCCGAACTGCTGAGCGGGACACGGGCGGCGGCCGGGGCAGGGCAGGGGGCGCTGCCCCCTCTTTCGCTGTCGCGAAATTCACCCCCGGGATATTTGAGGCAATTGGAAGCGGGGTGCCGCGCGTGTCTTCCAATCGCTCCAAATATCCCGGGGGTGAGGGCGAAGCCCGAGGGGGCAGCGCCCCCTTCCTTTTTCACAGAAGGATCGGCTCCATCACCTCGGGCTCGATCACCTCGGCCTTCGGCAACCCGGCCTTCAGCGCCGCGGCGTTTTGCTCGAGCAGCGGGAAGGTGCGGTAATGGCAGGGGATCACGGTGCGGAAGTTGAAGTATTTCCGCGCGGCCCAGGCGGCGGCCTTCATGTCCATGGTAAAATGGCCGCCGGCGCAGAGGATGCCGATGTCGGGGCGGTGGTATTCCGCCATCCATTCCATGTCGGCCATGATCGTGGTGTCGCCCGAGACATAAATGACATGGCCCTCGCCCGCGATCATGTAGCCCGACTCGGTGCCGGCATAGACCGGCCCCTGCGGCCCGGAGAGCGACGAGGAATGCGAGGCGGGCACCATCGTCACATGTGCCCCGCCGAGGTCGACCGTGCCGCCCTTGTTGAAGCCGATGCCTTCGATCCCCTCGCTTTCCTGCCACCACGACACGGTGTCGTAGATGCCGACGACGGGGATGTTCAGCTCTTTCGCAATCGCCAGGGTGTCGGCCGAATGATCGCCGTGGCCGTGGGTGAGCAGGATATGTGTCGCCCCGGCGATCGCCTCGGCGCGGCGTGCGGCTGGGAACATCGGGTTGCCGGTGATCCAGGGGTCGATCAGGATCACCGCCTTCTCGATCTCCATGCGGAAGCCGGAATGGCCAAGCCAGGTCAGTTTCATCGGGACACCTCCATCGGTTTGACGCGAGTCTAGCGCGCCCGGCGGCGAAGGGAAGCCACGCTTGCAGCCCGGGCGCATGGGCGCTAAACCCGGGCCAAGACAATCGGAGAGTTTCATGTCCATCGACATCGATACCGCCCGCAAGGTGGCGCATCTGGCGCGCATTGCCGTGGCCGAGGAAAACCTGCCCAAGCTCGCGCAGGATCTGAGCGGCATCCTGACCTTCATGGAACAGCTGAACGAGGTCGACGTCGCGGGCCTCGAGCCGATGACCTCGGTCACGCCGATGCGGCTGAAGCGCCGCGCGGACGTGGTCACCGACGGCGGCTATGCCGAGAAGATCCTGTCGAATGCCCCCGATGCCCGCGAGGGCTTCTTTGCCGTGCCGAAGGTGGTCGAATGAGCCTGAACCAGCTGACGATTTCCGCCGCCCGCGACGCGCTGCGCAAGGGCGAGGTCACCTCGGTCGAAATCACCGAAAGCTGCCTTGCCGCGATCGACGGTGCCGATGCGCTGAACGCCTGGTGCGCCAAGACCCCCGAGATCGCGCTTGCGCAGGCAAAGGCCGCGGATGTGCGGATCAAGGCGGGCGATGCCCCCGCGATGTGCGGCATTCCGCTCGGCATCAAGGATCTCTTCTGCACCAAGGGGGTTGCCACCCAGGCCGCCTCGAAGATCCTTGCGGGCTTCAAGCCCGAGTATGAATCGACCGTCACCCAGAACCTGTGGGACGCGGGCGCGGTGATGCTCGGCAAGGTGTCGATGGACGAGTTCGCCATGGGCTCCTCGACCGAAACCGCCTGCTACGGGCCCGCGGTGAACCCCTGGAAGATCGACGCCCGGCAGCTGACGCCCGGCGGCTCCTCGGGCGGCTCGGCCGCCGCCGTCGCCGCGGACCTGTGCCTTGCCGCGACCGGCACCGACACCGGCGGCTCGATCCGCCAGCCCGCCGCCTTCACCGGCATCGTCGGCATCAAGCCGACCTATGGCCGGGTCTCGCGCTGGGGCGTCGTCGCCTTCGCCTCGAGCCTCGATCAGGCCGGCCCGATGACCAAGACCGTGCGCGACGCGGCGATCATGCTCGGCGCGATGGCCTCGGTCGACCCGAAGGACTCGACCTCGGTCGAGATCCCGGTGCCCGATTTCGAGGCGGCGCTGACCGGCGACATCCGCGGCAAGAAGATCGGCATTCCGCGCGAATACCGGATCGAGGGCATGCCCGAGGAAATCGGCAAGCTCTGGGACGAGGGCACCGCGATGCTGCGCGACGCGGGCGCCGAGATCGTCGAGATCTCGCTGCCGCACACGAAATACGCGCTGCCCGCCTATTACGTGATCGCGCCGGCCGAGGCCTCGTCGAACCTCGCGCGCTATGACGGCGTGCGCTATGGCTATCGCGCCAAGCTCGGTGCCGGTGACGGCATCGTCGAAATGTACGAGAAGACCCGCGCCGAGGGCTTCGGCTCCGAGGTGCAACGCCGCATCATGATCGGCACCTATGTGCTGTCGGCGGGCTTCTACGACGCCTATTACAACCGCGCCCGCCGCGTCCGCGCGCTGATCAAGCGCGACTTCGACCAGGTCTTCGCCGCCGGCGTCGATGCGATCCTGACGCCGGCGACGCCGTCCTCGGCCTTTGGCCTCGGCGAGATGGCCGATGCCTCGCCGGTCGAGATGTATCTCAACGACGTCTTCACCGTGACGGTGAACCTGGCCGGTCTGCCGGGGATCTCGGTGCCGGTCGGGCTTGATGCCAAGGGGCTGCCGATGGGGCTGCAGCTGATCGGCCGGCCCTGGGGCGAGGGCGACCTGCTCAATCACGCTCTTGTCTTGGAGCGCGCGGCAGGGTTCACTCACAAACCGTCGAAGTGGTGGTAAGAGGAGAGACCGATGCGCAAGGCGCCGCTGCTCGTTCTGACCGGAATGCTGCTGGCGGGCTGCCAGCCCGATGTGCCCAATTCGGGGGCGGGGGCCGGTTTCGGCACCTATGAGGACTACCTGCATCAGCGCGAAAGCGAACTGAAGGGGGCCGGCGTGCAGACGGGCGCGACACCCGCGGATGGCGGCTATGGCACCTCGGGCTATGGTGCGACGCCGGTGACTTCGGCCGCGGGGATCGCCGCGGCACAAGGCGCGACAGGCACCGATGCGACGGCCACCGGCGGCTCCGGTTCGATCGGGGCGGACACGCTGGCCGCGCTGCGCGCCACCGCGCCCGCGGGCGACAGCGCCCCGGCCGAGACGGTGGCGCCGACGGTGGCCGCGACGGGCAGCGTCGGCGCGCCGCTGAACGCGATGTCGCCGGCCGCGATGCCGGCAGGCGGCGGCACCGGGCCGAACCTTGCCGCCTATGCACTTGCGGCGAAGAATGCGCCCGGCCAGTCGGTCTGGCCGCGCGGCGGGCTGCGGCTGAGCTCCTCGGACAAGGCGTGCAAGAAATACATCGCGCCCGATCTCGCGCAGATGGCCTTCCTGCAACGGGGCGGGCCGCAGAAGGACCCGCTCAACCTCGATCCGGACGGTGATGGCTTCGCCTGCGGCTGGGATCCGCGCCCGTTCCAGGCGGCGCGACAATAGGCCCGTGCTGCCCTCGCCCAATTTCGGCGAACGGCGCGGCCAGGCGCGCCCCGAGCTGATCGTGATCCATTACACCGGCATGCAAAGCTGTGCCGCGGCGCGGGCGCGGCTGTGCGACCCGACGGCCGAGGTCTCGGCGCATTGGCTGCTGGCCGAGGACGGTCGGGCCGAGGCGCTGGTGCCCGAGGCGGCGCGGGCCTGGCACGCGGGCGTCGGAAGCTGGCAGGGGCGCGACGACGTCAATTCCCGCTCGATCGGGATCGAGCTTGCCAATCCCGGCGACCGGCCCTTCCCCGAGCCGCAGATGGCGGCGCTCGAAACGCTTCTCGGCGGCATCATGACCCGCTGGGGGATCGGCCCCGAGGGGGTGATCGGCCATTCCGACATGGCGCCCGACCGCAAGATCGACCCCGGGCCGCGTTTCGACTGGCGCCGCCTCGCGCGCGGCGGGCTGGCCGTCTGGCCGGCGCCCGGCGCCGAGGCCACGCCCTCGGAAGAGGTCTTCGCGGCCCTCGCCCGCGCCTTCGGCTATCCCGAGGCCCCGCCTGCGGTGCTGCTTGCGGCCTTCCGGCTGCGCTTCCGGCCGCGCCACGACGGGCCGCTCGATGGCATCGACATGGCGCTTGTGGCTGATCTTGCCGCGCGCTTCGGCGCGGATGGCGACAGCTGGCGCAGCGCCTGAGGCAGGGGGCGCTGCCCCCTCGGCCTTCGGCCTCACCCCCGAGGTCTTTCCGCCAAGAAGAAAGCCCGGGGCCTTTCGCTTCCAATTGCCGCAAATATCCCGGGGGTGAATTGGCCGCAGGCCAAGAGGGGGCAGCGCCCCCCTCGCGCCGGCTTGACGCGCGCGCGCGGGCAGCCTATGTCGCCCGGGCGCGGATGGCCGGATGACCGCGGCGCCCCATAGCTCCGTTTCGCGGACAGCTGGGGGGCCGAGGAAAGTCCGGACTCCATGAAGCAACGGTGCCGGGTAACGCCCGGCGGGGGCAACCCCAGGGAAAGCGCCACAGAGAAGAGACCGCCGCAGTCCGCTGCGGCAAGGGTGAAACGGTGGGGTAAGAGCCCACCGCGGGACTGGCAACAGGACCGGCATGGCAAGCCCCACCGGGAGCAACGCCGAATAGGGATCGCGCGCCGTGCGCCCCGGCAACGGGGCCCGGCAGGGGAGCTTCGCCCCGAGCGGTCCGGGTTGGCGGCTTGAGGCTGCGCGCGAGCGCAGACCCAGAGGAATGGTCATCCAGGGGGCAACCCCGGACAGAATCCGGCTTACAGGCCATCCGCGCAGTTTTCCCCCTTGATCGGCCCGGCCCGGGCCCCGACCTTGGTCGCGGGCGCCCCGTGCGCGGGCCGCCGCCAAGGAGGATGTCATGCGCGATCCCCTCGACCGCTGCCGGCCCGCTGACGCGAGCGCGGCGGCCGGAATGCGGGGGCGCCGCGTTCCGAGGCGCAGAAAAATCATTGGCGCCGCCGCGCTTTCGGCGCAGCATGGGCGCAACCAAAAGAGGAGAAGGCGATGAGCTTTGTGAAAACTCTGGCGACGCTGGCCGTGGGCTTTGCCGCGGCGCGCGGCGTCGAGACGTTCCGCAAGATGGGCGGTGTCGAGGGCATGAAGGAGGCGCTGCGCGGCGCCGCCGAGCCCGGCGGTGTGGCCGACAAGATGGGCGAGTTCGCCGAGAAGATCGGTGTGCCCGGCGGCGGCCAGGCGATGCGCGACCTTGTCTCGAAGATGAGTGCGCAGGCGGTCTCGACCACCGAGGCGACCGAGGCGGGGCTCGACAGCCTGCTTGGCGCGATGAGCGCGGCCGCGGCGAGCGGGGCGAAGGGGGTGGGCGACATGCTGCAGGCGGTGAGCACCGCGACGCCGGCGCACCCGATGATGGAAGAGAACGCCAAGCTGATGATCCGCGCGATGATCCAGGCGGCGAAGGCCGATGGCGCGATCGACCCCGAGGAGCGGGCGAAGATCATGGATCATCTGGGCGATGCCTCGGATGAGGAGATCGCCTTCGTCAATGCCGCGCTCGATGCGCCGGTCGACGTCGGTGCGCTGGCTGCCGAGGTGGGCGAGCACGCCAAGGTGCAGGTCTATTCCGCCGCGCTGATGGCGATCACCGTCGACACCCCGGCCGAGCGGCAATACCTGGCGAACCTCGCCGCGGCGCTTGGGCTCGAGGCGGCGAAGGTGCTGGAAATCCACAAGGCGATGGGCAAGCCCACCCCCTGAGTGCGAATATTTCGTGCCCGCGCCGCTTTGCCTGTTGACTCCCGGGGGCGCCTCGGTAAAAGGCAGACCTCAAAGGAATTCGCGGGTGCGGTCGGTTCAGGACAGCTCCCGACTGCAGGAGAACGAAAATGGCGAAGCCGACGACGATCAAGATCCGTCTGAACTCGACGGCGGGCACCGGGCACTTCTACGTGACCAAGAAGAATGCCCGCACCATGACCGAAAAGATGACCGTGAACAAATACGATCCGGTCGTCCGCAAGCATGTCGAGTACAAGGAAGGCAAGATCAAGTAAGATCTGCCGACCGCAAGGTTCTGGAAAGGCCGCGCCCTGTGCGCGGCCTTTTCGTTTTCGCGCAGCCCTCTGCCTTTTTGCACCGCCCTCAGCGCCAGAGCGCGGCGAACAGGACGAGGGCGGCGAGGATCGCCCCGGCGACACCCCAGAGCGTGGCCGGTGGCAGGGGTGCGGGGGCCGGAGGCGGCGGCAGCAGGCGCGGCTCCGGGCCGGCCACCTCTGTGCCGGTGCCCGGGGGGGCTGCGCGCGCCGTGCCGGCCGCTGTCGCGGCTGCGGCGGGGGCGCCGCCATCGGGCCTCGGCTCGACCTCGGGCCAGCTGGTCGGCGCGGCGAAATCGGCGGGCCGGCGCGCCTCCTCCTCCGCGCGCGGATGTGCGGCAGGCCGCGCCGGCCCCCGCGCGGGGGCACCGCCATCGGCCGTCATCTGCGCGATCAGGATCTGCGCGACCAGCGTCTGGGCCGGCAGGGCCGGCGCGGGCGGGGCCGGCATGGGCATCTGCGGTGCCGCACCGGCCCCCGCGGTGCCCTCCGTCAGCGCCGGCCGCGCGGCGTCGGCCCGCTCGGCCGGCGTCCCGGTTTCGGTGGGCAGGGGCAGGGCGGCGGCGAAGCCCGGGGCCGCGGGCGGCGGTTGCGCGGCGGCGCCGGCCGGCGTCGGGGACGTGCCGGAGGCGGGCACGGGCCGGGCCGCGGCCTCGGGCAGGGGCAGCGGCGTGCGGGGCAGGGCGGGCAGGAGCGACGGGGGAATCATCGGCGGGCTCGCGGTGGCAGACAGGCGGCAGGCGGCTGGCAGTCTGGGCCCCGGCTCTTGCCGGAAGGTTAAGAAAATACCCGATGTAAAAAATCAGGTTTACAAAGCAGACAAAACAAGTCAGCTATTTCGCGACCCCGCCGCCCGCCGGCCGAGACGACACGAAAGGACCCCGCGATGAAATTGACCCTGATGGCGCTGGCCACCACGGCCCTTGTTCCCGTTCTTGCCGCTCCGGCGCTGGCCGGCGCGCCGACCGAGGCGGCGGTGATCGCAACCTATGCCGATCTTGCCGAGGCGGGCTATGCCGACAGCCTCGCGACCGCGCAGGGGCTGCAAAAGGCGGTCGACGCGCTGATTGCCGCGCCCTCCGAGGCGACGCTGGCGGCCGCGAAAACGGCCTGGGTCGCGGCGCGCGTGCCCTATCAGCAGACCGAGGCCTTCCGCTTCGGCAACCCGATCGTCGATGACTGGGAGGGCAAGGTGAACGCCTGGCCGCTCGACGAGGGGCTGATCGACTATGTCGATCCCGACTCGGCGGCGGTGAACGAGGAAAACGACCTCGCCCTTGCCAATGTCATCGCCAATCCGAAGCTGGTGATCGGCGGCGCCGAGGTCGATGCGACCGAGATCACCCCGGCGCTGCTCGAGACCCTGCACGAGGCCGAGGGGATCGAGGCGAACGTGGCGACCGGCTATCACGCGATCGAGTTTCTGCTCTGGGGGCAGGATCTGAACGGCACCGGCCCCGGCGCGGGCGCGCGGCCCTACACCGACTATCTGCAGGGCGACGGCTGCACGCATGGCAATTGCGACCGCCGCGGCGCCTATCTGAAGGCCGCGACCGAGCTGCTGGTCAGCGACCTGACCGAGATGGCGGGGAACTGGACCACGGGCGGTGAGGCGCGCAAGGTGCTCGAGGCTGACCCGGCCAAGGGCATCTCGGCGATCCTGACCGGGCTTGGCTCGCTCTCCTATGGCGAGCTCGCGGGCGAGCGGATCAAGCTTGGCCTGATGCTGCACGATCCCGAGGAAGAGCATGACTGCTTCTCGGACATGACCCATCTGAGCCATTATTACGACGGCATCGGCATCCGCAACGTCTATACCGGCCATTACGTGCGGGTCGACGGTGCGGTGGTCTCGGGCCCCTCGGTGAGCGATCTCGTCAAGGCGAAGGATGCGGGCGTCGATGCCCAGCTGCGCGCCGATCTCGACGCAACGGTCGGCAAGCTGACCGAGATGAAGGCCGCGGCCGAAGGCGGCATGGCCTTCGACCAGATGCTTGCGATGGGCAACGACAAGGGCGCGGCGCTCATCACCGGCGTCGTCGACGCGCTGGTCACCCAGACCCGCGACATCGAGCGCGCGGTGGCGGTGCTCGGCACCTCGATCTCGGTCGAGGGCTCGGACAGCCTCGACAACCCCTCGGCGGTTTTCCAGTGAGGTCCGGGGCTCCGGCCCCGTCGCGATGATCCGTCTGCCCGCCCTTCTGACCAGCCTTGCCCTCGCCGCGCCTGCCGTGGCGGGGGATCTGGCGGCGGCCTATGGCCCCGACGCGGCGCGCGTCGCCGCGGTGATGGCGCCGGCCACGGTTTTCACCACGCCCGAGCCCTTCGAGGCCCGTCCGCTCGGCGCCGCCACCGCGCTTGGCGGCGCGCCGGGGGGGTTGCTGCCCAATCTCTCGCCCGAGGCGCGGATGCAGGCGACGCTGGGCGAGGCGATCTTCGAAAAGCTCTGGGTGCCGGCGCCGACGGCGACCCGCGCCTCGGATGGGCTCGGCCCGCTTTACAACGCGCGCGCCTGTGCGGGCTGCCACGAGAGGGGCGGGCGCGGCCGGGCGCCGGTGCTGAAGCTCGGCCGGCTCGGCGCGGAGGGGGAAGGGGCAGCTCCCGGCATCGCCGGCTGGCATCCCGTTGCCCCGGATCCCGGCCTTGGCCGGCAATTGCAGGATTTCGCCATCACCGGGCTTCAGGCCGAGGGGCAGCTGGCGATCGACTGGCAGGCGGTCGCGCTGCCGCTCTCGGGCGGCGAGGTCGCGCAGCTGCGCCGGCCGGTGCCGCGCGTCACCCCGGCGCTTGACCCCGCCACCCGCAGCGCGCTGCGGATGCCGCCCGCGCTTTATGGGCTTGGCCTGATCGAGGCGATCCCCGAGGCGGCGATCCGGACGGGCGCCGACCCTGACGATGCCGATGGTGACGGCATCTCGGGCCGCGTGGCCGAGGTGCCTTCGGCGGCCCTTGGTGGCGTGCGGCTTGGCCGCTATGGCCACAAGGCGGGCGCGGCGACGCTTGCCGACATGGTGGCGGGGGCGTTCTCGACCGACATGGGGCTTTCGAGCCCGCTTGCCCCCGACCCCTGGGGCGATTGCACCGCGGCGCAGACGGCCTGCCGGGCGCTGCCCTCGGGCGAGGATGCGGGGCTGCGCGAGGGTCGCGAGGTCGGCCGCGAGGCGCTGACCGCCGTCGCCGATTACGTCGCCGCGCTTGCCTTGCCGAAGCGCGAGCGGATCGCCGAGCCGGAGGTTCTGGCCGGCAAGGCCGCCTTCGCCGCCGCGGGCTGCCCCGCCTGCCACCGGCCGAAATTCGTCACCGCCCGCGATGCGGCCGACCCCGCCCGCAGCTTTCAGCTGATCTGGCCGTTCTCGGATTTCCTGCTCCATGACATGGGGCCGGAGCTTGCCGCCGGCCTGCCCGAGGGCGTGGCCTCGGGCGCAGAGTGGCGCACCGCGCCGCTTTGGGGGATCGGCACCACCGGGCGTACCAGCTTCCTGCACGATGGCCGCGCCCGCTCGCCCCTCGAGGCGGTGTTGTGGCATGGTGGGGAAGCCGCTGCCGCGCAGGCGCGCGTGGTGGCGATGCCGCCCGCCGACCGCGCCGCCCTGATCCGCTATCTGGAGAGCCTCTGATGCGCCGCATTGCCCTGTCCCTCGTCCTCGCCCCGGTGCTTGCGCTGGCTCTTGCCGGGCCCGGCCGGGCCGATGTGCCCGAAACCGTCGCCAAGGTGATCCTGCCGGGATACGCCGGCTTCACCCGCGCGACGCAGGATCTGGCGGCCGCTGCCGCCGCCGATTGCACGCCCGGGGCGCTGCGCGCGCCCTGGAACGCCGCCTTCGACGCCTGGCTTGGTGTGCAGCATGTCCACATCGGTCCGGCCGAGGAGGAGGGCCGCGCGCTTGCCATCGCCTTCTGGCCCGATCCGAAGAACATCGGCGGCCGGCAGACCGAGGCGATGTTGCAGGCGGCCGATCCGACACTCGTCACCCCCGAGGGGGCGGCGCAGCTCTCGGTGGCGGCGCGCGGGCTTTTCGGGCTCGAGCGGCTGCTTTATGGCCCCGCTTCCGACACCAATCCCGCCTATGCCTGCGATCTGCGCCGGGCGCTAGCCGCCGACCTTGCCCGCATGGCACAGGCGATCGAGACGGGCTGGAAGGACGGCTTTGCCGAGACCGTGCTGCGCGCAGGCACCCCCGGCAACACCACCTATCTCAGCGCGGCCGAGGCGCGGCAGGCACTGTTCACCCAGCTGATCGCCGGGCTCGAGTTCAACGCCGATACCCGCATCGGCCGGCCGCTTGGCAGTTTCGAGCACCCGCGCCCCGAACGCGCCGAGGCCCGCGCCTCGGGCCGCTCGCTGCGCGATGTGGCGCTGTCGCTGAAGGCGCTGCGTGCCTATGCCGGGGCGCTGGCGCAGGGGCTTGGCCCGATCCCCGCGACTGAGGCGGCCTTCGACCGTGCCGAGGCGCTGGCGGCGAAACTGGACGATCCGGTCTTCGCCGGTGTCGCCGATCCGGGCTTGCGGCTGAAGGTCGAGATCCTGCAACAGGCGATCCAGGCCACGCGCGAGAGCGCCGAGACCGAGATCGGCGCGCTTCTGGGCGTGCGCTCGGGTTTCAACTCCGCCGATGGCGACTGAGAAGGGACATCCGATGAAACGCCGCGCTTTCCTTGCCTCGCTGGCCGCCGCGACCGCCGTGCCGCGGCTGAGCTGGGCCGATGCGGGCAGCCCCGCCTATCTCGCCGCCGCGCAGGAGCCCTCGGGCGCGCATGCGCTCTATGGCCTCTCGGCCACCGGCGCGCGGCTCTTCTCGCAGCCGATGCCGGCGCGCGGACATGCCGCGACCGCGCATCCGACCCGGCCCGAGGCCGTGGCCTTCGCCCGCCGTCCGGGCACCTTCGCGCTGGTGATCGACTGCGTCACCGGCGCCACCACGGCCCGGCTGACCCCGCCCGAGGGCCGGCAGTTCAACGGCCACGGCGCCTATTCTCTGGATGGCGCGGTGCTCTACACGTCCGAAGTGGTGGCCGAGGGCTCGGCCGGCCGGATCGGCCTGTGGGACGCGACGCGCGGCTATGCCCGGCTGGGCGAGTTCGCCTCGAACGGCATCGGCCCGCATGAAATCCGCCGCCTGCCGGGCTCGGATGATCTGGTGATCGCGAACGGGGGGATCGAGACCGATCCTTCGGACCGCACGCCGCTGAACCTCGACAGCATGCGGCCGAACCTGAGCTATCTCAGCCCCGAGGGCGCGGTGCTCGAGGTCGTCGAGCTGCCGGAGATGGCACAGAACTCGATCCGCCACCTCGCGCTGACATCGGACGGGCTCGTCGCCTTCGCGATGCAATGGCAAGGGGACCTCGCCGAGCCGGTGCCGCTTCTGGGCCTGCACCGGCGCGGCGGGGCGGTGGTGCTGGCCGAACCGAAAGACAGCGAGATGTTCGCGATGAAGGGCTATGCCGGCTCGGTC
Source organism: Paenirhodobacter huangdaonensis (assembly GCF_004022465.1). NCBI lineage: Bacteria > Pseudomonadati > Pseudomonadota > Alphaproteobacteria > Rhodobacterales > Paenirhodobacter > Paenirhodobacter huangdaonensis. The sequence goes on along the minus strand of NZ_SAVA01000005.1, from coordinate 285,592 downwards.
GCTTTCGCGCCGGGCGGTGGCGAGGTGGCGATCACCTCGCCCCGTGGCGGCCGGATCGAGGCCTATTCAGTCGAGGGCGCGCCGCTGTGGTCGGTGGCGCGCGCCGATGTCTGCGGCCTTGGCCCCTGCGCCGAGGGCGGTTTTGTCGCGACGGACGGGCAGGGGGCGGTGATGCGGGTGCGGGCGGGCACGATCGCACCGCTCGGCACCGCGCCGCTCGCCTGGGACAACCACCTGGTCGCGCTTTAGGTCTCAGTAACCGCGGGCGCGGTCGACGCGGTGCAGGAAGGGCGCGCCCGCCTCGCCGCGGCGGATGTTCTCGGCGATCACCTTCGCGGCCGAGGCGGGGCGGGTTTCGGCCGCGACATGCGGGCTGACCGTCACCCGCGGGTGGCGCCAATAGGGGTGCCCGGCGGGCAGCGGCTCGCTGCGGAAGACATCAAGCGTCGCCTGCGCCACCTGACCCGCATCGAGCGCCGCCAGCAGCGCCTCGTCGTCGATCAGGTTGCCGCGGCCCGGGTTCAGGATCACCGCGCCACGCGGCAGCAGGGCGAGCGTGCGGGCATTCAGAAGGTCTGTCGTCTCGGGCGTATTGGGCAGGATCGTCACCAGGATCTCGGCGCGGGCAAGCGCGGCCCCGAGCCCCTCGGCGCCGCTGAGGCAGGTGGCGCCCTCGATCGCCTTCGGCGAGCGGCTCCAGCCCGTCACCCGGAAGCCGAGCGTGACCAGCATCTGCACCGCCGCGGTGCCAAGCGCGCCAAGACCCAGCACCACGACCGAGCGCTCGGGCGCGAGCGGCGGCGCCACCTGCTCCCAATGCGGCTCATGCCGGCCGATGAAGCGGTCGAGCCCGAGATGGGCGCGCAGCACCTGTCCCGCGACCCATTCGACCATGCCGCGCTCGAGCCCCTCGTCGACCATGCGGCACAGGGGCTGCGTCAGCGTCGGGTTGCCCACCACCCGCTCGACCCCGGCCCAGAGGCCAAGCACGGCCTTCGCCCGGGTGTAGGGCGAGAAATCGGTGACCGGGCCCGAGGGCGCGTAGACGATGTAATCGACCGCCTCGGGCGCAACCTCGCCGGGGCGCTTCAGATCGACGGCCAACCCCGCCTCGGCGAAGGCCCCGGCCAGCGCCGGCATCCAGACATCGGCCGTCGCGACGGCCCCGGCATAAAGCGCAACCACCATCAGCGCGGCCGGTGCACGTTGGCGCTTTGGACAAGGCCAAAGGCGCTGAGCAGGATCATCATCTGTGTTCCCCCGTAGCTGACGAGCGGCAGGGGCACGCCGACGACCGGCATCAGCCCCATCACCATCGCCATGTTGATCGCGAAGAAGAAGAAGAAGGTGCCGGCGACACCGAGCGTCAGCAGGCTCGAGAACCGGTCCTTGTTGATCAGCGCCGCATAGATGCAAAAGCCGATGATCCCGGCATAGAGCATCAACAGGCCGAAGGCGCCGACGAAGCCGAATTCCTCGGCCAGCGTGGTGAAGATGAAGTCGGTGTGCTTCTCGGGCAGGAAGTTCAGCCGCGACTGCGTGCCCTGCATGAAGCCGCGCCCCGCCCAACCGCCCGAGCCGAGCGCGATCTGCGCCTGGGTGATGTTGTAGCCCGCGCCGAGCGGGTCCTCGGTCGGGTCGAGGAAGGTGTCGATGCGCTTGAACTGATAGTCGTGCAAGAGCTGCCAGTCGGTGCCGCGGCTTTCGAGCACGCCGAAGACGAGGGCGACGACAAGGGCGATCACCGTGCCGAAATACCACAGGCTCACCCCGGCCGCGAACATCACGAAGCCGCCGCCCAGCACCAGCATCACCGCGGTGCCGAGGTCGGGCTGTTCGAGCACGAGGAAGGTCGGCAGCAGGATCAGCACCACCGGGATCAGCACCCACAGCGGGCGCGACACCTTCTCGACCGGCAGCCAATCGTAATAGGCGGCGAGCAGCATCACGAGGGCGATCTTCATCAGCTCGGAGGGCTGGATGCGCACCGGCCCGACCTCGAGCCAGCGCTGCGCGCCCATGCCGATCGCGCCGAAAAGGTCGACCGCGACCAGCAGCAGCAGCGCGATGAAATAGGCCACGCCCGCGGTGTTGCGCCAGAACCAGATCGGGGTGAAGCCGACGATCAGCATCGCGATCATGCCGATCGCGAAGCGCTTCATCTGCGGCTCGGCCCAGGTGGTCATGTCGCCGCCGGCGACGGAATAGAGCATCAGGAAGCCCGCGCAGGACACCGCGGTGAGCAGGATGATCAGCGGGTAGTTCAGGTAAAGCACCTTGCGCAGCCCGGTGGGCACCGTCTTCAGGTTGCTTTCGAGATAGCTCATGGCGCCTCCTCAGGCCCGGCTCTTGGCGCCGGTGCCGACGGTGTCCGGATCGACGAGGTCGAGTGCGTCGAAGCGGCTCTGCACCGCCTTGCGCTGGCTCGACGGATAGGCCTCGAGCGGCGGCAGCCCGTCGTTCAGCGCAAACAGCAAGATGTCGCGGGCGATCGGCGCGGCGGTGGTGGAGCCGCCCGAGCCATGCTCGACGATCAGGCTGACGGCGTATTTCGGATTGTCGGCCGGGGCGAAGCAGACGAAGAGCGCATGGTCGCGCCGCTCCCAGGGCAGCTGGCTGTTCGAGATCACGCCCCGCGCCCGTTCGGCGGCCGAGATGTTGCGCACCTGGCTGGTGCCGGTCTTGCCCGCCATCTTCCATTCCGACAGCACGATCTTCGCCTTGCCGGCGGTGCCATGCGCGCCGTTCACCACCGCGATCATGCCCTTGCGGACATGGTCGAGCCAGGCCTCCTGGAGGCCGAGCGGTTCGGGGGCCGGCACCGGCACCTCGACCCCGTCCATCGAGCGGATCAGCCGCGGCGTCACCGCCTTGCCCGAGGCGAGCCGCGACACCATCACCGCAAGCTGCAACGGCGAGGCCAGCACATAGCCCTGCCCGATCGAGGAGTTGATCGTGTCGCCGATGCGCCAGTCCTTGCCGTAGCGCTCCTGCTTCCAGGCCTTGGTGGGGGCGACGCCCTCGGCCACGGCCGACATCGGCAGGTCGTGGCGCACGCCCACGCCCATGCGCTTCGCCATTTCCGAGATCTTGTCGATGCCGACCCTCTGCGCGACCTCGTAATAGAACACGTCGCAGCTCTGCTCGAGGCTCTGGATCACGTTCACCCGGCCGTGGCCCGAGTGCTTCCAGCAGTGGAAGCGCCGGCCGCCGACCTCGATATAGCCCGGGCAGCGCACCGTATCCTCGGGGCCGATCACGCCCGCCTCGAGCGCCGCAAGCGCGGTGACGATCTTGTAGGTCGAGCCCGGCGGGTAAAGCCCCTGCACCGACTTGTCGGCCAGCGGCCGGTGGTCGTCTTCCATCAGGCCGCGATAGTCGGCCGAGGAAATGCCGCGCACGAAGAGGTTCGGGTCGAAGGACGGGACCGAGGTGATGGCGAGGATGTCGCCGTTGGTCACATCCATCACCACCGCGGCAGCGCTTTCGCCCTTCAGCCGCTCATGGGCGAAGTTCTGCAGCCGGGTGTCGAGGGTGAGCTGCAGGTTCACCCCGGGCTCGCCTTCCTTGCGGCCGAGCTCGCGCATCTCGCGCCCGGCCGAGTTCACCTCGACCCGGCGCTGGCCCGAGCGGCCGCGCAGCACCTCCTCCATCTTCGCCTCGACCCCGGTCTTGCCGATCTGGAACTTCGGGATGCGCAGCAGCGGATCGGGGTTCTCGATCTGGCTGAGGTCGTAATCCGAGACCGGACCGACATAGCCGAGCACATGGGCGAAATCGATGCCATGCGGGTAGTTGCGCGACAGCCCGACCTCGGGCGAGACGCCGGGGAGCGCCGGGGCGTTCACCGCGACGCGGGAAAACTCCTCCCAGCTCAGCCGGTCGGCGACCGTCACCGGCGCATGTGGCGGCTGGCGGCGGATCTCGGTCATCACGTCGGCGGCGGCGTCGTCGCTCACCGGCAGCAGCCGGCGCAGGTCGGCAAGCACGGTATCGACATCGCCCGCATCCTCGCGGGTGATGGTGACGCGGTAATTCTGTTCGTTGCCGGCAAGCAGCACGCCGTTGCGGTCGTAGATCAGCCCGCGCGCCGGCGGAATGAGCCGGATCTTGACCGAGTTGCCTTCGGCCAGCAGCCGATAGTCGTCGGCCTGCTCGAGCTGCATCTTGCGCATCCGCATCGCCAGCACGCCGATGATGCCGGCCTGCGCCACGCCCAGCATCAGCCCGCGCCGGGTGATCGACGAGCGGCTCGCGCGGACGTTCTTTTCGGTCTTCTTCATGCCGGCCTCCTTCCCGCGCGGTTCACAGCGGGTGTCCGAGCGCATCCACCTCTCCCGGCGCGGCGCGGCGCAGCCCGAAGGCCATGCGCGACAGCGCCACGACGAAAGGATAGGCGAGAAGCGTCATCAGGTAACGCAGAAGTTCAAGCCCGAGCGGCGGCTGATCGACCATCGCCAGCGCCAGCACCAGCCGGTTGGCAAGCAGCATGGCAAGCATCACGCCGCTGACGAGCAGCATCTCGAGCACGAAGGGCATGCCGCGGGCGGCCGACTGGCGCGCACGCAGGAACTCGGTGCCGCCGAGCAGGATCAGCGGCCAGAGCCCGATCGGGCGCCAGAACATCAGATCCTCGACGAAGGCCACCGCGACGATCAGCAGCGCCGGGACGAAATCGGGCCGGCGCAGCACCCAGGCGAGGGTGAAGGCCAGCATCAGGTCGGGGCCGGGGATGCCATGCGCCATCGGGTTCACCGGCAGCAGCCGCAGGAACAGGATCACGGCTGCCAGCGCCACATAGAGCGCGCGATGCGCAAAGCGGCGCGTGGTGAGCGGGTCAACCATCCTTGCCCCCCTTCGCCTCCTCCTCGAGCACCTGCGGCGGCGGCGGGATCAGGGGGCCTGCGTCCTGCAACTGCTCGGCCGGGTGCGAGCGCAGCACGCGCAGGAAGTCGAGCCGCTCGTAATCGGCCGAAAGCCGCACCCGCAGCCGCCGGTCCTGGCCCTGCAGCACCTGTCCGACCAGCAGCCCCGCCGGGAACACCCCGCCATCGCCCGAGGACACGACCCGGTCGCCCGGCCGCACCGCATCGGCGTTCTCGAGGAAGTCGATCAGCGGGAAGGCGGTGTTGTCGCCGGTCAGGATCGCCTTCTGCCCCGAGGGCTGGATGGTGACGGGCACCCGGCTCGAGCTGTCGGTGAGCAGCACGACGCGGCTGGTGGTGTGGCCGACGCCCGAGATCCGCCCGACCAAGCCGAGCCCGTCCATCGTCGCCCAGCCGTCGACGATGCCATCGCGCGAGCCGACGTTGAGCAGCACCGATTGCCGGAAGGGCGAGCCGCTGTCGGCGAGCACCACGCCCGACACCGAGGTCAGCTTCGGGTCGAGACGCACCTGGTTCTGGGCGAGCAGCTTGGCGTTTTGCTGTTCCAGCTGCACCGCCGCTTCCTTCCAGGCCTTCATCTGCTGCAGCTCGCGCCGCAGCTCCTGGTTCTGTTCATAGATCCGGACATAGGACTGGAAGCCCTCGACCATGCCGAGGAACTTCGTCACCGGCACCATCGCCCAGTCGAAGGTCGGCACGAAACGGTCGATGAAGGCCGAACGGAAGCGCTCGACCCGCGGGCTGTCGATGCGCCAGGCCAGAAAGCTGACAGCCAGAACCAGCGCCAGAAGCGCGATGGCGATCCGGCGCAGTGGCCCTGCGTAATCTTCGTCGCGGTCTTTCACCACGTCTGCCTCCGGTTGCAGCCCCGACGCCGGTCAGGGACCGGCCTCAGCTGTCGTAGTCGATCACGTGGCGCAGCTGCTTTTCGTATTCGAGCGCCTTGCCGGTGCCGAGCGCGACGCAGTTGAGCGACTGGTCGGCGATCGAGATCGAGAGCCCGGTCTGTTCGCGCAGGCTCAGGTCAAGCTCGCCCAGCAGCGCGCCGCCGCCGGTCAGCATCACGCCGCGGTCGACGATATCGGCCGCCAGATCGGGCGGGGTCGCCTCGAGCGCCTGCATCACCGCGTCGCAGATCTGCTGCACGGGTTCCGACAGCGCCTCGGCGATCTGCGCCTGATTGACTTCGACTTCCTTCGGCACGCCGTTCAGCAGGTCGCGCCCACGCACCAGCAGGCTGGCGCCGCGGCCGTCGTCGGGCATCCGCGCGGTGCCGATCGTGGTCTTGATCCGCTCGGCCGTGCTTTCGCCGACGAGCAGGTTCATGTTGCGCCGCAGGTAGGAGATCACCGCCTCGTCCATGCGGTCACCGCCGACGCGCACCGAGCGCGCATAGACGATGTCGCCAAGCGACAGAACGGCGACCTCGGTGGTGCCGCCGCCGATATCGACGACCATCGAGCCGGTGGGATCGGTGATCGGCATGCCGGCGCCGATCGCCGCGGCGATCGGTTCGGCGATCAGCCCGGCGCGACGCGCGCCCGCCGAAAGAACCGACTGCCGGATCGCGCGTTTCTCGACCGGGGTCGCGCCATGCGGCACGCAGACGATGATCTTCGGCTTCGACAGGGTCGAGCGCTTGTGCACCTTGCGGATGAAGTGCTTGATCATCTCTTCGGCGCTGTCGAAATCGGCGATGACGCCGTCGCGCATCGGCCGGATCGCCTCGATCGAGCCGGGGGTGCGGCCCAGCATCAGCTTGGCATCCTCGCCGACCGCGAGGACCTGCTTCTTGCCGTCCTTGACGTGATAGGCGACCACCGAGGGCTCGTTCAGCACGATGCCCTTGCCCTTGACGTAGACCAGCGTGTTCGCCGTGCCGAGGTCAATTGCCATGTCCGAGGAAAAAATCCCGCCCAGTCCCGCCATGTCCGCTTCCCAATGAGTGATCGCCCGCGACTCGCCCCCCGAGCCCGGCCTCCCGCCCATATAGGCAAAGCCTCGAAAATGCGGAAGCAGATTCCCCTCACGGCCCGGTAACAGCCGCGGCATTCCGCCGGCCGGGGGAGGTCGAATAGCAGATTTCGAACATGAGGTCCGTCCGTGAGGCCGTGTCCCGGTTCGAAATGTTCATTTCGCAATTTCTCACGAAATCGTGTGATTTTGCGGCCAAAAACGGGTTGGCTGGGCTTGCGCGGGACGGGAAGGGGCGCCGGCGGATGCCGGCGCCCCCGGTCCCTGTCGCGGCCCGCTCAGAGCTTGTAGCTGACCGTCTTCATGTCGGCGTCGGGTGCGGTCTTCTGGCTGCGCACGCGCAGCCGGTTCAGCGCCCCGACATAGGCCTTGACCGAGGCGAGGATGGTGTCGGTGTCGGCGGCCGAGCCGGTGACAATGCGGCCATCCTCCTCCATCCGGACGCTCACCGTCGCCTGCGCGTCGGTGCCCTGGGTCACCGCCTGCACCTGATAGACCTTCAGCTTCGCCTTGGTCGGGTAGATCGCCTTCACCGCCTTGAAGCAGGCATCGACCGGGCCGTCGCCGGCGCAGGTCGCGCTTTTCTCGACGCCGTCGACCAGCATTTTCAGCTCGGCCTCCTGCCCGTCCGAGCCGCAGATCACGCGCAGCCATTTTACCTGCAGATAGTCGCTGCCGGTGTTGGCGGCGCTGTCCGACATCAGCGCGATCAGATCCTCGTCATAGATTTCCTTCTTGCGGTCGGCGAGCGCCTTGAACCGCACGAAGACGTCGTTGAGCTGGTTCTCGGCCATGTCGAAGCCCAGATCCTTCAGCTTGGTGCGCAGCGCGGCGCGGCCCGAATGCTTGCCCATCGCGATGTTGGTCTCGGTGATGCCGATGTCGGCGGGCTTCATGATCTCGAAGGTCTCGACGTTCTTCAGCACGCCGTCCTGATGGATGCCCGACTCGTGCAGGAAGGCGTTCTTGCCGACGATCGCCTTGTTGAACTGCACCGGGAAGCCCGAGACCTGGCTGACGCGGCGGCTCAGGTTCATGATCTTCGTGGTGTCGATGCCGGTGGTGTAGGGCATCAGATCCCGGCGCACCTTCATCGCCATCACCACCTCTTCGAGCGCGGTGTTGCCGGCGCGCTCGCCGAGCCCGTTGATCGTGCATTCGATCTGCCGTGCGCCCGCGGCAACGGCGGCGAGCGCGTTCGCCGTCGCCATGCCGAGGTCGTTGTGGCAATGGGTGGCGAAGACGATCTCGTCGGCGCCCGGCACCTTTTCGAGCAGCATCGCGATGATCTCGGCCGATTCCTGCGGCAGGGTGTAGCCGACGGTATCGGGGATGTTGATCGTCGTGGCGCCGGCCTTGATCGCGGTCTCGACGACGCGGCACAGATAGTCGCGTTCGGTGCGGATCGCGTCCATCGCCGACCATTGCACGTCCTCGCACAGGTTGCGGGCGTGGTTCACGGTGTCGGCGATGCGCTCGATCATCTGCTCCTGATCGAGATTGGTGATGCCGCGGTGGCTCGGCGAGGTGCCGATGAAGGTGTGGATACGGGCGCGCCTGGCGTGCTTCACCGCCTCCCAGCAGCGGTCGATGTCCTTGTAATTCGCGCGGGCGAGGCCGCAGATCACCGAGTTCTTGGCGTTCTTCGCGATGTCCGACACCGCCTCGAAATCGCCTTCCGAGGCGATCGGGAAGCCGGCCTCGATGATGTCGACGCCCATCTCGTCGAGAGCCTGGGCAATCTCCAGCTTCTCGTCATGGGTCATCGTCGCGCCGGGCGACTGCTCGCCGTCACGCAGGGTGGTGTCGAAAATCAGGACACGGGATTTGTCGGTCATGTTCGCAGCCATGGAAATGTCTCCTCGGGGTCTTCCTTAGCGTCAGGGAAACCCGAAGGCCAGCGTTCGCGTGGGCTTCGGGAAGGTCGGGCGCTGGATACCCCTGAGCGGTCGCGCCCGAAGGCACGCTCAGAGGCTGCTAAGAAGAAGGAGGCCACGGACGGACAGGCCGGAGGCAAAGGCCCCGGGACGGTTCGTCGAAATGTTCAGCATCCGTGTCATGGGAGGGGACTATAACGGCGCGGTCGCGTTTGAAAAGCGGAATCTGCATCCGGTGCGGGGCTGCACCGGGCGCAGGGCTCCCTTGCACGCACGCCCGGGTTGAGAACCGCGCCCGCACATGCCACATCGCGGAGCAGGGGAGAGACCGAAAGGACGAGAGATGAGCGAGATGAATACCCCCGAGGGGATGGAGCTGACGCTGCGGACCCTGGCGATGCCGGCCGACACCAACGCGGCGGGCGACATCTTCGGTGGCTGGGTGATGTCGCAGATGGACCTTGCCGCCGCGATCCGCGCGAACGAGCGCTGCAATGGCCGCACGGTGACGATCGCGGCGAACGAGATCGTGTTCAAGCAGCCGGTGAAGGTGGGCGACACGCTGTGCGTCTATACCGCGGTCGATCAGGTCGGCCGCACCTCGATGGTGATCCGGATCGAGGTCTGGGCCCGGCGCGCCTATACCGCGCTGCGCGAGAAGGTGACCGAGGCACGCTTCACCATGGTCGCGGTCGATGCCGAGGGCAAGCCGCGCGCGGTGGACACGCCCGCAGTCTGATCCCGGTCCCTGTCCGCCGCGGGGCGGGCAGGGATCAGTTCGCGGCGGGAGCTTGCGCGGCAGGGGGCTGCGCGGCGGGGGAAACCCCGGCCGGAGCCTCCGTCGCCGGCGCAGCGCTGGCCGGCGGCTCGGTCACGGGCGCTTCCTCGGTCAGCACGTTCTCGTTCCAGGTGCCCGAGGCCACTTCGCCCGACTTGTAGCGCATCACCCCCTTGCCCTGACGCTTGCCCATCACGAAGGTGCCTTCATAGCTGTCGCCGTTCGCATAGGTCGCCTTGCCCTGGCCGTCGATCTCGCCATTGTGCCAGCCGCCCTCGTAGACGAAGCCGTCGGGCATGGTGATCCGGCCCTGGCCCGAACGCTGCCCGGCCTCGAAGCCGCCCTCGTAGACGGTGCCGTCGGCATAGGTGGCCTTGCCCTGGCCCTGGCGCTGGCCATCGGCCCAGTCGCCGTCGTAGACATAGCCGTCGGGGTAGGTCATCTTGCCCTTGCCGTGGTTGCGTGCGGCCAGGAACTGGCCCTCGTAGACGAGCCCGTTCGCATAGCGCGCGATGCCGCTGCCCTCGATCACGCCGGCCGACCAGTCGCCCTCATAGCTCGAGCCGTCGGGATAGGTGATCTTGCCCTTGCCCTCGGGCAGGTCGTTCCTGAACGCGCCCTCATAGACCGAGCCGTCGGGGTAGGTGACCTTGCCCTGGCCTTCGATCCGGCCCTCGGTCCAGTCGCCCTCGTAGACATAACCGTCGGTGCCGCGGAACACGCCATGGCCCGAGCGCGCGTCGCCTGCGAAGCTGCCCTCGTAGGTGTCGCCGTTCGCGTAGGTCACCTTGCCCTGGCCCTGGCGTTTGCCGTCGACCATCTCGCCCTCGTAGGCGTCGCCGTTCGGCTGCACCAGCCGGCCGGTGCCGTTCATCTGGCCGCCGGCCCAGAGCCCCTCGTAGACGAGCCCGTTCGCCATCGTGAGCCGTCCGTGGCCTGCGCGCGCGCCCGCCAGCATGTCGCCCTCATAGACCGAGCGGTCGGGATAGGTGATCTTGCCCTGTCCCTGCTTCACCCCCCGCACCCAGTCCCCCTCGTAGCGATAGCCGTCGGGGCCGGTCAGCACGCCGTGGCCCTCGTGCAGGGCGTTGACGAACTTGCCCTCGTAGGTGGTGCCGTTCGCATAATGGGCGATGCCGTTGCCGGTGATCTCGCCCATCACCCAGTCGCCCTCGTAGGTGCCGCCGTCGGCGAAGGTGATCTTGCCCTTGCCGTCGGGCTTGCCGTGCGAGAAATGGCCGACATAGACCGAGCCGTTCGGAAATTTCGCCGTGCCCTCGCCGACGATCTCGCCCATCACCCAATCGCCCTCGTATTCGTATCCCGAGGGCAGGCGGTAGATGCCGTGGCCGTGCTGCTTGCCGTCCTTGAACGTGCCTTCGTAGATGCCGCCATCCTCGTATTGCTTGGTGGCGACCTCCTGGGCCGCAGCAGCGCCTGCCGCCAGCGAAACCGCCAGTCCGATTGCGAGAATCCGTGTGCGCGCCATGTTTCCCCCTGACTCGGCTGCCCGAAGGCCGGGCAAATCTAGAGCGCGGGGGCAGATCGCACAAGCATCGCCGCCCCCCGCCGCCGCATTGCGGCACAGAACGGCGCCGGTTTTCGTCCCGTGCGGCTTTCCACCGCAGCGCCAAGAGGCTACATCGGGGGGCAGACGAACGAGGAGCCCCGCATGGCCGACAAATTCCGCCTCACGCTCGCCCAGCTTAACGCCACCGTCGGCGATTTCGCCGGCAATGCGGCGAAGGCGCTTGCCGCCTGGGAGGCGGGCCGCGCCGCGGGCGCCGACATGGTGGCGCTGCCCGAGATGTTCCTGACCGGCTATCAGACCCAGGACCTGGTGCTGAAGCCCGCCTTCGTCACTGACGCGATGGCGGCGATGGAGGAACTCGCCACCAAGATCATCGACGGCCCGGCGCTGGGCATCGGCGGTCCCTGGTGGGACGAGAGCGGCCATTACAACGCCTGGTGGGTGCTGGAAAACGGCCGCGTCGCCGCGCGCATCCTCAAGCACCATCTGCCGCATGTGGACCTGTTCGACGAGCTGCGCGTCTTCGACAGCGGCCCGATCTCCGGCCCCTACCGGGTCGGCCCGCTGGTCATCGGCTCGCCGGTGTGCGAGGATTCCTGGCATGCGGACGTCGCCGAGACGCTGGCCGAGACCGGGGCCGAGATCCTGCTGGTGCCGAACGGCTCACCTTACTATCGCAACAAGCTCGATCTGCGGATGAACCTGATGGTTTCGCGCGTGGTCGAGACCGGGCTGCCGCTCGTTTACCTGAACATGGTGGGCGGGCAGGACGACCAGCTCTTCGACGGGGCCAGTTTCGTGCTGAACCCGCACGGGGCGCTGGCCGCCCAGCTGCCGGCCTTCGAGGAGGCCGTGGCGCATATCGACTTCGAGCGCGGCGCCGACGGCTGGCGGGCGCTTGCCGGCCCGGTGACCGAGGCGCCCACCGACTGGGAGCAGGATTACGCCGCGATGGTCACCGGCCTGCGCGACTACCTCGGCAAGTCGGGCTTCTCGAAGGTGGTGCTGGGGCTCTCGGGCGGCATCGACTCGGCTCTGGTCGCGACGATCGCGGCCGATGCGATCGGCGCGGCGAACGTGCATTGCGTCATGCTGCCCTCGCGCTTCACCTCGCAGGGCTCGCTCGAGGACGCGGCGGACCTTGCCCGTCGCCTCGGCGCCCGGCTCGATACCGTCGAGATCGAGGGGCCGCGCGACGCGGTTGCCGGCGCGCTTTCCCATCTGATGGCGGGCACGAAACCCGACATCACCGAGGAGAACATCCAGTCGCGCCTGCGCGGCGTGATGCTGATGGCGCTCTCGAACAAGTTCGGGGGAATGCTGCTGACCACCGGCAACAAGTCCGAGGTCGCGGTCGGCTATTGCACGATCTATGGCGACATGGCGGGGGGCTACAACCCGATCAAGGACCTCTACAAGACCCGCGTCTTCGAGACCTGCCGCTGGCGCAATGCGAACCACCGGCCGTGGATGCAGGGCCCGGCGGGCGAGGTGATCCCGCCCGCGATCATCGACAAGCCGCCAAGCGCCGAGCTGCGCGACAACCAGAAGGACGAGGACAGCCTGCCGCCCTATGAGGTGCTCGACGCGATCCTTGAACGGCTGGTCGAGCGTGATCAGTCGGTGGCCGAGATCGTCGCCGCGGGCTTCGACCGCGCCACGGTGAAGCGGGTCGAGCACCTGCTCTACATCTCGGAATGGAAGCGGTTCCAGTCGGCGCCCGGGCCGCGGCTGACGACCCGCGCCTTCTGGCTTGATCGCCGCTACCCGATGGTGAACCGCTGGCGCGACACCCGCTGAGGCGGGCGAACCGACAAGCAAAAGCCCCGGCGTCTCCGCCGGGGCTTTTTTGTCTCAGCGGGGGTCGGGATCAGCCGAAGACGGCGGTCAGCGCGCCGTCGACGGCATCGGTGATCGCGTCGATGTCATCGGGCGTCGCGATCAGCGCCGGGCTGAAGCACAGCGTGTTGTTGAAGCCGGTGAGCGAGCGGTTCGTCATGCCGAACATCACGCCGCGCTTCGCCCCCTCGGCCACCACGCGGGAAACCTCGGCCTCGGCCATCGGCTCCTTGGTGGCGCGGTCGGCGACCAGCTCGGCGCCGGCGAACAGGCCCGCGCCGCGGACGTCGCCGATCACCTTGTGCTTTTCCATCAGTGCGTTCAGGTTCGCCATGATCCGCTCGCCCATCGCGACGGTGTTCTCGAGCAGCCCCTCGTCCTCGATGATGCGCATGTTCTCGATCGCCGCCGCCGGGCCCGCGGTGCAGCCGCCGAAGGTCGAGATGTCGCGGAAATAGCTCAGCTTGTCCGAGGCGTCCTTGAACTGCTCGAACACCGCCTCGGTGGTCACGCAGCACGAGATCGCCGCATAGCCCGAGGCCACGCCCTTCGCCATCGTCACGAAATCGGGCTGGATGCCGTAGTTCTGATAGCCGAACCAGGTGCCGGTGCGGCCCATGCCGCAGACGACCTCGTCGATATGCAGCAAGATGTCGTATTTCTTGCAGATCTCCTGCACCCGCTGCCAATAGCCCTTCGGCGGCACGATCACGCCACCGCCGGCGGTGACGGGCTCGAGGCACAGAAGGCCCACGGTATCCGGGCCCTCGCGCAGGATCACTTCCTCGATCGCGTCGGCGGCGCGTTCGCCGTAGCTCTCAACCTCCCACTGCGCGCGGTATTCAAGGCAATGCGGCACCGAGACGAAGCCCTCGGGATAGGGGCCGTATTGCAGCGCGCGCTCCTCCTGGCCGCAGGCCGCAAGCGTGCCGATCGAGGCGCCGTGATAGTCGCGCTCGCGGTAGAGGATCTTCGACTTCTTGCCGCCATGCAGCCGCGCCGAGATCTGGCGCACCATCTTGAAGACCTTCTCGTTCGCTTCCGAGCCCGAGTTCGCGTAATAGACCCGGCTCAGCCCCGGCATCTTGGCGAGCAGCTTTTCCGAGAACAGCGCGCCCGGGATGGTGCCGCCGCTGCCCGCCCAATAGGGCAGCTCGATCAGCTGGTCGCGGATCGCGTTGGCGATGCTCTCGCGGCCATAGCCGACGTTCACCGTCCAGACCCCGCCCGAGACCGCGTCGATGAATTCGGCGCCGTGCTGGTCCCAGATCCGCAGGCCCTGGCCCTTGACGATGATGCGCGGGTCGGTGGTCTCAAGCGACTTGTGCTGCAGCAGGTGGTGCCAGACGTTGGCGCGGTCGGCCTCGGTGACGTGGGAAAGATCGTTGGTGAGCTTGTTCATGGGACTCGGTCCGTGCGTTCGGGGGAAAGGTGTCTACCTGCAAGGAAGCCACTTTCCGGTGCCTGCAACAATCCTTTTTCCGCTCTAGCCAAGTCCTTGATTTCGCGTGCGCGATCAGGGATGTTTTGCGAATGTCGAACAAGCGGAACGGGGCGGGGCGATGGATGTGGACGTCGGCGGCAGGTTGCGGGCGCTGCGCGCCGCGCGCGGGCTCTCGCAACGCGAGCTGGCGCGCCGGGTCGGCGTGCCGAATTCGACGATCTCGCTGATCGAATCGGGGCGCGCGAACCCCTCGGTCGGGGCGCTCAAGCGCATCCTCGACGGGTTGCCGATCGGGCTGGCGGAATTCTTCGCCTTCACCCCGGAAACCGAGCGGCGCTTCTTCTTCGCGGCCGAGGACCTGGTCGAGATCGGCAAGGGCAAGATCTCCTATCGCCAGATCGGTGAGGCGGGGGCGGGGCGGCTGTTGCAGATGCTGCATGAAACCTACCAGCCCGGCGCCGACACCGGCAAGGTGGCGCTCAGCCATCAGGGCGAGGAGATCGGCATCATCCTGACCGGCCGGCTCGAGGTGACGGTCGACGGCGAACGCAAGATCCTCGGCCCGGGCGATGCCTATGCTTTTGCCAGCCCGCTGCCGCACCGCTTCCGCAACCCGGGGCGCGAGCCCTGCACCGTGGTCAGCGCCTGCACCCCGCCGAGCTTCTGAGCGCCGGAAATCCGGCCGGACCCCGGCCCTTGGCTTCCAATTGCTCCAAATATCCCGGGGGTGAGGCCCGAAGGGCCGAGGGGGCAGCGCCCCCTTCTCCTGCCCCGCGCGCGCTCAGATCTCGGTGAGCGTGGTCGAGCGCAGCAGCCGTTTCACCGTGTGCAGCTCGCACAGGTCGGTGGCCTCGGTCATCACCGCCGCCGCCGCCGCCGCCGCGCCCCAGCGCAGCGCCTCGGGCTGCGGCAGGCCGCGGGTGCGGGCGAGCGAGAAGGCCGCGACGAAGCTGTCCCCCGCGCCGACCTTCGAGATCACCTCGTCCGGAAAGGCCTGCGCCACCCAGCGGCCCGCGGCGGTGGCAAGCACATTGCCATCCGCGCCGCGCGCCACGATCACCGCATGGGCGATGCCGCGGTTCACCAGGCTCTCGGCGAAATCGGCGCTGTCAGTGCGGCTGGGCAGCGGATGGCCGGCCAGCTCCTCGGCCTCGAGATCGTCCATCCGCAGCACGTCGGCCGGCTTCGCCCCCGAGCTCAGCAGCGCATGCAGTGCCTTGCCCGAGGTGTCGAGGAAGAAGCGCGCCTGGGTGCGGGCGATCCGGGTGGCGAGCCGTGCCGGGAAATCCGCGGGCACGCCCGGCGGCTGGCTGCCCGAGAGCACCACGATCCCCCCCTCGGGCGCGGCCCGGCCGATCCGGTCGAGCACCTTGGTCACGTCGCGCTTCGACCATTCCGGCCCGGGCATGACGAAACGGTACTGCTCGCCCGTCGAGGCGTCGGTGACAGTCAGGCTTTGCCGCGTCTCGCCGGGTGCGGGGAAGGGCGACAGCCCGATCCCCTGCTCGGCCAGCAGGTGCATCACCTTGTCCCCGGTCGGCCCGCCAAGCGCGACGAAGGCGGTCGAATGGCCGCCAAGCGCCGAGATCGCGCGGCTGACGTTGATGCCGCCGCCGCCCGGGTCGGTATCGGGGCGCGAACAGCGCAGCTTGCGCTCGGGCGCCACGTGATCGGCGGTGATCGCAATGTCGACCGTCGGGTTGAGCGTGATGGTCAGGATCGCGGGCATGCAATCTCCCCGGGTGTTTCGCGCGCGGCAAGTGCCGCGATCATGGCAGGTCCGCTGCCCTGTTCCAAGCGCTATCGCCGCAGTGCGGCACCTGTCAGAGGTCGAGCTGATAGCTCACCGGGACGAACCGAAAACCGTCCGCCGTCGGCTCGAGAAACCCGGCCCCGGGGAACGGCATGTGATAGCCGATGAACGGGATCCGTTCGGCCGCGATCGCGCCCAGCACGCGCTTGCGGGTGGCAATCGCCTGGGCGCGGTCGCTGTCGAAGCGCACCTCCCAGTCGGGGTGGCCGACCGACCAGACGTAATGGTTCGCGGTGTCGGCGGTCAGCATCAGCGCGCGCCCGGCGCTGTCGAGGCGGAACACCATGTGCCCCGGCGTGTGGCCCGGGGCGAGCGTCGCGGTGATGCCGGGCACCACCGTGTCGCCGTCCTCGAGAAAGCTGAAGCGGCGGGCGAGCGGGCGCACCCGGGTCTCGACGGTCTCGTTGCCGGCGGCGGACCAGTGTTCCCACTCGATCCGGCCGGTGACGCAGCGCGCCTTCGGGAAGGTGGGCACGCCGCCGTCACTGAGCCCGCCGATGTGATCGGCGTGCAGATGGGTGAGCACGACGAGGGTGACGTCCTCGGGCGCGTGGCCGGCGGCGACAAGTGCCGCCAGCACCCCCTCGGGGGCGAGCCCGGTGTCGAAGAGCACGGTCTCGCTGCCGGTCTCGACCAGCACCGGGGTGAAGGAATTGAGCGCGCGGTCGGCGGGCAGGAAGGCCGCGGCGCTGGCGGCGGCGAAGGTCTCGTCCGAGACGTTCAGGCCGAAGGTGCCATGCGGCGCCTCGATCGGTCGCTGGCCCGCCAGCAGCATGGTCACGGTGAAATCGCCAAGCCGCATCCGCCGCCAGGGCGCGATCGCCGGCGGAGGCGTTTCGGTCGCCGCGGCCGGCTGCGGCAGGGCCGAGGCGAGGGGCAGGGCGGCAACGCCGGCAAGGGCAGCGCGGCGGGTCGGGGGCGTCATCGTCGGTCCTCCGGGCGGGTTTCGGCTCAAGCTAGGGCCATGGCCCGCCCCGGCAAGCCGCGCTCACTCCCACCAGCGGTCGATCGCGGCGATATCGCCATCCGACCAGCCGAAGTGATGGGCGAGCTCGTGCACGAAGACATGGGCCACCAGCGCATCGAGCGCGACGTCGCCGCGCGCCGCCCATTCGTCGAGGATCGCGCGGCGAAACAGCCAGATCACGTCGGGCCCGCCCGGGTCCATCACCGATTTCTGCGTCATCGGGATGCCGTCATAAAGCCCGGTCAGCTCGAAGGCGTCCTCGATCTCGAGCTCGTCGAGCAACTTGTCCGCGGCGAAATCCTCGATCCGCAGCACCACCGCCGCGGCCGGGCCGCGGAATGCCTCGGGCAGGGCGGCGCGCGCGGCCTCGGCCATCGCCGCGATGTCGTCGAGCGAGGGCGCCTCGCAATCCTTCCAGCGTGCCGTCATCCTGTCCTCCGCCGTGCCGGTCCTGCCCCCGATATGGACAAGAACGGCCGGTTGTGAAAGAGCAGGGGCCCACAGGAGGCCCCCCGATGACCATCGTGACCCGTTTCGCCCCGTCGCCGACCGGCTACATCCATGTCGGCAACCTGCGCACCGCGCTGATGAACTATCTGCTTGCCCGCAAGGCCGGCGGCACCTTCATCCTGCGCATCGACGACACCGACCGGGAACGCTCGAAACAGGAATACATCGACGCGCTGAAGGCGGATCTCGAGTGGCTCGGCATCGAGTGGGACCGCGAGGAGGCGCAGTCGCGCCGGCTCGACCGCTATGCCGAGGTGGCCGATCAGCTGCGCGCCGCGGGCCGGCTTTATGAGTGTTTCGAGACCCCGACCGAGCTTGACCTCAAGCGCAAGAAGCAGCTCAACATGGGACGCCCGCCGGTCTATGACCGCGCCGCGCTGACGCTGGGCGAGGCCGAGAAGGCCGCGCTGCGCGCCGAGGGCCGCGAGGGCTATTGGCGCTTCGCCCTCGATCAGGAGCGGATCGAGTGGGCGGACGGCATCCTCGGCCCGATCTCGATCGACGCAGCCTCGGTCTCGGACCCGGTGCTGGTGAAGACCTCGGGGCAGGTGCTTTATACCTTCGCCTCGCCGGTCGACGATGCCGACATGGGGGTGACCCATATCGTGCGCGGCGCCGACCATGTGACGAATACCGCGACGCAGATCCAGATCATCCGCGCGCTCGGTGCCGAGCCGCCGGCCTTCGCGCATCATTCGCTGCTGACCGGGCCGCAGGGCGAGGAGCTGTCGAAGCGGCTTGGCGCGCTGTCGATCCGCGATCTGCGCGCACAGGGGATCGCGCCCGAGGCGCTGCTGTCGATGATGGCGCGGCTCGGCTCGAGCCAGCCGGTCGAGCTGAAGATGTCGCTCGAGGAGCTGGCCGAAGGGTTCGAGCTGAGCCAGTTCGGCGCGGCGCCGACGAAGTTCGACGCGGCCGAGCTCATCCCGCTGACCCGCGCGCGCAACCAGCATCTGCCCTTCGCCGCGGTGGCCGAGCGGATCGCGGCGCTCGGCATTCCCGCCGCGCAGGCCGAGGCGTTCTGGCGCGTCGCCTCGCACAACATCGACCGGCTCGACGATCTCGGCCATTGGGCGGATCTGTGCCTGAACGGCGCCGAGCCGGTGATCGAGCCCGAGGATGCCGAGTTCGTCGCGACGGCGCTGGCGCTTCTGCCCGAGCCGCCCTTCGGCCCCGGGACCTGGGGCGAGTGGACGGCGCAGGTGAAGGCCGCGACCGGGCGCAAGGGGCGGGGCCTCTTCATGCCGCTGCGCAAGGCGCTGACCGGGCAGTCGCACGGGCCCGAGATGGCCGATCTGCTGCCGCTGCTGCACCGGGTGCGGGCGAAGGGCTGAGGCCGCGCCGGGCCCCCGGCCGGGGCAGGGGGCGCTGCCCCCTCGGCCCGTCGGGCCTCACCCCCGAGGTATTTTTGCCAAGATGAAAGGGGCGCGCTCGGCGCCCTTTTTTCATGGCTTTTTTCCTGACAGGAATGTCGCTTTTTTCTGTAAAGCGTCGCATCCGTTTTCTTGCTTGCCAGATACGGGGGGCTTCGGCTATCGGAAGAGACGTCAGGAACGGGAGAAGCCGGCCACGCGCCGGTGCCGAAGGAGCAACCGCCCCGGTAAACTCTCAGGCAAAAGGACCGACCTGATCAACGACTCTGGAGAGAGGCACCCGGACACGGGGGCCCGCCGAAGGGATAACGATCTCAGGCGCCCGGCAACGGGTTGGGACAGAGGGGGCATCGAGCGGGCCGAAAGGCCATGGGATTCGGTGCCGGGGCTTTTCCGGCTGAAAGAGAGTGTGACATGGCCCGTGAAACCGGCCTGAAGCGGACGCCGCTTTTCGATCTGCATCTCGAGCTTGGGGCGAAGATGGTGCCCTTCGCCGGCTGGGAGATGCCGGTGCAATATCCGATGGGGGTGCTGAAGGAGCATCTGCACACCCGCGCCGCGGCGGGGCTGTTCGATGTCAGCCACATGGGGCAGGTGATCCTGCCCGCGGGCGCGGTCGCCGCGCTCGAGGCGCTGGTGCCGGTCGATATCGCGGGGCTCGGCCTGAACCGGCAGCGCTATGCGATGTTCACCGATGCCGCGGGCGGCATTCTCGATGACCTGATGGTGGCGAACCGCGGCGATCATCTGTTTCTCGTGGTGAACGCCGCCTGTGCCGAGGCCGATATCGCGCATCTGCGCGCCCATGTGCCGGGCGTCGAGGTGATCGCCGACCGCGCGCTGCTGGCGCTGCAGGGGCCGGCGGCCGAGACGGCGCTGGCGCGGCTGGTGCCGGGTGTGGCCGCGATGCGCTTCATGGAGGTCGCGACGCTTTCCTGGGAGGGCGCGGAGCTCTGGATCTCGCGTTCGGGTTATACCGGCGAGGACGGGTTCGAGATCTCGCTGCCCGAAGCGCGCGCCGAGGGGTTCGCCCGTGCGCTTCTCGCGATGGCCGAGGTCGCGCCGATCGGTCTTGGCGCGCGCGACAGCCTGCGGCTCGAGGCCGGGCTGTGCCTTTATGGCCATGACATCGACACCACCACCTCGCCCGTCGAGGCGGGGCTTGCCTGGGCGATCCAGAAGGCGCGCCGCACGGGCGGCGCGCGCGCCGGCGGCTTCCCGGGCGCCGAGCGGATCCTTGCCGAGCTGGCGCAGGGCCCCGAACGCCGCCGCGTCGGCCTGCGCCCCGAGGGCCGCGCGCCGATGCGCGAGGGCACCGAGATCTTCGCCGCAGAGAGCGGCGGCGCGGCGCTTGGCCGCGTCACCTCGGGCGGTTTCGGCCCCTCGATCAACGCGCCGATGGCGATGGCCTATCTGCCGGCCACGCTGGCCGAGGGCACGCTCGTCTATGGCGAGGTGCGCGGCAAGCGTCACCCCGCCCGCATCGCCCCGATGCCCTTCCATCCCCATTCCTACAAACGCTGAGGAGCCCCCGAGATGACGATCAAATTCACCGAAGAGCACGAATGGCTGCGCGTCGAGGGCGACCTCGTGGTTGTCGGCATCACTGAGCATGCCTCGGAACAGCTGGGCGACGTGGTTTTCGTCGAGCTGCCCGAGCCCGAGACCAAGGTCGCCAGGGGCGACGAGATCTGTGTGATCGAATCGGTCAAGGCGGCCTCCGACATCCTCGCCCCGGTCGATGGCGAGATCGTCGCGGTGAACGAGGCACTTTCCGACAACCCCGGCCTCGTCAACGAGGACCCGCTCGGCGCGTGGTTCTTCAAGATGAAGGTCGAGGACATGGAGCAGCTCGACGGCTTCATGTCGGAAGAGGATTACAAGGATTTCATCGGTTAATCCCATGTTCACGCCCACCTCCTACGATACCTACGATTTCGCCAACCGCCGCCATATCGGGCCGAGCCCGGCCGAGATGGCCGAGATGCTGAAGGCGGTGGGCGTGCCCTCGCTCGAGGCGCTGATCGACGAGACGGTGCCCGCCGCGATCCGGCAGACGCGTCCGCTGAGCTGGGGGCCGATGACCGAACACGCGCTGCTTGCAAAGCTGCGCGGGGTCGCCGCGAAGAACCGGGTGATGACCTCGCTGATCGGGCAGGGCTATTACGGCACGGTCACGCCGCCGGCGATCCAGCGCAACATCCTGGAAAACCCGGCCTGGTACACCGCCTATACGCCCTATCAGCCGGAGATCGCGCAGGGCCGGCTCGAGGCGCTGCTGAACTACCAGACGATGGTGGCGGACCTCACCGGCCTGCCGGTGGCGAACGCCTCGCTTCTTGACGAGGCGACCGCGGCGGCCGAGGCGATGACCATGGCCGAGCGCGCGGCGAAATCGAAGGCGCGCGCCTTCTTCGTCGACGTGAACCTGCATCCGCAGACGATCGGCGTGATCGAGACCCGGGCGTTGCCGCTCGGCATCGAGATCATCAAGGGCGAGCCCGAGGCGCTGGTTCCCGAGCAGGTCTTCGGCGCGATCTTCCAGTATCCGGGCTCCCATGGCCATGTCCGCGACTTCACGGGGCTGATCGAGAAACTCCACGCGGCGAAGGCCCTGGCGGTGGTCGCCACCGACCTGCTGGCGCTGTGCCTGCTGAAGGAGCCGGGCGCGATGGGGGCCGATATCGCGGTGGGCTCGGCGCAGCGCTTCGGCGTGCCGATGGGCTATGGCGGCCCGCACGCGGCCTTCATGGCAACGCGCGACGAGCTCAAGCGCGCGATGCCTGGCCGCATCGTCGGCGTCTCGATCGACAGCCGCGGCAACAAGGCCTATCGGCTCAGCCTGCAGACCCGCGAACAGCACATCCGCCGCGAGAAGGCGACCTCGAACGTCTGCACGGCGCAGGCGCTGCTGGCCGTCATGGCGAGCTTCTATGCCGTCTTCCACGGCCCGGTCGGGTTGCGGAGCATCGCGGAAATGGTGCATTTCAACGCGGTGCGGCTGCGCGATGCGCTGCTTGCCGCCGGCGCCGAGGTCGCGCCCGAGGCCTTCTTCGACACGATCACGGTGAAGGTCGGCGTCGGTCAGCAGGGGATCATGGCGGCGGCGCGCCATCGCGGCATCAACCTGCGCAAGGTCGGACGCGACCGCGTCGGCATCTCGGTCGACGAGCTCACCGACGGCGATGTGATCGCCCGCGTGCTCGACGCCTTCGGCATCGCCGAACCCGCGCCGGAAACGGTTGCGCTCGGCTTCCCCGAGACGATGCTGCGGCAAAGCGCCTATCTCACCCACCCGGTCTTCCACATGAACCGGGCGGAAAGCGAGATGATGCGCTACATGCGCCGGCTCTCGGACCGCGACCTCGCGCTTGACCGCGCGATGATCCCGCTTGGCTCGTGCACGATGAAGCTCAACGCCGCGGCCGAGATGATGCCGATCTTCTGGCCCGAGTTCTCCTCGCTCCATCCCTTCGCACCGTCGAACCAGGCCGAGGGCTATGCCGAGGTGATCGCCGATCTCGAGCAGAAACTGTGCGAGATCACCGGCTATGACGCCTTCTCGATGCAGCCGAACTCGGGGGCGCAGGGCGAATATGCCGGGCTGATGACGATCGCCGCCTGGCACCGCGCGCGCGGCGAGGGGCACCGTCGCGTCTGCCTGATCCCGGTCTCGGCGCATGGCACCAACCCGGCCTCGGCGCATATGGCGGGGATGCAGGTTGTCGTGGTGAAGGCCGCGCCGAACGGTGACATCGACCTCGAGGATTTCGCCGCGAAGGCGACCGAGGCGGGGGACACTCTGGCCGCCTGCATGATCACCTATCCCTCGACCCATGGCGTCTTCGAGGAGACGGTGAAGCGGGTGTGCGAGATCACCCATGAGCACGGCGGGCAGGTCTATATCGACGGCGCGAACATGAACGCGCTGGTGGGTCTGGTGAAGCCCGGAGAGATCGGCGGCGACGTCAGCCACCTCAACCTGCACAAGACCTTCGCCATTCCGCATGGCGGCGGCGGCCCGGGCATGGGGCCGATCGGGGTGAAGGCGCATCTCGCGCCACATCTGCCGGGCCACCCGGAGGTCGGCGGCGTCGAGGGGCCGGTGAGTGCCGCGCCCTATGGTTCGGCCTCGATCCTGCTGATCTCCTGGGCCTATTGCCTGATGATGGGCGGTGCGGGGCTCACCCAGGCGACGCGGGTCGCGATCCTGAACGCGAATTACATCGCGGCGCGGCTGAAGCCTGCCTATCCGATCCTCTTCATGGGCAACCGCGGCCGGGTGGCGCATGAGTGCATCCTCGACACCCGCGCCTTCGCCGAGGTGGGGGTGACGGTCGACGATATCGCGAAGCGGCTCGTCGACAACGGCTTCCACGCGCCGACGATGAGCTGGCCGGTGGCCGGCACGCTGATGGTCGAACCGACGGAATCGGAAACCAAGGCCGAGCTTGACCGCTTCATCACCGCGATGGAGGCGATCCGGGCCGAGATCGACGACGTCGCCGCGGGCCGGATCGGCGCCGAGGACAGCCCGCTGCGCCGTGCGCCGCACACGGTCGAGGATCTGGTGGCCGACTGGGACCGGCCCTACAGCCGCGAACAGGGCTGCTTCCCGCCCGGCGCCTTCCGCGAGGACAAGTACTGGCCGCCCGTCGGCCGGGTCGACAACGTCTATGGCGACCGGCATCTGGTGTGCACCTGCCCGCCGGTCGAGGACTGGATGTAGGACAGGCCGGGGGCGCTGCCCCCGGACCCCCGGAGTATTTGCGCCAAGAAAAAGACCGGATGGAAGGGGAGGGGAAACCTTCCCCTTTCCGCTTCCAATTGCCGCAAATATCCCGGGGGTGAGGCCCGCAGGGCCGAGGGGGCAGCGCCCCCTGGCGCCGTCACCGCCGGCGCTGTTGCCGAACCTCGCTCCCGCGCGGGGGCCGCCGGGCGGCGCGCCCGGTGATCTTCGCGGCCATCTCGCCGGTGCGCCTCTCCTTGCATTGCCGCCCGCCGCTTCCAATATATTCGGCAAGTCGAATGCAACGGAGGCAAACATGGCCGAATCGATGCGCGTGACCTGTCTCGAATGCGGACAGGCAAACCGGGTTCCCGCCGACCGGCTGGTCGCGGGGCCGAAATGCGGCGTCTGCGGCGCGCCGCTGATCTCGGGCAAGGTGACCGAGATCGAGACCGAGACCCTGATGAAGGCGGAAAAGGACGACCTGCCGCTGCTCGTCGACTTCTGGGCGCCCTGGTGCGGGCCCTGCCGGCAGATGGCGCCGCAGTTCCAGGCGGCGGCGGGGATGCTGGCGCCGCAGGTGCGGCTGGCGAAGATCAACACCGAGTCTCACCCGACGGTGGCGCAGCGCTACCGGATCCAGGGGATTCCGGCCTTCGTGCTGTTGCGCGGCGGGCGTGAGGTGGCGCGTGCGGCAGGCGCCCGGCCGGCCGCCGATCTCGTGGCCTTCGTGCGCGGCAAGCTTGGCGCCACGGCCTGAAACGGGGGCGCGGCGGGGGCGGAAAGTCTTCGACACCGGAAAATGAAAAATCTTTCATTCCCGTGTTTTGGGGCGCTTGACATTCCCCCGCCAAAGCGCGAAAAGCCCCCCCACGGCGAGGGGCTGTAGCTCAGTTGGGAGAGCGCATCGTTCGCAATGATGAGGTCAGGGGTTCGATCCCCCTCAGCTCCACCAAGCCGTTCCTTGTAATTTACAGATAACAGTGCCGATCTGGAGCGAAAGCGACCCGATCGGCTGTCAACATGTTTGTTGACGCGCAGAAGCCGTCCTCTCCACGACGTTTTCCGCCTTTCGGTGAATTTCCTCCTGTCCTTCGGCGATACGCTCTGCGTTGAACATGACGGCATCCGGATCGTGTTTGCGCGCACTCGATGTGCGGCCAGACGGGGTCGGCTTCCCTCTGAGACCAATCCCCATGACCTTCTGGACCACCGCCGACCTCCATTTCGGGCATGAGAGCATCATCGCCAATGCCCGGCGCCCGTTCCGCGACACCGCACATATGGACGTCACGCTGATCGAGGCGCTCCGGCAGAAGGTCGGGCCGGAGGGCGACCTCTGGATCATCGGCGATTTCGCCTTCGGCCCGAAGGCGAAGGATCCCGACTGGCTGCTCGCGCTCTTCGGTCAGCTTCCGGGCGCGCGGCGGCACCTGATCGTCGGCAATCACGACGGCCCGCTGACGCAGGCGCTGCCGTGGGGCAGCGTGTCCCTGCTTGCCGAGGTCGAAGGTCTCGCAGCGGATCTGCCGGTCACGCTGTGCCACTACCCGATGATGACGTGGAACGGCGCAAGGAAAGGCGCGCTGCACCTGTTAGGGCACGTTCATGGGAACTGGCAAGGCAGCGCCAAAAGTCTCAATGTCGGCGTCGATGTCTGGAATTATGCGCCTGTCACGATTGCTGAGGCCGCCCGGCGCGCAAAGGCATTGCCGAAGCACAAGCACTGGAAGGACGTGGAGCCGAGGGCGTGAGAGATAGTGGCGCTTTCTCGAATGGACGTCGGTGACGTATTCGGCAATAACCGCCGTTCGCTGCCCACGTGAGGAGCAACGCGACGCGCAGGTCACGGCCGTCGCAGATGGGGAGGCGCGCCTTGCGCGATCGACGTACCCGGCCCTGAGCCGACGGTCGAGCATGCGTCGCCGCCGCGGTGCAGCTTCCCCGAAGCGGTCGGTCGTGGCATTGTGCAGCAAAATCCGGGGCGAATGTCGCTGATGCGGGACGAAGCGGACAGTTGTACCTCGTCACCCTTGAAATGATGGGATGTGCGCAAAGGGGATACACATGGAAATTATACTGGGTGCATTCGAGGATTATATCCTCAAAAATATGAGGAAACGTAGCGTCATTAAGTACGTGCTTCTAGCCCTCATCGCCACGCTAGGTTGTGGCTTGGCTTACATGGAGTGGGCTGTCCTCTTCGGCGGCTAAAGGCTTCGAAGCGGCCATGCGGCGTCGCGGCATGACTGTCTTGAGGCCCGCGCCGCCGAATCGACGCCCCCGGCCCTGAGCTGCCTTTCAGTCCCTTGCCGATCTCCGCGGTGCAGCTTCACCGAACCAGCCATTCGTGCATCGCGCAGCATTTTTCGTGGGTGAAGGTCGGCGGTGCGGGACCTTGCAGACGATCAGTCAGTGCTTTCGAGATCCAAGTAGCCGATGAAAGACCAACTCAACGTCACTGCGAAGCTCGTAGAGCTGGTCGTTCCCTACGTTGCTAATTCTAAAGCAGTCGTTAGGGTCGGTATGTCCCAGCAAGCTTGTGCCCACAACATACGAGTAAATGTCAAAGGCCATTTCTCTTATTTCTTGGCCTACCTCCTTGCCTGCATGGATATTGATAGCCTCGGAAAGTTGGCGAAAAAGAGAATGATCCCAAATTTTCTCTTCGTGCAGCCGTCCGACGAACGACTGGTCTGAGTAATAGGGGCTGACAACGGCATTTTGGCCGATGATGAGTGATGCTTCGTGCTTATCCATTCTCCGAGGATAGAACCTTGATACGTTCGCAGCAACGTCCGCAATGGGCTCGAAGCGGCCATGCGGCGGCGCGGCGAGCCTTTCTTGGGGGCAGCGCCGCCGCGTCGACCTGTTTGGCTCTTAGCCGACCTTCGTCCCAGGGAACAACGCTGCCCAACAAGCCGTAGAAGCTGACACTGGATTATCCCACAAAATTCACCAGTATGAATCGCGAGCATGACCGATAGATTTAGACCATGAGATTTTACCGCGGATGCATGATGCTCCCTGATGCTGGTCATCCTTCCGCTCGCGGCGCGCGACGGTGCATGCCGCGCGCGTGGCATCGAGAGCGCGGCGCACAGAGGCGCCGCGCCCTGCTCCCCACGCTTGCCGCGCTCGTGCTTCTCGTGCTCGCAGGCTGCAACGAGGAGCGCTGGTACTGGCATCAGCGCCTGACCTTGGTGGTGAACACCCCCGCGGGCCCGAAAGCCGCCTCGAGCGTGGTGGCCTGCGAGGCGACGCGTCGGTACGGGGCGCTCTGGCTGCCGGAGGCGCGGGGAATGGGCGACGGCCGGGCCTGTCAGGGCGAGGCGGTGGTGCTGGAGGTGGCGCCGGGGCGCTATCTTTTCGCCTTGCTGGGCGATCCGAGCGCCTTTCGGGTGTTCTTCCCGGGCGCCTCGAAGGAAAAGGTCGTCGCGAAACTCGTGAAGCTGCGCGAGACGCGCGAAGTGCCGCGCCGGTTCTATCCGGTTCTGGTGACCTTTGGCGACGTATCCGACCCGAAGACGGTGATGCAGGTGGATCCGCAGGACCTGGCGGCGAGTTTCGGCCCCGGGGTGAGCCTGAGCGCGGTGACGCTGGAGATCACGGAAGCGCCAGTGACGACGGGCGTGGTCGAGGGGGTGTTGCCCCAACCCTTCTTCGTCGAGTGGGGACGAATTCATAAGGAAGCACTCGCGAGCGGGATAAGTGCTCCGTATTTCCAGAGTTTGCTTGGCAAGCTCAATCGAACTGATTTTCAGAGGTAGCGGCTCATGACGATTTCCAAGGAACTGCTTTTGGCGATTTTGTCTATGGATTCCTACAACAGGGGCTATGGAGCGGGTGTGAATAGTGATGGTGAGTCCGTTGGTGACGCTCACCTTTCGATCGACTCAGAAGCCGTATTCAAGGATCCTGAAGCTGCTCCTGAAGAATCCTCACCCGCCAAAACCGCCGGCTTCTACGCCCTCGCCTACAGCATCGACGCAACCGGCCCCGAAGACCTCGCGAATAAGACCGTCCTCGCCTATCGCGGCACCGACAATCCATCGACTTCCTATGACGCGGATTATGGTGGTTCAGCGATTACACAGGTGCAGGGGCTTTGCCGAGTAGCCTGCCGAAAGCGGGCAGGCTGTTGGCTGATCGGGGCTATGACGCCGATTGGTTTAGAGAAGCGTTGAAAGACAAGGGGATAAAGGTCTGCATCCCGGGCCGGAAGTCCCGCAAGAAGGCCATCAAATACGACAAGCGGCGCTACAAACGGCGCAACCGCATCGAGATCATGTTCGGCCGCCTCAAGGACTGGCGGCGCGTCGCACCCCGCTATGACCGCCGCCCGGAAACCTTCTTCTCAGCGATCATGCTCGCAGCAACCGTCTTGTTCTGGTTGTGAAACTCAATGAGTCTGGAGCCTAGGAGGCAATACCTAGCCGCATGGTAGACTTGGGCTCGAAGCGGCCATGCGGCGGCGCGGCGAGCCTTTCTTGGGGGCAGCGCCGCCGCGTCGACCTGTTCGGCCCTGAGCTGCCGTTCACGCCGGGCGCAGCGGATGGCCGGTCCCAGCCCCGAAGCGGACCTGCCCCGCGCCCCTGATCCGAGGCTTTGAGTCAGTCACGCAGGGCGGAAAGCGGTCGGTGGCTGCACTTCCTATGCAGCTGACCAGCTAACGCCTATCATGTCGCACTGGTGCGGCGATGCGCTGGTAGATGGTCGATTACCGTTTGCTGCAAATCCGGCTCCCAGAAGTAGTAGATGCGAAGGCACCGCTTCGGGTCGTGGCTGTTTCCGCCATTCTTCACATGCTGATCCACCTCGTAGCGCCTTCCCTGCCAAACAGTCTCATAGGTATCGCCGCCGCAATAGGCATTCAGTATACCCGGCTCAATTACTTCATCGCGAGTGCTGCCTCCTCCATTTAGCCGGCGCAGGTGTTGGTCCGTTGCAAGCCAACTTATAGCTCGCGCAACAGTTCCGACATCCTCAAACTCCGGATTTCGAACCAACCGCCGAGCGGTCGGCGTAAGGACAACACGATCAGGAAAAGTCTGATCGAGCCAATCAGAAAACTCCGACCAAGCTTGTGGAAGGGGCGGTTCGGTGGTCGGTGCCTCGGCTCCGTCTGCCAACGCACCCTGCAACTGCCTGATTTTGAAAAGAAGCGAACGGTTTTCTTGTTCTGCAGCCGTGGCGCGATCTTCGGCGATTCCAACTTCGGCGACGTAATCCCCGATCTCCTTTTCTTTCGAGGCGACCCGCTTTTCAAGATCGTCTATTAGCTCTTGCGCAAGGGATAGAAGCTCAGCGTCTGGAGCCTTCTGTTCAGCAAGGCTGTCTTTGCGTAAACGGCGACTGGCGGTCCGGACGGCGGAAAATTCAACGACGTCCTTGCCAAGTCTTGTAGATGAAATGCTCAGATCGGCGACAATACGGCGCAACCAAAGGCCGCAACGGGCAGCGTTTTCATCTTTTTGCAGCCATGTCGCCAAAAACAAGCGATGGCGGTAAGGATCATCGGAACTTGAGAAACCGGGAAGGTAGACCCGGACAGCGCCGTCGAAAACAGACCTCAACTTGCCGAAGCGTTTGGTCAAGACCCATGTAAGCTCAGCCGGAACACGAACTACCCTTACAAGTCCGGTCAATGCGCGCGCTACTTCGCTATCATTGATTAAAGGAGCGCTAACCTCTCCCTCCGGAAGCGCCACGACAATGATAGACAGACGACGTTCCGGGTCTTCGAGGTGATCGCACAGGTCTTGGGCGTCATTTTCGTTCCGAAGCGTGCTGGGAGAAGCGGCGAGTGTCCTGCCGCCTCGCAACAGCCCAGGAGCTGTCGCAATTTGTAAAACTGGACCGGGCACATGGTGTTCGATATTGAGATTTGGCTCGGTTGTGCTGACGATGAGCCGCAAGCTAAGATGCGGGCGTTTTCCGATTTCTCCTCCGATGACAATCTCATTGGTCCAGACCCGCCCAGGCACATTTTCGTCGGGCACTTCAGCACGCAATGACCAAAGATCTGCGGTGTCGGTCAGGAACCTGACCGCCGTGCTGTTTCGCCCGCCTGCTAGAAGTTCGAAGTCGGTGTGATCCCATGCCTCTTCAGGGAAGGTTCCACCTGCCCTCTTACGCGATGACGCCCATTTCAGAACAGCCTCTCGGGCCATCCTAGCCGAGGCATTAAAATCGTCACCGTCCAAATGGGTCGCTATCCGCAGGATTTCGATGTCACGCACTGGGCGCGGCATGCGCTTAGAGAGGGGAGCAAGAGCTTCGGCAAAGGTTACGGTCACAGAAATACCTTCCAAAATTCAGGTCTAATTGTTTCTCCACGATCGGCCTGTCTCTCAGACATGCATGCCTATCGGAGACGAATAGGAAGGGCTCTCAAGTCCTTCCTACGGCTCCCCTAGACAATGCCTTTCTGCATATTTTACGGTCAATATAAATTACGCAATTTCTGTTCGAGCGTCGATGTAGTTGCCACAGGCATTCGAAAATTGTCTCGCATCGGAAAGACTGAGCGCCGAAATCGAAAGCCCGTTTGGTGAAGCTGCACCAAGGCGCGATGACTTAATGCGACCGTCCGCAATGGGCCGGTCGCGCCCTGCCACCATGCGCGGCGGCTTGGACTTTGCAAAGGGCGCTTCTGCGCATCACCGACGTTCATGCACCGCGCCGCGAAGGTCCGGTCTCCGCCCGTGACGGGCAAAAGGGCGCGACCTTCGCTGCGCGGTGCATGAATGACCGCTTACCCTAGGCTCGCTGCGGTCGCCAAGCTGCGCCGCCGCAAGTCCGCTTCCCGCCCTCCACGTCTACAGCCGGCTGGAATCGCGGCACCATGCGCGAACGGCCGCTTTCGTCCGATGCTGCGGTCGTCATGCTCCATCGCCGTCAGGCTGCTTCTGCCCAATCTCCACTTCGCGACCACTGCAGCATCCAGCTACCACAAGTCGTTGAACCGATGCGCTGCCGTCCGCGTGTAGTGCGCTGTGTGCCTGGGGTCTCGGTGGCCGAGGTAGTCTTGGATGACCCGCAAATCGCGCCCCTTGTTGGCCAAGGCGAAACCGCAGGAATGGCGTAGCATATGTGGGTGGACACGCTCGAGCCCGGCACGGGTGCCGGCGGTCCCGACGATGTAGTTTACGGCCTGCCGTGAGAGCGGCTGCTTGCGCTCCGAGACGAAGAGCCAGGGCAGGGCATCCTCCCTGCGGGCGAGCCAGCGCTTGATAGCCCGCAGCTCTTCGCCCGCGACTGGCTGCTCGACGCTGAGTCCGTTCTTCAGCCGTGTGATCCAGATCCGCGACTGCTCTAGATCCACATCTCGCCGTCGAAGCCCGATCGCTTCGGAGACGCGAAGGCCGTGCCGGAACATCATCAGGATCAAAAGGTGGTCGCGAACCCCGTGGCGGCCCTTTTTGGCGGCAGCGAGAAGCAGGTCGATATCCGGCTGACCAAGGTAGTCCTGCTTCCAGGTGTGGGCATCAGTCGCTTGGTCATGGTCACTTTTGACACTTCGCCAGTTGGGCATGGATCCGTTGCCTCTCACAAGTCTCTACCTGGCAGGGCTTGGCCTTGAACAACTTTTACAAAACACACGAAGTGTAAAGAGTCGGTCGAGCGTTGAGGAAACATGAGCATGCGCGTCGCAGCGCACCAAGCGCACTTCTTTGACGGTATTCTCCGAGCTCGTGATGCATGCGAGCCAGTCATGCCGAGGTTCGGCGAGGACCGCAGGCTGCCCTTCCACGACTGTCGCGCCCCGAGCAGCGTCCGACCAAGCCCCGACGCGAAGGGCGGAAGGACTAAGCCGCTCCGCGGCATGGGCGCCTGTGGCTGGCGCTCAGCTCCCAATTCAGCGTTGCGCTTTGTGTGAGGCCTTTCCGGGCTGACGATTTGGGTCTTCCCACCCGTCAGACAGGAGGTTTCGATGAAGGAGGAGAAGACCACCCCGCTGCGCCAGCGGATGATCGAGGACATGAAGATCCGTGGGTTGTGCGAGAAGACCGAACAGGGTCACATCCGCGGCGTGACGCATTTCGCGTCTTTCCCTGGCCGATCGCCCGATACTGCCACGCCGGATGACCTGCGATCTTATCAGCTTCAAATGACGAAGGACGGGGTCTCGGCCGCCACGTTCAACGTCCGGATCATCTCGCTGCGGTTTTTCTTCAGCGTCACCTGCGGACGCGAGGAGATGAAGCGATACATGCAGTTCCATCGCCAGCCACGGAAGTTGCCGGTGGTGCTGAGCGTGGAGGAGGTCGCAAAACTATTGGCCTCGGTGCCCGGGCCCGGATTGAAGTATCGGGCGGCCCTCGGCATCAGCTACGGGGCAGGGCTGCGGGCCTCCGAGGTCTGCAACCTCAAGGTTCGCGACATCGACAGCCAGCGCATGCTGATCCATGTCGATCAAGGCAAGGGCAGCAAGGACCGGCAAGCCATGTTGTCGCCCAGCCTGCTGGAGGTGCTGCGGCAATATTGGCGCGAGTCCCGGCCCGAAGGCTGGCTGTTTCCGGGCGAGCCGAAGATTTCGCCTCTGTCGTCCAGGCAGTTGAACCGTGCCTTCATGGCGGCCAAAGAATGAGCAATGGTCCGCCATCGGTCCGAGGACCGTGGCGAATGCGGGGATCACGAAGCCCGCGACCCTGCACACCCTGCGCCACAGCTTTGCCACGCATCTACTCGAGGCCAATACCGATGTGCGGGTGATCCAGGTGCTTCTGGGGCACGCCAAGCTCAGCACCACGGCGCGGTATGCCCATGTCGCCACCAAGACGATCCAGAGCACCGTCAGCCCCTTCGAACAGATGAAGCTTGTGCAGGACAGGGTGCTGCGATCCGACGGCCCGGATTGACGCCGAGGCTCTATGCCCCGCCCATCGCTGGAGCTGGCTGACATCTTCCGCACCTACGGCCCGGCGTGGCGACGGGCCAATGCGGGGCATGTCAGCCTGACCCAGCTGAAGGTGATGTCGGCGATCGAGGCCTGCCGAACCGAGGCGCCTGGGCCAAGCATGTGGCCGGTTGCGCCAGCTGCGGCCAGCAGCACATCGCCTATAACTCCTGCAAGAACCGGCATTGCCCGAAGTGTCAGGGGCCGGCGGCGCGGGACTGGATGGCCGCGCGCGCCGAGGATCTGCTGCCGGTCGAGTATTTCCACGTCGTCTTCACCCTGCCGGCCGAGATCGCGCAGATCGCCTATTGGAGTGAGCCAATGGAACGCCAATGGTTCGAGAGACATTGGCGAACGAAGGCAGTCTATGACCTGTTGTTCCGCGCCTCGGCCGAGACGGTTCTGACCCTCGCCGCCGATCCCAGGCGCATCGGCGCACGGCTCGGCATGACGGCGGTGCTGCACACATGGGGCTCGGCGCTGACCCACCATCCCCACATCCACATGATCGTTCCGGGCGGCGGCCTGTCGCCCGACGGCACCCGCTGGATTGCCTGCAAGCCCGGTTTCTTCCTTCATGTGCGGGTGCTGTCGCGCCTATTCCGGCGACTGTCCTTGAAGGGCTGCTCGCCTTGCACCGCGCCGGGGATCTCGCCTTCTTCGGCGATCTGGTGGGGCTCGCGGACAGCGCCAAGTTCGCCGCCTGGCTGGCCCCGTTCCGCAAATCCGAATGGGGGGTCTATGCCAAGCCCCCCTTCGGCGGCCCCGAGGCGGTGCTGGCCTGTCTCAGCCGCTACCCCCACCGCGTTGCCATCTCGAACCACCGCCTGCTCAGCGCCGACGACGGAACCGTCGCTTTCCGCTGGAAGGACTATCGCATCAAGCAGGGCGACCGGCAAAAGGTGATGCGCCTCGCCACCGACGAGTTCATCCGCCGGTTCCTGATCCATGTCCTGCCCGACGGCTTCCACCGCATCCGGCATTACGGTCTGCAGGCAAGCGCAAGTCACAAGGTCAAGATCGCGAAGATCCGCGCCCTGCTCGGGGTGCCGCAACCCGCGGCGGCGCCCAAAACTGCGGCTGAACCCGCACCCCTGACCCTGTGCGAACCATGCCCCTGTTGCGGCGCGCCGATGCGGATCATCGAGATCTTCCGGCGCGGACAGACGCCGCGATCACGAGCGCCACCGCGGGAGCAGGCCGCATGATGAAACGCCCATCCCTTTGCCTGATCCACAGCCGGTGCCTGACTGGAACCGGCGTGGCCCCGATTTGCACGCAACGGAACGGATCGCCAAATTCGGCAGACGGTCGCCCGCTTTCGAGGCTCAAAGCGGCGGCAACTGGCGGAAAAAGCCAGGGTGTCGCCGGGCGCCCCGAACACCGGTGGCCGTCTGTGCGCCAGGTCGACCACACCCTCGGCGCTCTTTCCCCATAGGCAGCGCCTCGCCCCCCGCGGCTTCGTCCTTCCGAGGTTTGTCAACGTGGACCGCCACCACCTGGCAGCGACCCTTGCACTGCGGTCCACGTTGAAAAACCTCCAGGAAAGCTGTCATTCGCTGTGTTTGCCAAACGGCATGCTTCCGGCCCTTACTTACCGGTCGGGTGTATGCCGTCGCCGCAGTGCGGCTTTCCCGAAGCGGAAAACCAACACTTGGTACGACGAAATCAGGCGCGGCCGGCGGCTACGCAGGACGAAGCTGCCATCGCATGATTTAAGAGCAAGAAACGGATCGCGCGGA
Source organism: Paenirhodobacter huangdaonensis (assembly GCF_004022465.1). Classification (NCBI taxonomy): domain Bacteria; kingdom Pseudomonadati; phylum Pseudomonadota; class Alphaproteobacteria; order Rhodobacterales; genus Paenirhodobacter; species Paenirhodobacter huangdaonensis. The sequence continues at coordinate 251,227 of NZ_SAVA01000005.1, read as the reverse complement.
CCTCCCCGAATATGCGCAGTTCTCTCTGAGAGACAGCCCTGATGGCCGCGCCGGAGGGCCGTCTATGTTGCGACAATCTTCATCCCGCGCCATGACCCCGTTGGAATGGACCATGATGCTGGCTCTTGCTACCGTCTGGGGTGGGTCGTTCTTCTTCAACGGCATCGCGGTACGAGAAGTGCCTGTTTTCACCGTGGTCGTGTTCCGGGTAGCCCTCGCAGCCATCATCCTGCTGATCATCATGCGGCTGCGGGGCGAGCGAATGCCGCGTGGTCGTCGGGTCTGGACGGCTTTTTTCTGCATGGGACTGCTGAACAACGCGATCCCCTTTTCGCTGATCGTGTGGGGCCAGCAGCATATTGCTTCGGGGGTGGCTTCGATCCTGAACGCCTCGACGCCGCTGTTCACGGTCGTCCTCGCGCATTTCCTTACCAGCGATGAACGCATGACGCCGGGAAAGTTCGCCGGGGTGCTGATCGGCTTCGCCGGGGTCGCGGTGATGATCGGCCTGGATGCGTTGCGCGACCTCGGCACCGGCATCATCGCGCAGCTTCTTTGTCTGGCAGGCGCCGTTTCCTATGCTTTTGCAGGCATCTATGGGCGCAGATTTCGGGCAATGGGGGGCAGCCCGATGGGCACGGCAACCGGGCAGGTCGTGGCCTCAAGCCTGATCATGCTGCCCCTTGTCATGATGCTGGATCGCCCATGGACACTGCCATCCCCCAGCCTGACCGCCATTGCGGCGTTGATTGGTGTGGCGGCGATTTCGACAGCGCTGGCCTATGTTCTCTACTTCCGCATCCTTGCAACGGCAGGGGCGACAAACCTGCTGCTGGTGACCTTCCTGATCCCTGTCAGCGCGATCCTGCTTGGAACATCTTTCCTCGGGGAAAGCCTGCTTCCCCGCCATTTCGCAGGCATGGCGCTGATCGGTGTTGGTCTTGCGGCCATCGACGGGCGGCTTTGGCGCACCGTGCAGACCGCAATCGACCACAGGAAAGAGAGGACCAGTGAGCCATGAAGATTTGCGCAGGCGCGTCATCAGGACTTGCGACGTAAAAGCGGCAGGAGCCTTCGTCTGTGGCCGGGAGAGGGATGGGATCTATCACTCTCCAATCTGCTGCAGCCGCCCCACAAAACCGCAATGACCTCAAGTTTTTCGACACGAAGGATGCTGCGCAACAGCAGGGGTTCAAGGCCTGTGAGGATTGCTACCCAGATCAGGCCGGATGGCTGGTCGGCGCGAGCCGGTGGAGGTGACGACCGGCAGGCATGGCCTCGAAGCCGCCTTGCGGTGGTGCCGGGCTTCCGACGCCACCCTGAGCTTGACCAGGCCTGTAAACTTCCGGCGCTTCGCCATTCTCATATCCCGTCAAAGACGTGGACTAGAGCTTGGCCGACGGTCCAGTGTCCTGGGGTCACGTCAGTCTAACCGAGCAGGACCGGAAATCTTGTTGCATCTTGGTGCAAAACGAATTTCACTTATGATATGAGTGAAATCGGAAAACCATCCTTTCTGGGCGCGGTGCGGGAAAGCCTGTCTCGCATGCCGCCAACCGAGCGCCGTCTTGCGGAGTTCCTCCTGAACTTCCCGGGGGAGCTTGCGAGCTACAATGCGTCCGAGTTGGCGAAGCTGGCGAATGTTTCGAACGCCACGGTGTCCCGTTTCGTTCAGAGGCTCGGCTATGCGAGTTATGAAGATGCCCGGCGCCATGTACGGACCGAACAGAACACAGGTGCTGCGATCTACCTCTCGGGCACGAAAGAGGATGCGGCCTCCGATCTCATTGACCTTCATTTTGCGCAGGGCGCGCGCAATCTCACGGAGACGGGCAAGACCATGTCCCCCGCCGAGATTGACGAGATCGCGGACTCGATCCTGTCAGCGCGCCGCGTGGCGCTGTTCGGATTTCGAAGCAGCCAGGCTTTCGCAAGCTATCTGCATTGGCAGATGTTGCAGGTGGTCGACAGCAGCCGCTTGCTGCCGCAACCAGGCCAAACGCTTGCCGAGGAAATCGCGAGTTTCACCGAAGAGGACTGTGTCCTGTTTTTCGCGCTGCCACGGCGCATTCGCGATAACGACCAGATCCTTGAACACATCCGCAAGTCTGGCGCGAAGCTGCTTTATATCACGGACGACAAGATGCCCCCGCATGCCGGGGTCACATGGCACCTGCGCTGTCGGATCGCAGCGCCTGGTCCGTTGTTCAATCATGTGAGTGTCATTGGGCTCTGTCATCTCCTGGCGACCCGCGTGATCGAGCGCGCAGGCACACCGGCGCGCAAGCGCTTGTCCTGCATCGAAGCCCTCCACGATTCGCTCAACGAGCTTTAAGGCGCCCATCCCCTGAGCATTGCGCCCAAAATCCATGCGTCAGGCGGGGTGGTTCGTGCTGTGCCGACGTGAAAATGTGTTTTCATAATCTTCTTACAGGAAAAATATTGACCGAAAATTTTCGGAAAATACGTTGGTGAAAAGTTACAACCAGACAGAAATCACACTCCGAACACGAGGAAGGCCATGAAAACTCCTATTCTCCGCGCGTCAGGACCTCTGCCTTCTCTGAAGTCCATGCTGCGGCTCTCGATGACCGCGGCGGCAATTTCCATCGGGCTGTCCGGTGCGGCGCTGGCCGAAGGCTCGCTGCGTATCGCAATGACCTCCTCCGATGTGCCGCTGCCGAACGGTCAGACGGATCAGGGCGCCGAAGGCATGCGCTTCATGGGCTACCAGGTCTTCGAAGCGCTCGTGGCTTATGACCTGTCCTCGGCCGACAAACCGGTGACGCTGATCCCGGGGCTGGCCTTGGAATGGTCGGTCGATCCCGAAGATCAGACCAAATGGACCTTCAAACTCCGCGACGGCGTGACCTTCCATGACGGCTCCGCTTTCGATGCCCATGCCGTCGTCTGGAACTTCGACAAGATCCTGAACCCCGATGCCGCGCAATATGACGAAAAGCAATCGGCGCAGGGCAGGGGGCGCATCCCGACCGTGGCAAGCTACCGTGCGGTGGACGACATGACCGTCGAGATCACCACCACCGCGCCGGACGCGCTGATCCCCTATGAGATCGCGTGGATCGTGATGTCGTCGCCCGCTGCCTTTGAGGCCGCAGGAAGCTGGGACGCATTTTTGCAGGCACCTTCCGGCACGGGGCCTTTCATGGTGTCCGAATACGTTCCCCGTGAACGTGCGGTGCTGGTTCCCTATGACGGCTACTGGAACGAGGACCGCAAATCCGATCTCGACGAGGTCGTGTTGATGCCGGTGCCCGATCCCTCGGCGCGCGTGGCGGCCCTTCGCTCTGGTCAGGTCGACTGGATCGAAGCCCCGCCCCCGGATGCGCTCGACAGCCTCAAGGCCGCCGGTTTCACCATCTCCTCGAACGTCTACCCGCATATCTGGCCGTGGCATTTCTCCATGCTTGAAGGGTCGCCCTGGACCGATGAACGCATCCGCAAGGCCGCCAACCTCGCCATCGATCGTGAGGGGATGAAAGTCCTGCTGGGGGGCATGATGGTGCCCGCAAAAGGCATGGTGCCGGAGACGAGCGACTGGTTTGGCAACCCGGAATTCGAGGTCAAATACGACCCGGAGGCCGCCATCGAACTGATGAAGGAGGCGGGCTACGGACCCGACCACCGGCTCAAGGTCAAGGCGATCATCTCGCCCGCAGGCTCCGGTCAGATGCAGCCGATGCTGATGAACGAGCTGATCCAGCAGAACCTCGCCGCCATCGGCATCGACGTTGAATTCGATGTGCGCGACTGGAATGCGTTGCTGGCGAACTGGCGGGTGGGGGCGAAAGATGCCTCCACCGACGGGGCGCAGTCCACGAACAGCTCGTATTTCAGCCAGGACCCGTTCACAGCCCTCATGCGGCACATCGACAGCCGTCTGGTCGCGCCGAAGGGCACGAACTGGGGCTATTACAGCAACCCGGAGGCCGATGCGCTGATCGACCGGATCCGCACCACCTTCGACCCGGTGGAACAGCTCAAGGCCATTCAGGCCCTGCATGAGCTTTACGTGAACGACGCCCTGTTCCTCTTCGTGGCCCATGACGTCGCGCCGCGCGCCATGGCGCCCGAGGTCAAAGGGTTCGTTCAGGCCCAGAACTGGTTTCAGGACCTGACCCCGGTGACCATCGAAAAGTAACGCGCGTTCCCCCGGAGGACTGACCCATGTTGGGATACATCCTGAAACGACTGCTCTACGCTGTGCCTGTCACGCTGGCGGTCAGTGTCATCTGTTTCTCACTGGTTCAGCTTGCGCCGGGGGATCCGCTCACCGTGGTGCTTCCAGCCGATGCATCTCAGGCAATTGTCGATCAGACCCGGGCGCGTTACGGGCTCGATAAACCCTTGCCGGTGCAATATCTTTTGTGGCTGGGCAATGTGCTTCGGGGCGATCTGGGCACTTCGATCGCCACCGGGCGGCCGGTTGCAAGCGAGATCGGTCATGCCATTGGCTACACCCTGTCGGTCGCCGTCCTGGCCTGTCTTCTGGCGCTGGTGGTCGGTCTCGCCCTCGGGCTTGTCGCGGGGTATCGCATGGGTTCTCCGGCGGACAAGATCGCCTCGGCCACCGCGATCTCTGGCGTCTCCGTGCCGCATTACTGGCTTGGCATCGTTTTGGTGGCGTTTTTCTCCGTCAAACTCGGCTGGTTCCCGGCCATGGGGGCGGGGCGGTCGGGACAAAGCCTTGGCGACGCGCTGAGCTTCATGATCCTGCCGGTTCTGACCATGGCCGCGATGCCTGCCGGGATCATCACCCGGTCCGTGCGGGCGCTGGTGGCGGAAAAGCTCGGGCAGGAATTCGTCACGGCGCTGCGGGCCAAGGGACTGACCCGCCCGCAGATCTTCGCCCATGTCGTCAAGAACGCAGCCCCCACCGCGCTCGCCGTGATCGGTGTGCAGATGGGCTATCTCATGGCCGGCTCCATTCTGGTCGAAACCGTCTTTGCCTGGCCCGGCACCGGGCTTTTGCTGAACAATGCCATCCTGACGCGCGACATCCCGCTGTTGCAGGGCACCATTCTGGTGCTCGCCCTGATCTTCGTCGTGCTCAACCTGATCGTCGACATCCTGCAGCCCCTGTTCGACCCGAGGATTCAACGCACATGACGGTTTCCGAGATCTCTCTCCCGACACGGCCGACAGGTTCGCAGGGCTACTGGTCCGGTGTCTGGCGCAAATTGCTGCGCGATCCGGTCTCCGTTGCCTGCATGATCGTGCTCGCCATGGTCATCCTGTCGGCCCTTTTCGCGCCGCTTCTGACCTCCTACGACCCGGCCGTCGGCAGCGTGGTGCAACGTCTCAAGCCGCCCTTGACCGAGGGCCACATCCTCGGCACCGACGAGTTGGGCCGCGACATGCTCACCCGGTTGCTCTACGGCGGGCGCATGTCGCTGGTCATGGGCATTCTGCCGGTGCTTCTGGCGCTTCTGATCGGCGGCACGCTTGGCACGGTTGCGGGCTTTGTCGGGGGCTGGACCAACACGATCATCATGCGCGCGACCGATGTGGTCTTTGCCTTCCCGTCGATCCTTTTGGCCGTCGCCATCGCGGGCGCCTTGGGGTCGGGTCTGCTCAATGCGCTGATCGCCCTGACCGTGGTGCTGATCCCGCCGATGGTGCGGGTCACGGAAAGCGCCACGACACAGGTCCGCAGCCTCGATTTCGTCGAGGCGGCCCGGGCCAGCGGGGCAGGGGGGCTGGCGATCATCCGGGTGCATATTCTCGGCAATATCCTCGCGCCTGTCGTGGTCTATGCCACGAGCCTGCTGTCGGTCGCCATCATCATGTCGGGGGGGCTCTCGTTCATCGGGCTCGGGACGAAACCGCCGACGCCCGAATGGGGATTGATGCTCAACACGCTGCGCTCCGCGATCTACAGCCAGCCTTTGATCGCTGCGCTCCCTGGTGTGTTCATCTTCGCCGTCTCCCTGTCTTTCAACCTGCTCTCGGACGGGCTGCGCTCCGCCATGGATGTGTCATGACCGATCAAAGCCTCTCTCCTCACGCCGCCCCCGCCCTCAGCGCCTCCGGCCTGAACAAGACCTTCACCGTCCGTGAAAACAGCCTTGGCAAGCCTGCGCGCCATGTCCATGCCGTCTCGGATTTCAGTTTCGATCTCCCGGCCGGCTCCACTCTTGGCATCGTGGGCGAATCCGGCTGTGGCAAATCCACGACCGCGCGTCTTCTGATGCATCTCGTCGAACCCGACAGCGGGCAAATCCGCCTCTCCGGCAGGCCGGTCAGCACGACGAAACGCGACCTGAAGGCCTTTCGCCGTCAGGTGCAGATGGTGTTTCAGGACAGTTCCGCCTCGCTCAACCCGCGTCTGACCATCGAGCACTCCATCACCTTCGCCCCCAGGGTGCATGGTGTGGCCTCAAAAGAGGCGCGCGAGATCGCCTGGCGGTTGTTGGACCGCGTGGGCCTCGATCCGGCGCGCTTTGCCGGGCGCTATCCGCATGAGCTGTCCGGCGGTCAGCGCCAGCGCGTCAACATCGCCCGGGCGCTCGCGCTCAATCCGAAGGTGGTGATTTTCGACGAGGCGGTCTCTGCCCTCGACAAATCCGTCGAAGCGCAGGTTCTGAACCTCTTGAACGAGCTGAAAGCCGAATTCGGCCTGAGCTATATCTTCATCAGCCATGACCTGAACGTGGTGCGCTACATCTCGGACCATGTGCTGGTGATGTATCTCGGGCAGGTCGTGGAACAGGGGCCAGTCGGGCAAATCTATGCTGCCCCGCGCCATCCCTACACGCGCGCGCTTCTGGCCTCGGTGCCAAGCGCCGACCCGGATCAGCGTACCATGGCCGCGCCGATCACCGGCGATCCGCCCAGTCCGATTGATTTGCCGCCCGGCTGCCGGTTCGCGCCACGCTGCGGCTTTGCCGAAAGCATCTGCAACACCATGCCCTATGAGCTGCGCCACGGCGAGACGCGTGTGCGCTGTCACATCGCCGATCCGAAATCGGGTCATTCCAAGGCGGAGGCGCTGCAGTGAACACGCCCCTTTTGTCCGTCAGGGACTTGACCGTTCAGTTCCGCACCGCCAAAGGCCCGATCACCGCAGTCGATGGCATCGGCCTGACGCTCGGGCGTGGCGAGGTGCTTGGCATCATCGGCGAAAGTGGCAGCGGCAAAAGCGTCACCCTGCGCGCGCTGCTGCGCATTTTACCCGAAGCCAAGACGCTGATTTCCGGAGATCTGCAACTCGACGGCAAGGATGTGCTGAGCCTCGAGGGGCGTGATCTTGCCGGCTATCGCGGCGGCGATGTCTCGATGGTCTTTCAGGAACCCGCGACCGCGCTCGATCCGGTGTTCACCATCGGCACCCAGATCGCCGAGACCGTTCGGCGTCACCGCAAGGTGGGCCGCAAGGAGGCCCGGGCGCGCGCGCTCGAAATGCTCGAGCTCGTGCGCATCCCCTCGCCGGCGTCGCGGCTGGACAATTATCCGCATGAGATGTCCGGCGGCATGCGGCAACGCGCCATGATCGCACTGGCGCTGGCCGCCGGGCCAAAACTCTTGCTGGCCGATGAACCGACAACCGCGCTCGACGCGACGGTGCAGATTCAGGTGATCCTGTTGCTCAGAGAGTTGCAAAAGGAGATGGGCATGGCGACGATTTTCGTCACCCACGACGTCGGGGTGGCTGCCGAAATCTCTGACCGGATCGCGGTGATGTATGCCGGGCGGATCGTCGAAACCGGCACTGCCGCCGAAGTGCTCAAAACGCCGAAACACCCCTACACGCAGGGGCTTTTGTCCTCGACCGTTCAGGGCGCCAGACCCGGCGCCCCGATCAAGGCCATTCCCGGCATGCCGCCCGATCTGGCGCGTATGCCGCCGGGCTGTGCCTTTGCCCCGCGCTGCCCGCTGGCCACCTCCGCCTGTCAGGCGGCTGTCCCGGAGTTGCGGGCGCAAGGCGCGGAACGCCGCGTGGCCTGCGTCAGACTGGAGGAAATCGCATGACCCGTCCGCCCTATCGTATCGCTTTGCTGAACCCGAACACCAATACGGTCACGACCTCGCTGATGACGGGCATCGCGCAAGCGCTTTGCCCGCCGAATGTCGAGGTTCAGGGCCACACCATGATGCTCGGCCCGAGCATCATCACCAACGAAGCGGCACTTGATGCGGCGGCGAAACAGGTGGTGACAATCGGCGTCGGGCTGGCCTCCGCCGGGGTGGATGCACTGATCGTGTCGGCATTTGGCGATCCGGGGCTTCTCGAGCTGCGTGACCGGGTCGATATTCCCGTCGCCGGGATCGCCGAAGCGGGCATGACGGAAGCCAGCGCGGGCGGGCGGAAATTTTCGATCATCACGACGACGCCCGATCTCGAGGCCTCGATCCGGGGCAAGGTCTCGCTCTATGGCCATGACGATCATCTCGCCTCCCTGCGCATTTCCGAGGGCGACGCCTTCACGGTGATGTCCGACGAGGCGCGCATGAGTGCGGCTCTGATCGCCATCGCCCGCCAGTGCGAAACGGACGGGGCCGAGGCGCTGCTCCTTGGCGGTGGCCCCCTGGCCCGTGCGCTCACCGCCGTCGCGGATGCGAGCCCGCTGCCGATCATCGAGCCGGTCTCCGCCGGTTTGCGTCAGGCTCTGACCGCTTTGGGCCTGACCTCCCCTGTCTCAACGAGACGCCCTGAATTGTCGCTTTCGTAATCCTTTCCCTGCCTCAAATAGGAGCAAAACCCATGTTCAAATCCCTAAGCCGCCTTTCCGCGGTCTCTCTTCTGCTGCTTGCAACCGCCCTGCCGTCGCAAGCCGAGACCTTGCGGTGGCTGACCGAGACCCAGCCCCACAACGCCCAGTATCCAGTTGAAATGGCCGCGATCGAAGCCATCGGGGCAAGTGGCGTCACGGTTGAGCGCAACGAGTTTCAGGTGCTGGGCCTGAACCTTGCGGACTCGCTGCGCCTTGTCGGCTCCGGCGCGTTTCAGCTTGGCACAACTCAGATCGGCTCTGCCGCGAAAGACGATCCGTTCCTCGAAGGCATCGACCTGATCGGCGTCTCCACCAACATGGATGAGCTGAAACAGGCCGTGGACGCCTATCGCGAGGCGTTCAACGCGCGTCTGGGCGAGAAATTCGGCGTCAAAGCCGTGGCGATCTGGCCCTTCGGGCCGCAGGTGTTTCTCTGCAATCAGCCGATCGAGGGCCTCGGCGATCTCAAAGGGCTGAAAGTGCGCTCCTTCACGGCCTCGATGTCGACCCTGCTCGAAAATCTGGGCGCGACGCCGGTGACCCTGAGCTTCCCCGAGGTGTATCCGGCGCTTCAGCGTGGTGTGGCGTCCTGCGGCGTGACCTCTCCGACGTCGTCGAACACCGGCAAATGGCCGGAAGTGACCAGCCATCTCTACCCGCTCTCCGTCTCTGGCTCGGTCCAGGCGCATCTGGTCAATCTGGATTGGCTGAACGGTCTTCCCGAAGACCAGAAAGCTGCCTTCGAAGCCAGCATGGCGGAGATGGAAGCCGCGCTCTGGTCGCTGGCGGTCGAGACCAATGCTGTGGCGCAGAGCTGTTCCACCGGGGGCGATTGCCCGGACGATGGGCTTTACACCTCCTACGACATGACGCTGGTGCCGGTGAGCGACGCCGACAAAGCGACCGTCGCCGGGATCGCCGCGACCAAGATTCTGCCGGAATGGGCGGCGCGCTGTGAGGCGGGCTATCCGGGCTGCACCAAGATCTGGAACGACACGGTCGGCAAGGCACGAGGGCTCGTGATCGAATGAGCCAGTTGCCAGCAGAGACACCGTTTGTGTTGAAACGCATCGAGACCCTGTCTCGTCTGTTTGCCCTTGCAGCCGGAGCATCGGTGGCTCTGCTGGCTGTGCTGATCTGCCTCGACATCGGGGCGCGCAGCCTGCTCAATGTCTCGTTGCAGGGCACCGATGAACTGGGGGGCTATGTTCTGGCCTTCGCGGGCTCTTGCGGGCTGGCCTATACGCTCTTGCACAAGGGCCATCCGCGCATCGACATCGCCCTGAGCCATCTGCCGCGCCGGGGGCAAAACCCGGCGCATGTGCTGGCGCAGGGCACATTGGCGGCCATGGCCATTTTCATGACATGGCATGCCGCGGGCGAGCTGTTGCAGACCATCCGCTTCGGGGCGGTCACGAACACGCCGTTGCAAACCCCGCTCTGGGTGCCGCAAGGGCTCTGGGCATTGGGGTGCGGCGTCTTCGCCCTCACCACGATCACGACCACGCTGCATGCGATCTGGCTCATGGTCCAGGCGCCCGAGAAGGTTTCGCTCTTCTACGGGCCGATGACCGTCTCGGAAGAGGTCGAGGAATTCATGGAAACACCTCACGGGGAGGCTCGGTCATGATCGGGATCGAAGGCGCCGTCATCGGCTTTGCCCTGTTGCTCTTTCTTCTGCTGATCGGTCTGCATATCGCCGTGGCCCTGTTCAGTGTCGCCGTTCTGGGCGCCTGGGTGTTTTTCGGAGACGCCATGTTCCGCCCCTTCGGCACGATGATGTGGGGCACGCTGAACAATTTCCTTCTGGTCGCGATCCCGCTCTTTGTCTTCATGGGCGAAGTGCTTGTCAGGGGCGGTGTGACGGAGCGCATGTACCGGGCGCTCTCCGACTGGCTGCGTCCGCTGCCGGGCGGGCTTCTCCACACCAATATCATCGCCTCCACGGTTTTCGCAGCAATCTCCGGCTCGTCGGTTGCGACGGCGGCGACGATCGGCACGGTGGCTTTCCCGACCTTTCGCAAACAGAATTATTCCGAACGCTGGGTGGCGGGCACTGTGGCCTCCGGCGCCACTTTGGGCATTCTGATCCCGCCTTCGATCAACCTGATCATCTATGGCGCGATCACCAACACCTCAATCGGTGCTCTGTTCATGGCCGGGATCGTGCCAGGGCTTATCCTGGCTGCCCTGTTCATGGGGATCACTGCACTCTGGAGCGTCATCGACCCGCGTATCGCCGGCCCACGCGGGAAACTTGCCCCATGGTCTGAGCGTCGCAAGCGGTTAAGCGACCTTCTCCCGCCGCTGATCATTTTCATTGTCGTGATGGGCTCGATCTATGGCGGCTGGGCCACCCCGACCGAAGCGGCAGGCGTGGGCGTGGTCATCGCCATGATCCTTGTGGCCCTCTCCCGCCGATTGAACTGGGAGATGTTGAAAGAGGCAATGCTGTCGACCGTGACCACCACGGCCATGACGCTCTTGATCCTCGTCGCCGCGTTTTACATGAACTTCATTCTCGGCGTGCTGGGGGTGCCGCGCGTCGTGTCGGAATTTGTGGCGAGTCTGGATGTACAGCCGCTGGTCATGCTTCTGATCCTCGTCTGCCTCTATCTGATCCTCGGCTGTTTCCTTGATGCGCTGGCGATGATGATCGCAACCATTCCGATTGTCTGGCCGATCATGGAACAACTCGGCTATTCGCCCGTCTGGTTCGGGATTTTCCTGGTGATGATGTGTGAACTGGCCCTGATCACGCCACCTGTCGGTATGAACCTCTACATCGTGCAAAGCGTGCGCGGGCGTGGAAATGTCGGGACGGTGATCGCCGGGGTGCTGCCATTCCTCATGTGTATCCTCGCCCTGGTTGCCCTTCTGGGCATCTTTCCTGGCCTCATCCTGGGTTGACGGAAACCGACGGGCGCAAAGTGGAAGATATGGGGGAGAGCAGCAATCTTGGCCGAGGAAAGGACGGTCCCATATCTCAACCTCTCCTATACGCGCATGGGAGACAATTCGTTCAGCGCGCAGCGAATGACAGCTCTGGGTAATCCTCTCCGTTTTGGCGGGGTGCAGAAGCAGACTTCACGCAGCCATCTTCAGTTTTTGGGCGGGTGTGATGCCGCCGATGCCGATGTTGGGGCGGTCGTTGTTGTCAGTCCATAGCCTGTCAGTTGCGATGTGCTGCGCTTCAGCCGTCGCCGGGCCTGATTGCTGTGCCCCCCGATAGTTCCTCCAGTTGATGCCAGAATCCGACCCAACAGAGGGATCAGACCATGAAGTCATCGAAGTTCAACGAAGCCCAGATCATCAACATCTTGCGCGAGGCTGAGGCTGGGGCGAAGACCGCCGATCTCTGCTGTCGTCATGGGATCAGCGGTTCCACGTTCCACGCTTGAAAGGCGATTTTCGGAGGCATGGAGATCTCGGACGCGAAGCGGCTGGAGGCGCTTGAGGCGTGAGCCCGTGAACGCCACCGGTTCGAGAGAACGGGTGAACAACGCGAGGCTGAAGCGCGTGCTGGCGGATGCGCTGAAGGATCGCCTCGGCAGAAAGTGGTAACGCCCGCTGCCAGGCGTGCGGCCGCACCCCATCTCGAACAGCGTTACGAGAGGCGCGAGGCTGGAGCGTAGAGCAAACAGTCCGGAGGAGTGTTTGCAGCGAACAACGGCGGGTTCCGTGATCGGTCCGCGACAGCAGCCGACGCGCCGATGATACCGGGCTGAACCGCGCCGGGCCTGATCGTCAGCGATCATGATGAGATGGGGCCGTGGCCCCAGTGCCGCATAAAGCCCATCGAGTGAGTTCACCTTGAACGCGATGTTGGGCTGGACCGAAGCGGCGGGTGTTGCCTGGCACTTCATCTCGCCGGGCAAGCCGATGTGAGGCACCGGATCTGCGAGGCCGTCAACTCGAAGATGCGCGACGAGCTCTTGAACGAGACGCTGCTTCACGGGCTCAACCACGCCCGCGCCGTCGTCGTCGCGGACTGGGTGGCCGACGCAATGCCGAGCGCCCGCACTCCGCTCTCGGCGACCAGCCTCCTGCCGCTTTCGCGGCCCAACTCCCCGCACTGGGCGGCCGGCTCCATCTACGCGCTTAGCCCACGACGCGCCGGGAAAACAGGTCCGGCACGGCGGCAACGTAGAGCCAGCCCGCCGGGGTCCAGATGCAGGCGAAGTCGGCCCACCATTTCTGGTTTGGCCGGTCAGCCTGGAAATCCCGGCCCAGAATGCTGTCGGCGATGACCGACCGTTCGCCGTCGCCCCGGGCTTTCCACGACGCCTGGGCCGCGCCCGTAGGACATTGCCCCGCATGCGCCGCTCGATCCGATGCAGCCCGCAGGCGAGCCCTTCTTCAAGCATGTCGCGCCAGATGCGGCGCGCGCCGCAGGTCCGGTCGCCGCCCCTGAAGCTCATCTCGATCGCCGTGACGCGCTTCGCGTCCGGGAACTCGCGGGGGCTGGTCGGGCGTGGAAGCCGGCGCGTGAAACCTCCAGAGCCTGGCGCAGCCCGCTGACCGGCCAGATCTGGCGGTGTTTGGCGATGAAGGCGAACCTCATATCGCCTGGCGCGCGCCACCGCCACGCTCCGGCCCGTCACCAGCTCGACCAGCTCGTGTGCCAGGGCGCCGACCAAGGCGAGGTGACCGCAGTCTTCGATCGGCCGGCGGCCCACCCCGCGCAGGCAATTCTCGCCGAGGCCGGCATTCCCGCGGGCGAGGAGCTGACGCTGTGCCGAGTGAATGTGCGCGGCGGGTGCAAGACCGCCTGGATCAACGACCGCAGCGCGCGACAGCCGAGGAGCTGGTCGCGGGCTGAGGAGAGGGCACTGCCTCCTCGGCGGGCACCGCCGCCCCCGAGGACATTTCGGCCAGATGACTGCGGGGGTCAGGGCGCAGGCGGGCCCTGGCGCATCGTCTCGCCGAAGGCGCGGCGATAGGCGCGTGCGAGCGTCGAGGGCGAGGAGAAGCCGGTGCGCGAGGCGATCTCGTAAAGAGTCAGCTTGGTCTCGCGGGCCAGCGCGCGGGCATATGCAAGCCGGATCTGCCGGTAATAGCTGCCCGCCGACATCCCGAGATGGGTGTGGAACAGCCGGTCAAGGCTGCGCGGCGAGAGCGCGGAGCGTTCGGCGATGCGCGGCAGGGGCAGCGGCTGTTCGGTGCTCTCGCGCATCGCCACGATCGCGCGGCGCAGCGCCGGGGGCAGGGCGTGATCGCTCATCCGTTCGACCGGGCGGCTGCCCGCCTCGGGCGGCGCGCCGGGTTCGTTGCGGCCGAACATATTGGCGACATCGTAGCGCAGTGCCTCGCCCGCCTGCGCGCCGATCAGCGCGAGCGACCAGCTCAGCACACTCTGCGCACCGCCGCAGGTCAGGATATTGCCATCGGTCACATGGGGGGCGCGCACGAGGGTGACCTCGGGAAAGGATTCGGCCAGCGCCTCGCGCTCCATCCAGTGGATCACCGCGCGCCGCCCGGCGAGCAGCCCGATCTGCGCGAGCAGCCAGGCGCCGGTGTCGAAACCGCCGATCAGCGGCAGCCCGCGCGCCTTGCGCCGCACCGCCGCCGCCGCGCCAAGCGGCAGGTGATCGCGCATCCCGTATCCCGAGACGAGGATCAGCGCATCGGTCGCCCCCACCCGTTCAAGCGGCTGGTCGACCGCGATCACAATCCCCGAGGAAGTCGCGACGGGCGCGCCGCTCAGCGACGAGAGCGTCCAGGAGAACAGCCGCCGCCCGGAGAGGTCGCGCGCCGCGCGCAGCGGTTCGATCGCGCTCGCCAGCACCATGTTGGAAAAGCCGTCGAACAGCAGGAAGGTGAGATGCAGCGGTGATTTTGGCGACATAAGCAAATGATTGGGCGAAATTCGCACATCTGGCCAGATGATTCCCTGTCACGCTCGGATCAATCCAGACATTGACCGGAGTTCACGGATGAATCGCGACGTCTTCATCACCTGTGCGGTGACGGGTTCGGGCCAGAGCCACAAGAAATCCCCGCTGGTGCCGATCACCCCGGCAGAGATCGCTGCAGCCTGTATCGAGGCCGCAAAGGCGGGCGCGGCGATCGCCCATGTCCATGTGCGCGACCCCGAGACCGGCGCCCCCTCGCGCAATCCGGCGCTGTATCGCGAGGTGGTGGAGCGGGTGCGCGCCGCCGACACCGATGTGGTGCTGAACCTCACCGCGGGGATGGGCGGCGATATCGTGCTTGGCTCGCCCGAGGCGCCGCTGCCGCTCTCGCCCGCCTCGGATATCGTGGGCGCGACCGAGCGGCTGGTCCATGTCGAGGAGCTGCTGCCCGAAATCTGCACCCTCGACTGCGGCACGATGAACTTTGCCGAGGCGGATTACGTGATGACGAACACGCCGGGCACGCTGCGCGCGATGGCGGCGCGGATCCAGGCCGCGGGCGTGCGCCCGGAGATCGAGGTCTTCGACACCGGCCATCTGTGGATGGCGCGCACCCTGGTCGAGGAGGGGCTGATCGACGATCCGGTGATGATCCAGCTCTGCATGGGCATCCCCTATGGCGCGCCGGAGGATCCCAACAGCCTGATGGCGATGGTGAACAATATCCCGGCGGGCTGGGTCTATTCGATGTTCTCGATCGGGCGGATGCAGATGCCCTATGTCGCGCAGGCGGCCCTCGCGGGGGGCAATGTGCGCGTCGGCCTCGAGGACAATATCTGGCTCGACAAGGGGGTGCTGGCGCGCAACGGCGATCTGGTGGAACGTGCCGCCACGATCCTGAGCGCGATGGGCTGCCGGATCCTCGGCCCCGAGGAGGTGCGCGCGAAACTGAAACTGACCCGGCGCTGAGGCGGCGGGCACCACAAGGCAGGCCGGCAAACGGCCGCAGCAACAGGGAGACTGCACAGATGAACGGATCGGGATTGAGACTTTCACGACGGGCGCTGCTGGCGGGGGCGGCGGGGGTCACCGCGGCGGGGCTGATCCTGCCGCGCGCGGCGCGCGCCGCAGAGGCGAAACGTGGCGGCACGGTGCGCATCGGCCATGCGGGCGGGGCGAGCTCGGATTCGCTTGACCCCGCGACCTATGCGGCGGGGCCGGTGGTGACCGCGATGCTCGCGGTCTGCAACAACCTCGTCGAGATTGACGCCAAGGGGCAGGCGGTGCCTGAACTTGCCGAAAGTTTCGCCCCCGATGCCGAGGCGAAGGTCTGGACCTTCCGGCTGCGCGGCGATGCGACCTTCTCCGACGGGCGCAAGGTGACGGCGAAGGACGTGATCGCCTCGTTCAACCATCACCGCGGCGACGATACGAAATCGGGGGCGAAGGGCTCGCTGGAACAGGTCACCGACATCCGCGCCGATGGCGACGGCGTGGTGATCTTCGAGCTTTCCGCGCCGAATGCCGATTTCGCCTATCTGACCTCGGATTACCATTTCGTCATCATGCCGGCGAAGGAAGACGGCACGCTCGACTGGCAGTCGCAGCTTGGCACCGGCGGCTATGTGATCGAGAATTTCGAGCCCGGCGTGCGCATCAGCCTCAAGCGCCGCGACGATTATTGGAAAAGCGACCGCGCCTGGTTCGATGCGGCGGTGCTGCTGACCATCAACGATCCGACGGCGCGGCAGAATGCGCTGATGACCGGCGAGGTCGACATCATCAACTCGCCCGATCTTGCGACGCTGCACCTGCTGCAACGCCGCCCCGGGCTGCAGCTGATCGAGGTGACGGGCACCGCGCATTACACGATGCCGATGTTCTGCGATCAGGCGCCGTTCAGCGACGTGAACCTGCGGCGCGCGCTGAAATATGCGGTGAACCGGCAGGAGATCCTTGAAAAGGTGCTGCGCGGGCATGGCCAGATTGCCAATGACAGCCCGATCGCCCCGGCGAACCGCTTCTATGCCGCCGATCTGCCGCAGCACGCCTATGATCCGGAGAAGGCGAAATTCTACCTCAAGCAGGCCGGGATGGAGGGGATCAAGCTGCAGATCTCGGCCGCCGATGCGGCCTCGGTCGGCGCGCTCGACATGGTGCAGCTCTATCAGCAATCGGCTGCGGCGGCGGGGATCACGCTCGACGTGAAACGCGAGCCCGATGACGGCTACTGGTCGAATGTCTGGCTGAAGAAACCCTTCTGCGTGAGCTACTGGAACGGCCGCCCGACCGAGGATGACATGTTCTCCCTCGTCTATGCCAAGGGCGCCGAGTGGAACGAGAGCCACTGGTCGAACGACCGCTTCAACGAGCTGCTGCTCAAGGCGCGCGCCGAGCTCGACGAGGGGCTGCGCCGCGAGATGTATCACGAGATGCAGGCGATCGTGAGCGACGAGGGCGGCACGGTGATCCCGATCTTCGTCAATTACATCGACGTCGCGACGGACAAGATCGGTCATGGCGAGGTGGCCTCGAACCGCTTCCTCGACGGCTGGAAAGTGGTGGAACGGTGGTGGATGGCATGAAGATCGCGGCAATTGGCGGTGGGGTGATCGGCGGCGGCTGGATCGCACGCTTCGCGCTGAGCGGGCATGACGTGGCGGTCTTCGACCCCCATCCGGAGGCGCAGCGGATCGTGGGCGAGGTGATGGCGAATGCCGCCCGCGCCTGGGAAAAGCTGTTCCAGGCGCCGCTGCCCGACCCCGGGCGGATCACCTGGGCGGGCTCCATCGCCGAGGCGGTGGCGGGGGCGGATTATGTGCAGGAAAGCGTGCCCGAGCGGCTTGATCTCAAGCATCACATCCTTGCCGAGATCGAGGCTTCGGCGCCCGAAGGGACGATCATCGGCTCCTCGACCTCGGGGTTCAAACCCTCCGAGCTGCGCGTGGGGGCGCGCCATCCGGCGCGCATCCTCGTCGCCCATCCGTTCAACCCGGTCTATCTGCTGCCGGTGGTCGAGGTGGTCGGCGGCGGCGCCGCGGCCGGGCGCGCCTGTGAGATCCTCGCCGCGGTGGGGATGAAGCCGGTGCAGATCGCCCGCGAGATCGACGCCCATATCGGCGACCGGCTGCTCGAGGCGGTCTGGCGCGAGGCGCTCTGGCTGGTGAAGGACGGCATCGCCACCACCGAGGAGATCGACGACATCATCCGCTTCGGCTTTGGTCTGCGCTGGGCGCAGATGGGGCTGTTCGAGACCTATCGCATCGCCGGCGGCGAGGCGGGGATGCGCCATTTCCTCGGCCAGTTCGGCCCGGCGCTGAAATGGCCCTGGACGAAGCTGATGGATGTGCCCGAGCTTGACGAGGCGCTGATCGACACCATCGCGGCGCAATCCGACGCGCAGTCGGGCGCGCATTCGATCCGGGAGCTCGAACGCATCCGCGACGACAATCTCGTTGGCATCTTCCAGGCGCTGAAGGCGACGGACTGGGGCGCGGGGCGGATCGTGCGGGAGATGGAGAACGGCTTTTACGCGCGCGAGGGGCGGCCCGCGACGGGCTATCCGCTGCGCCTGCATCAGGTCATCGTGCCGGGCGGCTGGGTCGATTACAACGGCCACATGACCGAATTCCGCTATCTGCAGGCCTTCGGCGATGCCACCGACGCCGTCCTGATCCATATCGGTCTTGACGAGGCCTATCGTGCGACGGGCTTCTCCGCCTATACGGTCGAGACCCATATCCGCCACCTCGCCGAGGTGAAGGCGGGCGAGCGGCTCACCGTCGAGACCCGGCTGCTGGGCCATGACGGCAAGCGGATGCGGCTGCATCATGCGATCCTGCGCGCCGATGGCAGCGTGGCGGCGACGGGCGAGCACATGCTGCTCCATGTCGACACCGATGCCGGACGCGCGGCGCCGATGCCCGCGGCGCTGCTCGCCGCGCTGGCGGCGCTGGCGGCGCTTGAGCGCGGGCCGGCGCCCGATCATGCCGGCGTCGGCATCCGGCGGATCGGTGCGGTGGCGGAGGCGCAGGCATGAGCGCCGAGGCCCGGCCGCATCATCCGCTTGCGCGGATGATCGCCGCACGGCTTGGCATCGGGGTCTTCACCCTCTTCGTGATCTCGGTGCTGATCTTCCTGGCCGTGAGCCTCTTGCCCGGAGACATCGCGCAGCAGGTGCTCGGCCAGTCGGCAACGCCCGAGACCGTGGCGGCCTTCCGCCGCGAGCTCGGCCTCGATCAGCCGCTCGCCTGGCGCTACCTCACCTGGATCGGCGGCGTGCTGCGCGGCGATTTCGGCACCTCGCTGGCCAATGGCCGCCCGGTGGCGGCGCTGCTCGCCGCGCGGCTGGGCAACACGATGTTCCTTGCCGCCTATGCGGCGCTGATCGCGGTGCCGCTTGCGGTGACGCTCGGGCTGCTCTCCGCGCTCTGGCGGGGGCGGATCTTCGACCGGGTGAGCAATGTGCTCACCCTCTCGGCGATCTCGCTGCCGGAATTCTTCATCGCCTATCTGCTGATGTTCTGGCTGTCGATCCGGATGGGCTGGCTGCCCTCGATCGCCGATCCCGGCCCCGATCCGGGCCTGGGCGATCGGCTCAGCCATGCCTTCCTGCCGGCGATCACCCTCGTGCTCGTGGTCACCGCCCATATGATGCGGATGACGCGGGCGGCGGTGGTGAACGTGATGGGCAGCCCCTATGTGACGATGGCGCGGCTCAAGGGCGTGTCGCGCTGGCGCGTGGTCACCCGCCATGCGCTGCCCAATGCGGTGGCGCCGATCGTCAACGTCGTCGCGCTGAACATCGCCTGGCTGATTACCGGCGTCGTCATCGTCGAGGTGGTCTTCGTCTATCCCGGCCTCGGCCAGCTGATGGTCGACAGCGTGACCAACCGCGACATTCCCGTGGTGCAGGCCTGCGCGATGATCTTTGCCGCGGTCTATATCCTGCTCAACCTGCTGGCCGATGTGGTGGCGATCGCCACCAATCCGCGCCTGCTGCATCCGAGGTGAGGCCATGACCCGTATCGTTCCGCTCCTGCGCACGATGCCGCCGACCGCGCTTTTCGGGCTGGTGGTGATCCTGGCCTATCTCGTCACCGCGCTCTGCGCGCCGCTGCTCGCCCCCCATGGCGAGGCCGAGATCGTCGGCGCCCAGTTCGAGCCCTGGGGTGCGGCCTTCCGCATGGGCACCGACACGCTGGGCCGCGACATGCTCTCGCGGCTGATCTGGGGGGCGCGCAACACCGTCGGTGTGGCGCTCGCCACCACCGCGATCGCCTTCAGCGTCGGCGCGCTGGCGGGGCTGCTTGCCGCGGCGCTCGGCGGCTGGGTCGATCTCGTGCTCTCGCGCGTGGTCGACGTGATGATGGCGGTGCCGCCGCTGATCCTGACGCTGCTCGCGCTTTCGGCGCTGGGCCCGGGCGTGCTCAACCTCATCGTGGTCGTGGCCGTGCTCGATGCGACGCGGGTCTTCCGCCTTGCGCGGGCCTCGGCGATGAACGTGATCGTGATGGATTACGTCGAGGCGGCGAAGCTGCGCGGCGAGGGCACGAAATGGATCATCCTGCACGAGGTGCTGCCCAATATCTCCGCGCCGCTGATCGCCGAGTTCGGGCTGCGCTTCTGCTTCGTCTTCCTGACGATCTCGGCGCTGAGCTTTCTCGGCCTCGGCCTGCCGCCGCCGATGGCCGACTGGGGCGCGATGGTGCGCGACAATGCCGCGCTGATCACCTTTGGCGACATCACGCCGCTGCTTCCTGCCGCCTGCATCGCGGTGCTGACGATCTCCGTCAATTTCGTCATCGACTGGATGCTGCATCGCGCCTCCGGGCTGAAGGAGTGACCATGCTGCTCGACATCGAGAACCTGAAGATCGAGGCGAAGACGCCCGAGGGCTGGGCGCCGATCCTGCACGGGGTCGACCTCAAGGTCGATCGCGGCGAGGTCGTCGGGCTGATCGGCGAATCCGGCGCCGGGAAATCGACGCTCGGCCTTGCGGCGATGGGCTTTGCGCAGCCGGGGCTGCGCTTTGCCGGCGGCCATGTGCGCTTCGAGGGCACCGATCTCTTGCGCCTGTCGGAACGGCAGCGGCGCGCCTTTCGTGGCGATCGCGTCGCCTATGTGGCGCAATCGGCGGCGGCAAGCTTCAACCCGGCCTGGCGGCTGATCGACCAGTTCTGCGAGGGGCCGGCGATCCATCGCAGCGCCGACCGCGCCAGCTCCGAGGCCTTCGCGCGCGCGCTTTACGCCAAGATGCACCTGCCCGATCCCGAGCATTTCGGCCTGCGCTTTCCGCATCAGGTCTCGGGCGGGCAGCTGCAGCGCGCGATGGTGGCGATGGCGATGGCCTGCAAGCCCGACCTCATCGTCTTTGACGAGCCGACCACGGCGCTTGACGTCACGACGCAGATCGGCGTGCTCGCCGCGATCCGTCAGGCGGTCGAGGCGACCGGCACCGCCGGCATCTACATCACCCACGACCTCGCGGTGGTGGCGCAGATGGCCGACCGGATCAAGGTGATGCGCCATGGCCGCGAGGTCGAGGAGGCGCCCACGCGCGCGATGATGGCGGCGCCCGCGGCCGAATATACCCGCTCGCTCTGGGCGGTGCGGGAGTTCCGCCGGCCCGAGCGCGCGCTGGACCGCACCGCGACCCCGGCGCTGGAGATCCGGGGGGTGACCGCGGGCTATGGCCGGCAAAAGGTGCTGCGCGAGGTCAGCTTCGAGGTGCCGCGCGGGGCGACGGTGGCGGTGGTGGGCGAATCCGGCTCGGGCAAATCGACCACGGCGCGGGTGATCACCGGGCTCTTGCCGCCGAGCGCGGGGACGGTCGCGCTGGACGGCGCGATCCTGCCGCCGCGGCTCGACCAGCGCACGCCCGAGCAGCTGCGCAAGATGCAGATGATCTATCAGATGGCGGACACCGCGCTCAATCCGCGCCAGACGATCCGGCAGATCCTGTCGCGGCCGCTCGGCTTCTATCGCGGGCTGAGCGGGCAGGCGCGCGAGGACCGTCTGCACGAGCTGATGGAGCAGATCGAACTCGCCCCCGAAAAATTCCTCGACCGGTTGCCGGGGGAATTGTCGGGCGGGCAGAAGCAGCGCATCGGCATCGCCCGGGCGCTTGCCGCCGATCCCGAGTTCATCATCTGCGACGAGGTGACCAGCGCGCTCGACCAGCTCGTCGCAGAGGGCATCCTGCGGCTGCTGAGCCGGCTGCAGGACGAGACCGGCGTTTCCTACATGTTCATCACCCATGACCTCGCGACGGTGCGCGCGATCGCCGACGATGTGGTGGTGATGCAGGGCGGGCGGGTGATCGACAGCGGGCCGCAGGGCGCGGTGCTCGACCCGCCGCGGGCGGATTACACCCGCACCCTGCTCGCCTCGGTGCCGCAGATGGATCCGGACTGGCTGGAGCGGCGCATCGCGGAGGGTGCGGAATGATCTCCGATCCGCAGGTGCGCGCCTTCATCGCGCAGACCGAGGCCGCCTATCCGCCCGAGGCGAATGGCGCGAGCGCGGCCGAGAACCGCCGCTATTACGACGCGATGTGTGCGCAGTTCCGCGCGCCACGCCCGCCCGGGCTTGCGGTCGCCGATCGCACCTTCGGCGGCGTGCCCTGCCGGGTCTACGGGGCGCAGACGCCGGTCGCGGTGCTCTACATTCACGGCGGCGGCTATGTGGTGGGCGGGCTCGAGAGCCATGACGACATCTGCGCCGAGATCGCCGATGCGACCGGGCTGCAGGCGGTCGCGGTCGACTACCGGCTCGCGCCCGAGCACCGCTGGCCGGCGCAGATCGACGATGTGATCGCGGTCTGGCGTGCGCTCGACCGCCCTGCGGTGGTGGTGGGCGACAGCGCGGGGGCGGCGCTGGCCGCCGGGCTCTGCCTTGACCTGCGGGGCGGGCGGCAGCCGCTGGGTCAGGTGCTGATCTATCCGGGGCTTGGCGGCGACGGCGCGGCGCCGTCCTATACCGAGAACGCCGAGGCGCCGCTTCTGCGCACCATCGATCTGGGCAGCTACCGCAGCGCGCTGCATGGCGAGGGGCCGGTCACCGACCCGCGCGCGGCGCCGCTGATGGCGCCCGATCTCTCGGGGCTGGCGCCGGCCTTCGTGGTGTCCGCCGATGTCGATCCGCTGCGCGATGACGCGCCGGCCTTCGTCGCGCGGCTGCGTGCGGCGGGTGTCGCGGCGGAGTGGCGCAACGAAGCCGAGCTGCCGCATGGCTACCTGCGCGCGCGGCGCAGCTCGGATCGGGCGCGGCGCAGCTTTCAGGCGATCCTCGCCGCGATCGCGGGCTTTGCCGCGCGCGGCTGAACGGCTTTCATCTTGCCGAAAATACCTCGGGGGGCGCGTCAGCGCGGGGGCAGCGCCCCCTCGCGCGCACCGCTCAGGCCTCCGGCACGAAGTGCGCCGCGCCGATCCACCAGCCCTCGGGCCCGGGCTCCATCGTCGTGCAGAAGATCGCGCCGATGCGGCCCGCGTCGCTGCCATCGGCATGCACGATGCCGCTGAGCACGAAGCGCTGATCTGCTGCCGGTTTTGTGGACACGAAGATAAGATCGTGATCAAGAAACTGGAGAGTGGATCTGGCGAGGCGGAAGTTCAGCCGCGAGTTCAGGATCGGGGCCGTCCGGCCTGTGACGGACCGGGGCGTGGCGGTGGCGCGCGCGTGAGGCGATGTGAGGTTCGCCTTCATCGCCAAACACCGCCAGATCTGCGGGCTGCGTCAGGCTCTGGAGGTTGCACGCGCCGGCTTCCACGCCCGACCAGCCCCCGCGAGCTCCGGGACGCGAAGCGCGTCACGGCGATCGAGATGAGCTTCAGGGGCGGCGACCGGACCTGCGGCGCGCGCCGCATCTGGCGCGACATGCTTGAAGAAGGGCTCGCCTGCGGGCTGCATCGGATCGAGCGGCGCATGCAGGTCAATGTCCTGCGGGCGCGGTCCAGGCGTCATGGAAAGCCCCGGGGCGACGGCGAACGGTCGGTCATCGCCGACAACATTCTGGGCCGGGATTTCCAGGCTGACCGGCCAAACCAGAAATGGCGGGCCGACTTCGCCTGCATCTGGACCGCGGCGGGCAGGCTCTACGTTGCCGCCGTGCCGGACCTGTTTTCCCGGCGCGTCGAGGTCTGGTCCATGACGCCGGAGCGCGATGCGTCGTTCGTCATGGATGCGCCGATGATGGCCGTCTGGCGGCGCGGCAAGGCCAGCGCTTTGCCGCATCATGCGGACCGCGGATCGCGATATACAGTGAGCGGTTTCAAAGGCTTCTGGCCGAAAATGGCATCACCTGCCCGATGCGCAGGGCCGGGAAGGTGTGGGACAATTCCGCAATGGAGAGCTTCTTCTCTTCGCTGAGAACCGAACGCACGGCCCGCAAGGTTTACCGCACCGGTAACGATGCCGGAGCTGATGCATTCGACGACATCGAGCGCTTCGGGAACCCGCACAGGCGGCATTCGAAACTCGGCTATCTCAGCCCAATGCAGGCCCGCGCAATGCGCGCTTGACCTGCCGGCCACGAATCCGGCAGCAGCGCCAGGTCATCTTCTCCTTCCGAATCCCGCACGAAAGCGTGGGCTTTTGCCGCGCACAGAACTTGGGTCGCGCGCAGCGCTTCGCAGGCAATTGGTTCAAAACGGCACGGAACAGGTTCAATATTTCGGGCGGTAAAGATACGTTTTTTTGCCAATGAATTACAGGCAGTTCGTTTTGCTTCCTGGCAAAATCTGCACTCTTTTTCTCCGGTGGCACCACCTGAAATGTGAACGCGAATTCAATGCCATCCGGCGTTGATGGGCGTCCGGACCGGCTGCCATCCCGGCCCCGTCGCGGCGGTCCCGCCCGGGGCCTTGTGCTGTTCGGGGGGCCGTTTCAGGGCGCCTTGCGCGCGCTGCGGATGGTGCGGTTGAACTTCGTCGGTGCGGTGCCGAAACGCGCCTTGAAGCTCTTCGAGAAATGCGCGACCGAGCCGAAGCCGCAGGCCAGCGCCACCTCGAGCAGCCCCATGTCGGTGGTCGAGAGCAGCGTGCGGCCGTGGTCGAGGCGAATCCCGCGGTAGAACTCGCCCGGCGTCTCGCCCAGCACCGACAGGAACATCCGCTCGATATGGCGCCGGGAATAGCCCGCCACCCGCGACAGGTCGTCAAGCGTCAGCGGGTCCTCGATATGGGCGTTCATCAGGGTGACGATGTTCAGGAGGCCCGGATTCCGCGAGCGGATCAGCACCGAAAGCGAGCTGCGCTGTTCCTTCTCGATGCCGACCATCACCTTGCGCAGGCACATCTCCGAGACCATCGCGGAAAATTCCGCGCCGTGGTCCTCGGCGATCAGCGACAGCATCATGTCGGTCGCCGCGGCGCCGCCGCCGCAGGTCATCACCGGGCCCGAGATCTCGAAGCGGTTGGCCGAGGGGCAGAGCGCGGGGAAGTCCTCGCGGAAGGTGGGCTGGTTTTCCCAGTGCAGGGTGAAGGGATGGCCCTCGAGCAGGCCGGCCGCGGCGAGCGCCACCGCGCCGGTGCAGATCCCGCCGACGGCGCCGCCGAAGCGGGCGTGGCGCTGGATCGCGCCCACCACCTTCGGCGCCAGTGCGGCTGTGGGCGGGGTGCCGGCGCAGACGAAGGCGCGGGTGGCGCGGTCCATCGTCCCGATCGGGCCGTCGACGCAGACCGAGATCCCCGAGGAACTCGCGACCGGCGCGCCGCTTTCCGACATCAGCTGCCAGCGGTAGAGCGGCTGCTGCGAGAGCTGGTTGGCGATGCGCAGCGGCTCGACCGCCGAGCTGAAGGCGAGAAGGGTGAAGCCGGGCACGAGCAGGAAGGCATAGGACCGCGTCGGGCCGCCCGCGGGCACCGGGTAATAGGCCGCCCCGAGGGGCACGATGGTGTCGTCTGTGGGCATGAACGCTCCCCTTCCGCCTGTCCTCACCGCTCTAGCACCTCGGCGGGCGCGGTGACAGGGGATCGGGCGGGGGGAGGCGGGCCGGCGACCCGTGGGCCGCCGGTCCGCTGAGCGTGAGCTGCGGCTTACTTCGCCGAGAGCAGTTCCGGCACCGAGAGCAGGATGAACTCGTTGTTCGCGGCCTTGCCGACCTCGCGCCCGCCCGAGAACGGCAGGTTGTTGTCATTGGCCACCAGGATGTGGGTGTCGTCCACCCGCGCCACGTCCTCGATGGTGAAGAACGGGAAGGTGAAGGGGCCCGCGGCGGGTTTCATCCCGGCGAGCGCCTTGCCCTCGGGATCGGCGATGTTCAGCAGGTCGATATGGCCGATGCGGCGCAGATAGCCCTCGGCATCGACCGAGGCGGTGTCGAGCAGAACGATGTTCTTCACCTTCGCCGGGATCGGGTAGCAGGCCGAGGTGTCGGTGGCGCCCGCGGCGCAGGCCTTGGCCGCGTCGCCCTCGCCGTTGTCGCGTTCGATCACCAGCGCATGGGTGGCGTCGATGAAGTTGAAATCGCCGATCGCCGTCGCGCCTTCGGAGAGGCGGAACTTGAAGCTCTCGCCGGTCCAGTCCTTCTTCGCCGGATCGAAGGTCATCACCCGCAGGAAATCGCCCTCGGTGCCGCCGCCGGCCACCAGCAGCGGTTTTTCCAGCATCGCCCAAAGCAGGTTGGTGCCGGGCTGCAGCGCCATGCCCTCATAGCCGCCCGAGCGTTGCACCTGATAATCCTTGCCCGCCTCGGCCGGAACCTTGACGCCGGGGGTGTCGGGGCCGGCGAGCACCGCACCGTCAAGCCGCGTCGGGATCACGTCGAGGATCGCGCCGTCGCGCGCCACATGCAGCAGATAGGGGCCGAATTCCTCGCCGATCCAGAAGGTGCCGTCGAGAGACTGCAGGCTTTCCGGGTCGAAATCGGCGCCGGTCAGATAGCGGCTGTCGGTGCCTTCATTGGCGATGCGGAACGGCACCTTGTGATCGGGGTCGTGCAGGAAGATGGTTTCCTTGCGGGTCACCGTGCCGGTGGCGAAATCGGGGGCCATGCGGTGGAAGAACAGCATCGCATCGGGGCTGTTCGCCTTCGAGCCGAAACCGTTGTCGGTCAGCGCGAACCAGCTGCCATCCTCGGCGCGGTTCATCGCGAAGCCCGACATCCCCTGCACCGGCTGGCCGATGAAGGGCAGGGCGATGCCGGTCTCGTGGCCGCCATAGCTCTTGCCGACATTGCCCATCACGCTCATCGGCGCCTCGTTGCGGGTCGGGCCGGTGAACTTGCCCGAGATCCACAGATCGCGCGGCGCATCGGCGGGCGGCGCGACGAGCGACAGCGCCGGCAGGAAGGCATGGCCGGCGAGCGTTGCCGGGAAGACCTCTTCGGCAAGGGCCGGGGTGGACAGGGCGGTGCAGGCCGCCAGCAGGGCGATCTTGAAGGTCATCGGTGTCTCCTGTGAGTTGGTGAGGCAGGAGCTAGCGGCACCAGATGACGCTCACGCAAAAGGTGAACGATGGTTTCTTGAAGGAAATGTGGCGCTTAGCCCGCGCTTGCCCGGGCCGCGATGGCGGCGATCAGTTCGCGCAGGAACAGATCCTGAAGCGGCGTCGCGCGCACCCCGGCCCGCGTCGCCAGCATCAGCGGCGAGGTCAGGGGGAAGCCCGTGCCAAGGATGCGCAGGTTGCCCGCCGCGACATGGGCCTTTGCGTAATGGGCGGGCAGGTAGCCGATGTAGCGCCCCGACAGCAGGAACATCGCCTGCGCCTCCATGTTCGCGGCGCTGGCCGGCATCACCGCCCCCGGGAACGGGCCAAGCTCGCGCTGGTTCGCATAGGGCCGGCCGACGAAGGGCCAGAGGGCAATCTCGGCCGGCGTGACCGCCTCGCCGGCACGGGGAAACAGCGGATGGCCGCGGCCGCAATAGAGCAGGTGGCGCTCCTCGTGCAGCGGGCTCAGCCGCAGCCCCTCGGCGAGCCGCGTCTCGGGCAGGATCGCCAGGTCGAGCGCGCCGCCGGCCAGCCGCACCACCAGCGTCTCGGGATCGGCCATGGCGATGTCGAGCCGCGCCTCGGGGGCCCGCGCGCCGATCCGGCCGATCACCTGCGGCAATGGCAATCCGCTGTCGGTCACCGTGTTGTCGATCATTCCGATCCGCAGCGTGCCGGTGATCCGGTCGCGCAGCCGACCGACCTCGCTTTCAAACGTGTCGAGCGAGAGGAACAGCGCCTCCGAGCGGGCATGGACCAGCGCGCCGCGCTCGGTCAGGGCAAAACCGCCGCGGCCGCGCCGGCACAGCGGGAAGCCGAGCCGCTCCTCGAGCGCCTTGACGTGAAAGCTGATCGCCGATTGCGACAGGCCAAGCGCGATCTGCGCGCCGGTGAAGCCCTCGTGCTCGACCACCGCGCGGAACACGGCAAGGGCGCGCAGATCGGTGTTGGCAATCTTCATTCACATCAACCTTTCTGATGTGAAGATCATATGTTCCGTATTCTTGGGTGCAATGCCTCGTGCCATGCCTTGGCCCGAAGCCCTGCGGAAAGGACCCCCGATGGCACATGATTACGAGAGCGGCCGGCTGAACCTGCCCTTCGTCGGCATCTCCACCTTCGCGAAATCGCCCTACGAGCCGGACTGGAGCCGGATCGACGCCGATGTGGCGGTGATGGGCGCGCCCTTCGACTGCGGCACGCAATGGCGCGCCGGCACACGCTTTGGCCCGCGCGGCATCCGCGAGGCCTCGACGCTCTTCGCCTTCGGCCATGCCGGGGCCTATGATTTCGACGACGACACCACCTATCTCGACGGGGTGCGGATCGTCGACATCGGCGATGCCGACATCATCCACACTGACACCGCGGCAAGCCATGCGAATATCGAGGCGGGGGTGCGCGCGATCCTGCGCGCGGGGGCGCTGCCGGTGGTGCTGGGCGGCGATCACTCGATCAACATCCCCTGCATCAACGCCTTTTCCGACGAGGCGCCGGTGCATGTGGTGCAGATCGACGCCCATCTCGATTTCGTCGACGAGCGGCATGGCGTGCGGGTGGGCCACGGCAACCCGATGCGCCGCGCGGCCGAGAAGCCCTGGGTCGAGGGGATGACGCAGATCGGCATCCGCAATGTCTCCTCGACCGCGAAGGAGGGCTACGAGGCGGCGCAGGCGATGGGCTCGGACATCCTGTCGGTGCGGATGGTGCGCCGGCTCGGCATCGCGGCGGTGCTGGAGCGGATCCCGGCCGGGCGGCGCTATTACCTGACGCTCGACATCGACGGCTTCGACCCCTCGATCGCGCCGGGCACCGGCACGCCAAGCCATGGCGGCTTCCAGTATTACGAGGTGCTCGACATCGTCGCGGGGCTGGCGAAGCGCGGCACGATCGTCGGCATCGACCTGGTCGAGGTGGCGCCGGATTACGACCGCACTGGCACCACCGCGATTCTGGCCGCGCAGATCCTGCTCAACACGCTCGGCCGGATCTTCACGGCGCGCTGAGGAGGCTGGGGCGGGCTCAGCCCGCCTTCGCCGCGCAATAGGCACGCCAGCCGCCGAAGCCGGTGATCTCCTCGGCGCCCGCGAGCGCATGGCCCTCGCACAGGAAGCCAGTCACCTGCCGGCCGTCGTCGAGCGTGACCTTGCCGATGCCGAGCGGCGCCGGGATCGCGGCGACGAAGGCGCCGAAGGCCGCGGGCGGCAGCGCCCAGAGCTCGACCGCAATGCCCGGGCCGGTAAACGCCGGGTCGAAGACCATGCCCGGTTTTGCGGGCACCGTGCCCGCCAGCGCATAGAGCCGATAGCCGGGCGCGGTGCGGGCCGCGCCAAGGCAGCGCCCGCCGGGGCCGGTCAGCTCGCGGTTCAGCGGCATGCCGCTCAGATGCGCGCCGACGACGGCGAGCGTGCACCAGCCCTCGGGCAGGCGCGGCTCGGCCGGCGTGGGCACCGGGGCGCTGCGGTCGCGCCCCATGCCACAGGCCGCGGCCGCGTGCATCGCGCCCGCGAAAGGCACCAGCGCCTCGTCCGAGAAGGCCGGCCCCACAAGCTGCACCCCCACCGGCAGGCCCGAGGCGCCAAAGCCCGCGGGCACCGCGATCGCGGCATAGCCCAGCAGGTTCGCGAAGTTGGTGTAAAGGCCGAACTGGCTGTTGCGCCCGATCGGGTCGGCGCGCATCTCGGCCACCGTCGCGCGGGTGGGCGAGGTCGGCAGCAGCAGCATGTCGACCGCCTCCCAGGTCGGCGCGACCTGCTGGCGCAGCTCGTTCAGCCGGTAAAGGCCGCGGAAGGCCTCGACCGCGCTGCGCCCCTTCGCGCCCTCGATGATCTTGCGCACCGTAGGCTCGAAGTCGTCCGCGTTGGTGGCGAGGAAGTCCTCGACCGCGGCCAGACGTTCTGCGACCCAGGGCCCGTCGTAAAGCAGCGCCGCCGCCTCGCGGAAGGGGGCATAGTCGACGGGGACGAGCGTCGCGCCAAGCGCCTCGGCGCGGGCGCAGGCGGCGTCATAGGCGGCCGCGACCTCGGCATTGCCGTAGAACTCGCGCTCGGCCGCGGTCAGCACGCCGATCCGCGGACGGGCGGGCAGGGCGACGGGCTGGGCCTCGCGCGAGAACGGATCGGCGGGGTCATGGCCCTCGATCAGCCGGCGCACCTCGGCCGCCTCGTCGACGGTGCCGGCGAAGACGGTGATGACATCGACCGAGCGGCAGGCCGGCACGCAACCGGTGTTCGGCACGAGCCCGGGGCTCGGCTTCAGCCCGACGAGGTTGTTGAACATCGCCGGCACGCGGCCCGAACCCGCGGTGTCGGAGCCGAGCGAGAAGGCACACAGCCCCGAGGCCACCGCCACCGCCGAGCCCGAGGACGAGCCGCCCGAGACATAGGCGGCATCGAACACGCAGCGCGGCGCGCCGAAGGGCGAGCGGGTGCCGTTCAGCCCGGTCGCGAACTGGTCGAGGTTGGTCTTGCCGATCACGATCGCGCCCGCCGCACGCAGCCGCGCGACGGTCGTCGCGTCGCGCGCGGGCGAGGTGCCGAAGGCCGGGCAGGCGGCCGTGGTCAGCAGCCCGGCGACGTCGATATTGTCCTTTACCGCAAAGGGAATGCCATAGAGCGGCAGGCCCTCGGGGCCGCGCTCGGCCAGACGCTTCGCCTCGGCGCGCAGGCTCTCGGCCGGGGTCTCGGAGATGAAGACGGCGCGATCGGCCAGCGCGTCGCGGCGGGCGATCACCTCCTCGATCACCTCAAGGGGCGTGGCGCCCGCGGCATAGGCCGCGCGAAGCGCCGCGATCGTCATCATGTCAGGCAGCTGCATCAGTCGGTCTCCAGAATGGCCAGCACGTCGCCGGCGTGAACGGTGCGGCCGGGCGCGGCGCGGGTCTCGCGCAGGCGGCCGGCCGTGGGGCTGTGCACGGTGATCTCCATCTTCATCGATTCGACGATGGCGACGGGATCGCCCGCGGCAAGGCGGGTGCCGGGGGCGACGAGGTATTTCCAGACATTGCCGGGCACCGGGCTTTCGACGCCGGTGCAGCCCTCGGGGATGGCGGCCTGCTCGAAGACGCCGCCCTCGTCGGCGACGAACTGGTCCAGCCCCTCGGCCTTCCAGCGCGCCCGCTCGGCCTCGAAGGCGGCCTGCTGGCGGGCCTTGAAGGCGGCGGTGCCGGCGCTGTCCTGCGCGGCCTTCTCGGCCGCCCAGTCGAAGGTGCCCTCCTCGATGCGCAGGTCGTAGCGGCCATGCGGGAAGGCCTCGCGCGCCTCGGTCAGTTCGTCGTGGCTGACCGGGAAGAAGCGGACCTGATCGAAGTGGCGCAGCAGCCAGGGCGTGTCGGCGAAGGCCGGGGTGCGCCGCCAGGTGTTCCACATCTGGATGGTGCGGCCGAAGAGCTGATAGCCCCCCGGGCCCTCCATGCCATAGATGCACATGTAGGCGCCGCCGATGCCCACCGCGTTCTCCGGCGTCCAGGTCCGGGCGGGGTTGTATTTCGTCGTCACCAGCCGGTGGCGCGGATCGACCGGCGTCGCCACCGGCGCGCCAAGGTAAACATCGCCCAGCCCCATCACCAGATAGCGCGCATCGAAGATCGTGCGCTGCACCGCGGCCTCGTCCGCAAGCCCGTTGATGCGGCGGATGAACTCGATGTTCGAGGGGCACCAGGGCGCGTTCGGCCGCACCAGCTCCTGATACTTGCGCATCGCAAGTTCCGCCTGCGGGTCGTTCCAGGAGAGCGGCAGCCAGACCGTGCGGGTCGGCACCTTCACCGTCTCGGCCGCGGGCAGCCGGGTCTCGATCGCCGCCAGTTCGCGCAGCAGGTCGGGGCGCGAGATCTTCGCGGTGTCGTAGTGCAGTTGCAGCGAGCGGATGCCGGGGGTGAGGTCGATCACCGGCAGGCGGGCCGCCTCGACCGCCTGCATCAGAAGCTGCACCCGCAGTCTGAGCCCGATGTCGAGGCTCATCGGCCCGTATTCGACGAGCAGGTTCTCGTCCCCCTGCCGGCGATAGGCGACGGGCACCGGGGCGTCGGGCAGCGCACCGACGAGCGGCGAGCCGAGCCGGGCGATTGCCGGGCCCGCGACCGGGTCGGCGGGGCGCGCGG
This sequence comes from Paenirhodobacter huangdaonensis, assembly GCF_004022465.1. Classification (NCBI taxonomy): domain Bacteria; kingdom Pseudomonadati; phylum Pseudomonadota; class Alphaproteobacteria; order Rhodobacterales; genus Paenirhodobacter; species Paenirhodobacter huangdaonensis. The sequence goes on along the minus strand of NZ_SAVA01000005.1, from coordinate 219,110 downwards.
CGGGGCGGAAGCGCACCCGGTCGCCGGGCTTCAGCTGGCCAAGCTTCCAGCGGTCGGCGGCGCTGACCACACCCGGGCAGACGAAGCCGCCAAGGCTCGGCCCGTCGGGGCCGAGGATGATCGGCATGTCGCCGGTGAAGTCGATCGCCCCGATGGCATAGGCGTTGTCGTGCAGGTTCGAGGGGTGCAACCCGGCCTCGCCGCCATCCGTGCGCGCCCAGTCGGGCGCCGGGCCGATCAGCCGCACGCCGGTGCGGTCGGAGTTGAAATGCACCTCATAGGCGGTGGCGAACAGGGTCTCGATGTCGCTGTCGCGGAAGAAATCTGGCGCGCCATGCGGGCCGTAGACCAGTTCCAGCTCCCAGTCCTCGGTCAGCTCGGCGGGCTCGGGCGCGGCCGGGGCCTCCTGTGGCACGCGGCCGACATGCAGCACGTCGCCGGTCTTCAGCGTGCCGGTCGCATGGCCGCCGAAATGGCCAAGCGCGAAGGTGGCGCGCGAGCCGAGCACCTTTGGCACCTTGAAGCCGCCCGCAACGGCGAGATAGGCGCGCTGGCCCGGCCCCGTGACCCGGCCGATCGTCAGCGTCGCGCCGGCGGGCACCTCGAGCACCGGGCCCTCGACCGCCACGCCGTCGAGGCTCAGGGCCATCCGCGCCCCGGCAATCGCCACCCGGGCGGCGCGCAGGAAGCGCAGCGTCGGGCCGGCCACCGTCATCTCGAGCGTCGTGGTGTGGGGGTTCTGGCCAAGCAGGCGGTTCGCGTTGCGATGTGCGCGCGGGTCCATCGGCCCCGAGGGCGGCACGCCCACGCCCCACAGCCCGAGCCGGCCCGGCAGCTCCTGCACCGAGCTTTGCGCACCGGGCGCCAGCACCTCAATCCCTTCGGGGGCGAAGGCAAAGCCCGCCAGCGCCGTCGTCGCCACCTTGCCCGAGGCGAAGAGATCCGATCCCGCAATCGCGCGCAGATAGGCGAGGTTGGTCTCGATCCCCGCGACATGGGTGGCGGCGAGCGCCGCGCCGAGCTTGCCGATCGCCTCGGCACGGCTGGCGCCATGCACGATGATCTTCGCCAGCATCGGGTCGTAGAAGGGCGTGACCTCGGTGCCGGTGGCGATCCAGCCGTCGATGCGGGCGTCTGCGGGGAAGGTCACTTCGGTCAGCCGCCCGGCCGAGGGGCGAAAGCCCGCATGCGGCATCTCGGCGTAAAGCCGGGCCTCGATCGCGGCGCCCTGCGGGGCGGGCAGGGGCGCCGGGATCGGGTCCTCGCCCGCCGCCTGACGCACCATCCATTCGACCAGATCAATGCCCAGCACCGCCTCGGTCACCGGGTGCTCGACCTGCAGGCGGGTGTTGACCTCGAGGAAATAGAATTCCTCGCGCGCCGGGTCATAGATGAATTCGACGGTGCCGGCCGAGGCATAGCCGACCTCGGCGCACAGCTCCTCGGCGGCGCGGTGCAGCCGGGCGCGGAGCTCGGGGCGCAGGCCCGGGGCGGGGGTTTCCTCGAGCACCTTCTGGTTGCGCCGCTGCAGCGAGCAGTCACGCTCGCCAAGCGCCACCACCCGGCCGCGGCCGTTGCCGAAGATCTGCACCTCGACATGGCGGGCGTCGGCGACGAAGCGTTCGAGATAGACGCGGGCGTCGCCGAAACTGGCCTGCGCGGTGCGCTCGACACCGGCGAAGGCCGCACGCAGCGCCGGCTCGTCGGCGCACAGGCTCATGCCGATGCCGCCGCCGCCGGCGGTCGACTTCAGCATCACCGGATAGCCGATGCGCGCGGCCTCGGTCGCGGCGGCCTCGGCATCGGGCAGAAGCCCGGTGCCCGGAAGCAGCGGCACACCGGCCCGCGCGGCGATCTCGCGCGCGGTGTGCTTCAGCCCGAAGGCCTCGATCTGCTCGGGCCGCGGGCCGATGAAGGCCACCCCCGCCGCAGCGAGCGCCGCGGCAAAGCGGGTGTTCTCGCTCAGAAACCCATAGCCCGGATGCACCGCCTCGGCGCCGGTGTCGCGGCAGGCCTGCACCACGGCCTCGATCCGCAGATAGCTTTCGGCCGCCGGCGCCGGGCCAAGCCGCACCGCCTCGTCGGCAAGGGCGACATGGGGGGCGAAGCGGTCGGCGTCGGAATAGACCGCGACCGAGGCGATCCCCATCGTCTTCAGCGTGCGGATGATGCGCACCGCGATCTCGCCGCGGTTCGCCACAAGAACCTTCTGGAACATCGGCTTACCCCCGGATCACGACGCGGATCGGCGTCGGGTCGAAGCCGTTGCAGGGGTTGTTGATCTGCGGGCAGTTCGAGATGAAGACGAGCAGGTCCATCGCCGCCTCCATCTCGATGTAATCGCCCGGGTGGCTGATGCCGTCGTCGATGGTCATCGCGCCGTTCTGGCTGATCGGCACGTTCATGAAGAAGTTCAGGTTCGGCACGATGTCGCGCTTGGTCATCCCGTATTCCGAGAATTCCAGGATGAAATTCTCGCGACAGGCATGCAGATACGAGGTCTCGTGGCCGAAGCGCACGGTGTTGCTCTCGCGCGAGCAGCAGCCGGCATTGGTGTCGTGCCGGCCCGAGGTCGCCTCGGTGATCGTCGCCATCAGGTTGCCCTCGGACGAGATCAGCTGTGTGCCCTTCTCGATATAGGCGCCGTTCTGCACCCGCATCGTGTCCTGACTCGAATAGCGCTCGGCGGGGTCGGCGGCGTTGTAAAGGAGCGTGTCGATCGCCTGCTGGCCATAGCTGTCGATGATGCGGATGGTCTGGCCCTGTTTGACGAGGCCCGACCAGGGGCGGTTCGCGGGGATGTCGTGGATCTGTTCCATGGAGGGGACCTCAGGCGCGTGCAGTGTTCTCGAAGCCGCGGACGGCTTCGGCGGTGGCGGTGCGGCACAGGTCGTCCCGGGCGATCGGACGCGCGGCAAGGCGCGTCGCGCTGACGGAGGGAACCTCCGGACCCGTCGTCGGGTCGAGCGGGTGGCGGGTGTTCGACAGCGCGATCAGCAGGTCCTGCTCGGCGCGCAGCTCGACCCAGTCGTCGCCGTTCAGGAGCGCCGGGTTCCAGAAGAACTGCCCTTTGCCATCGACGCGCACCGGCGCGAAGAAGGTCAGCAGCGCGGGCAGGTCGCGCTTGTCGAGGCCAAGCTTGGCGGTGGCGAGGATCATGTTCTCGCGCGTCGAGCGGAAGGCGGGGGTGAAGGGCGCGCGCGCCGGCATCCCGCCGCTCAGCGCATCGTTCGCGCCCGCCGAATCCTCGGTGATCGAGAACAGCACCCGCCCCATGTCGGAAAACACCACGCGGCCCTTCTTCAGGTCGGTCGTCCATTGCAGCTTGCAGGTGTCGGGCAGGTTCTGCCGTTCCGAGCTGTCGGCGGCGGACCAGGCAGCCAGGCTGACCGAGCCGCCCAGCCCGCCCGCCTCGAGCCGCAGGCTCTGGCCGCGGGCGAGCCGGCAGGTGTAATACCACCCCCCCGGCACGGTCTCGGCCCAGATCACGGCCGCAGCTTCGGGTGCGGGCGCGGGGCGCGGGCTTGGCGCCGGCAGCGCCTTCGGCGCGGCGTTCAGCCCCTTGCGCTGGTGTTCCTCATAGCGGGCGCGGTCGGCGGCGATGGCCTCAGCGGAGCGGGGGATATGCGTCAGCATCGGGTTCCTCCTTGGGCCAGGTCGTCCCGGCGATGGGCCCCGGAATGGTCGGGTCGTCCCGACTGGGCAGGAGATCTGCGTCCCAGATCGTGGTCTGGCCGGCACTGCGCGGCGGCCAGATCAGGATGTCCCTGGTGATCGTCGCGCCATAGCGCAGCCGTTCCTCGGGACGGTCGCGGGTGCGCTCGAAGGCGATGATCCGGGTGGCGAGGGTGAAGGCCTCCCTGAGGTCATGCGTCACCATCACCACGGTCATCGGCACCTCGTTCCACAGCCGCTTCATCAGCCGGTGGATGTCGGAGCGGATGCCCGGATCGAGCGCGCCGAAGGGCTCGTCCAGAAGCAGCACCTTCGGCTTCATCATCAGCGCCTGCGCAAGGGCAAGGCGCTGCTGCATGCCGCCCGAAAGCTGGGCGGGATACTTGTCCTCGCTGCCGGCGAGCCCGACCTCGGCCAGCATCGCGCGCGCCTCCTCGGCGATGGCGCGGCGGCGCGCACCGAAGGTGCGGCCGAGGAGGCGGCTTGCCCGCAGCTCGGGCCCGGCCATGACATTGCCGAGCACCGTCATGTGCGCAAAGACCGAATAGCGCTGGAACACCACGCCGCGGTCGGGGCCGGGCTCATCGGGCAGCGGCGCACCGTCGAGGGTGATCGTGCCGCGCGTTGGCGCCTCCTGTCCCAACAGCAGGCGCAGGAAGGTGGTCTTGCCGCAGCCCGAGGGACCGACGAGGGCGAGGAAGGCGCGCGGCGCAATCGTCAGATCGACGTTTTGCAGCACGACCTGATCGCCGTATTCCTTCCACAGGTTACGGATCTCGATGCCGCTCATCGGCCGCGCTCCAGCTCCGACCAGGGGAAGATCCGCCGGCGCAGGGCGGTCAGGCCAAGGTCCATCGCCACCGCGAGCAGGGTGATCCAGGCGACATAGGGAAAGATCACATCCATCGAGAGATAGCGCCGCACCAGAAAGATCCGGTAGCCCAGCCCTGCATCGGCCGAGATCGCCTCGGCCGCGATCAGGAACAGGAAGGCCGGACCGATCTGCAGCCGCAGGCTGTCAATGAGCCGCGGCAGCACCTGCGGCAGCACCACCCGGATCGCGATGAGCCAGGTCGAGGCCGAGAGTGTCTCGGCCTTGATGATCTGCTCGCGCGGCAGCGCCTGCGCCGAGAGCGCGAGGTCGCGGATCAGGATCGGCGCGACGCCGATCACGATCAGCGTGACCTTCGACACCTCGCCCAGACCCAGCACGATGAACAGGATCGGCAAGAGCGCGAGCGGCGGCACCATCGAGACGACGGCGACGAAGGGCGCGAGCACCGCGCGCACCACGGGCAGGATGCCGTTCAGCAGACCGAGCAGCAGCGCGAGCGTGGTGGCGATGCCGATGCCGGCGAGCAGCCGGCCAAGGCTTGCCGCGCTGTCCGACCACAGCAGGTACAGCCCGGTGCGGCGATCGGCGGTGAAGGCGTAGAGCTTCACCGTCTGCGCGATCGTCGACAGCGCCGGCAGCAGCTTGTCGCTCGGGTTCTCCGCCAGCCGCACCGCCGAGCCGACCAGATAGGCGAGCGCCAGCACCACGAAGGGCAGGCAGGCGAGGAGGACTGCCGTCCCCCGTCGCGGTCTGACATTGATGAGCCGCATTGCCCGGCCCGCTTACAGCTTGCCGTCCCGGGCGAGCTGCATGAACGCGTCGGTGTAGCGGAACTTGACGTTCGCGCTGTCGCCGAGCACGGCGCCGCCGGGCATCTCGATGCCGATCGCATCGGCCGAGGTCGCGCCGGTGCCGAGCAGCCCCTTGTCGAAGAGGAAGGTGCGCACATGGTCCATCGTGGTCGGCAGTTCGGCCGAGGTGACGAAGGCGACGCCATCGGCGGGCTTGTCGAAGAGGCGGGTGGCGGCGAGCTGTTCCTCGAACCCGGCCTGATCGGTGCCCGAGGCCGCGCCCATGGCGGCGCGCGCGGCGGCGCCCTCGGCGGTGTCGGCCTGCATCAGCGTCACGGTGTCATACCAGATCCCGGCAAGGGCCTTGCCGAAATCGGGGTTGTCCTTCAGCACCCCGGTGTTCGCCACCATCATGTCGATGATCTCGCCCGGGATCTTCGAGCTGTCGAAGACGACATGGGCGTCGGGCAGCTTCGCGATTTCCGACACCATCGGGTTCCAGGTGACCATCGCGGTCACGTCCGGGGTCTGGAAGGCGCCGACCATGTCCGGATCGGCGGTGTTGACGATCTTGACGTCCTTCTCGGTCATGCCGGCGCTTTCGAGCCCGCGCACCAGCAGGTATTCCGAGACCGAGAACTCGACGAGGCTGACGCTCTGGCCCTTGATGTCGCCAAGGCTGTCCTTGCCCTTCAGGATCACCGCGTCATTGCCGTTCGAGAAATCGCCGATCACCACCGCGGTGGTGTCGACGCCGCCCGCGGCCGGGATCGAGAGCCCGTCCATGTTGGTCAGCGTCACCGCGTCATAGGCGCCGGCGGTGTACTGGTTCATCGACTCGACATAGTCGTTGAACTGCGTGACCTCGATTGTCAGTCCGTATTTGTCGGCCCATTTCTTCACGATGCCATGGTCGGCGGCATAGCCCCAGGGCATCCAGCCGGCATAGATCGACCAGGCGACCTTGAAATCGGTCTTCGGAGCGGCAAAGGCGGGCGAGACGGCGAAGGCGGCCAGGGTTGCGAGCGAGCCGAGAAGGGTGGCGCGGCGGGTCGTCATGGGTCGTTCCTTTCACGTTCAAACTGCATACATGAAGGGACGAACGGACCATCGTTCCGCCAATCCCTTGGCTGGACGAGGTCTCCCGGGTTTTTATCCCGCCGTGCGCCGAACGGGGATGTCTCCCCCGCCGGTGGCAGCTCTCGGACCAGACGCATCTCTGCCGGAACCCTAGCCGCCAACTCTGGTCCCATGACGCCAAGCCGGGTGGTCGGGGTCAAGGCTTTCGCCCCCGGCGCTGCGGCGCGGCGCGGGCGATCGGCGCGGTGCCCGTCTGCGCGGCGGAATTTTCGCCGGGCGGGCAAAATTGCGGCAGCACCTGCCTGGGCGGGGCGCGACTCGGCCCCGGTCGGTCAGTGGAAGTCGCGGCTTGGGAACAGCCGTTTCGCCTGCTCGCGCGGGTGGCGGGCGCGCGGCGGCACGCGGGCGGGGCGGGGGGCGTCGTCCGCCTCGGGCCGGGTCAGCCCGACCACGGTGTCGAGCGGATGGCCAAGCGCGGAGAGCCGCGGCGACAGATCCTCGATCGTCTCGGCGATCAGGTGCACGACGCTGCCCTCGCGCTCGAGCCGGCCGCTCACCCGCAGCAGCCGCCCGCCGATCACCGCGCGGCGAAAGCGCGCATAGACGGCGCGCCAGACCACCACATTCGCGGTGCCGGTCTCGTCCTCGAGGGTGAGGAAGACCACGCCCGAGGCGGTGCCGGGCCGCTGCCGGGTGATGACGAGGCCGCACACTGAGACCCGCTGCGGCGGCGCGGTGGCGAGATCTGCCGCCGGGATCAGCCCCGCGATCCCGGGCCTCAACAGCTCCATCGGATGGGCGCGCAAGGTCAGGCGCAGCGCGACGTAATCCTCGACCACCTCCTCGCCCAGATGCATCGGCGGCAGCTCGACCGCGGGCTCGACCCCGCCCTCGCCATCGAGCGGGTCGGCAAAGAGCGGCAGCGGCGCCGGCGCCCGGATCGCCCGCACCGCCCAGAGCGCATCGCGCCGGGTCAGCCCCATGCCGGCGAAGGCGTCGGCCTCGGCCAGACGCTCGAGCGTGGGGGCGCGGGTGCCGGCGCGCAGCCACAGGCTTTCGGGGTCGGGATAGCCGTTGCCGCGGGCGGCGACGATCCAGCCCGCCTCTTCCTCGCGGAAGCCGCGGATCTGCCGGAAGCCGAGCCGCAGCGCCAGCCGGCCGTCGCCGCGCCGCTCGAGGCTGTTGTCCCAGCCCGAGCGGTTGACGCAGACCGGCCGCACCTCGACCCCGTGCTCGCGCAGATCGCGCACGATCTGGGCGGGGGCGTAAAACCCCATCGGCTGGCTGTTCAGCAGCGCGCAGGCGAAGATCGCCGGGTGGTGGCATTTCAGCCAGGCCGAGACATAGGTCAGCATCGCGAAGGCGGCGGCATGGCTTTCGGGGAAACCGTAATCGGCAAAGCCCTCGATCTGCGCGAAACAGGCCTCGGCCACCTCGCGCGAATAGCCGTTCGCCTCCATCCCGCCGACGAAGCGGGCGTGATGGGCGCCGATCGTGCCCATGCGGCGGAACGAGGCGAGCGAGCGGCGCAGCTGGTCGGCCTCCTCGGCGGTATAGCCGGCGCCGACCACCGCGATCTGCATCGCCTGTTCCTGAAACAGCGGCACGCCGAGGGTCTTTGCGGTGACCGCAGCGAGCGCCGGGCCGAAGGGCTCGGGCGCCTCGAGCCCCTGACGACGGCGGATATAGGGTTTGACCATGCCGCCCTGAATCGGGCCGGGGCGGACGATCGCCACCTCGATCACCAGATCGTAGAAGGTGGCGGGCTTCATCCGCGGCAGGAAGTTCATCTGTGCCCGGCTTTCGACCTGGAACACCCCCACGGCATCGGCGCGCGTCAGCATCCGGTAGGTGGCGCCGTCCTCCTGCGGCACGGTGGCAAGGGAAAGCGCGGGGCCGCCGCCGGTCTCGGCGAGCAGCGCGAAGGCCTTGCGCAGGCAGCTGAGCATGCCGAGGCTGAGCACGTCGACCTTCAGGATGCCAAGCGCGTCGATGTCGTCCTTGTCCCATTCGATCACCGTGCGCCCCTCCATCGCCGCGTTCTCGATCGGGCACAGCGCATCGAGCCGGTCGCGGGTGATGACGAAACCGCCGACATGCTGGCTCAGGTGGCGCGGAAAGCCGATGATCTCGGCGATCAGCGCGACGGTGCGGGCGAGGCGCCGGTCGTCGGGGTTCAGCCCGAGCTCGCGCAGCCGGGCGGGGTCGGGCCCGGCGTTCGAGCTGCCCCAGATCTGCCCCGAGAGCGCCGCCGTGACATCGGCCGAAAGCCCCATCACCTTGCCGACCTCGCGGATCGCGGCGCGGGTGCGGAAATGGATGACGGTGGCGCACAGCCCCGCGCGCTCGCGGCCATAGCGGGCATAGATCCACTGGATCACCTCCTCGCGTCGCTCGTGCTCGAAATCGACGTCGATGTCGGGCGGTTCGCCGCGGTGGCGCGAGATGAAGCGCTCGAACACCATGCCGATCATCTCGGGGCTGACATCGGTGATGCCGAGCGCCCAGCAGATGATCGAATTCGCCGCCGAGCCGCGGCCCTGACACAGGATCGCACGCGAGCGGGCGAAGGCGACGATGTCGTGGACGGTGAGGAAATAGGGCGCATAGCCGAGCTCGCCGACCAGAGCGAGTTCCTTGCGGGCAAGGGCGTGGTAGCGCTCGGGGATGCCCGCGGGGCAGCGCCGGGCCAGGCCCTCGCGGGTCAGCCGTTCGAGCCGGGCCTGCGGCGGTTCGCCGTTCTCCACCTCGTCGGGGTATTGATAGCTGAGCTCGCCCAGATCGAAGGCGCAGCGCGCCGCGATCTCGAGCGTGCGGCGCAGCGCGGCGGGGTGGCGGCGGAAGAGGCGCGCCATGTCGGGCGCGCCCTTCAGCCGGCGCTCGGCATTCGGCAGGGCGCGGGTGCCGATCGTGTCGATGGTGCAGCCCTCGCGCAGGCAGGTGAGCACATCGGCAAGCGGCCGGCGTGCGGCGCGGTGCATCAGCACATCGCCCACGGCCACCATCGGCGCCGAGGCGGCCAGCGCCAGCGCCGCGCAGGCATCGAACCAGGTCTGGTCGGAGCCGTCATAGCGCGGCGCGGCGCCGGTGAAGACCTGCCCCGGGAAGCGGCGCTGCAGCTGCGTGAGCGGGCCAAGCGCGGCGGCCGTGTCGGCGGGCGGCAGCGCGATCAGCACGAGACCCGCGCCGCGGGCGATCAGGTCATCGAGCCCGAGCGCGCAGGCGCCCTTCGGCGCGCGCCGCCGGCCGAGGGTGATCAGCTGCGTCAGCCCGCTCCAGCCGGCGCGGTCGATCGGCAGGGCAAGCCATTCGACCGGGCAATCGCTCAGCACCAGCCGCGCCCCGGCGATCAGCCGCGGCAGGGGGGCGGCGGGCGCGGCAGGGCAGGGCGTGGCGGGCGACAGCTCCTGCCGCGAGGAGGGATCAAGCTGGCGCGCCGAGCGCACCGCCGCCTGCGCCTGCTCGCGCAGCACCTTCAGCGCGGTCCAGGCCCGCACCACGCCCGCGACCGAGTTGCGGTCGGTGATCGCGATCGCGCCGAGCCCGAGCTCGGCCGCGCGCACCACCAGCTCCTCGGGGTGGGAGGCGCCGGTGAGGAAGGTGAAGTTCGAGGTGATGCAGAGCTCGGCATAGGTCGGGGGTTCGGTGCCGGGGGCGGCAGAGGGGGCGCTGCCCCCGGCGCCTGCCGGCGCCTCCCCCGAGGTCTTTGCAGCAAGGAGAAAGCCCGGGGGGGCGGCAGAGGTGCAGGATCGGGCGGCCGTCTGCGCCGGGGGGGCAGGGCAGCCGGGAACGGGCACAGCCGTGGTTTCGGCGGTTGCGGGCGGTTCGACCGGTCGGGGCGAGGGCGGCCCGGGCGGGGGCGCGGCGGTCATGCGAATTCGCCCTGCACCCACCAGCCCGGCTCCTGCGGGGTGTGAAACAGCCACAGCCGGCGGCCCTGCCGGGTCTCGATCCGCCAATAGTCGCGCAGCCCGCTGCGCCAGGCGGGATCGTCGAACCACCATTCCGGCGCAAGCCGTTCCGGCCCCTCGGCGCGGGCGGTGCTGAGCGCCATCCGGCGCCAGCGGAAGCTGCGCGGCGGGGTGCTGCCGGTGGCGGTGACGGGTTCGGGCGGGAACAGGACGAGCGGGCGCGGGCGCGGGCTGGTCCAGCCGCGGGCGGGGCGCGAGAAGGCGGCGGGGGCGGTGAGGAAGCCGCGCTCGGGCACATGGCTGTCGGCGGGCAGCAGGCGCAGGATGTTCTCGAGCCCGATCCGGGTGCCGATCCGGCTGAGCAGATCGCCAAGCCGGGCGGGATCGCCCGGGGCGGTGCGGCTGCCCTGCTGCTCGGCGGGCAGCGGCTCGACCTGCACCGCCTCGAGCCGCAGCTGGTCGATGCCGAAGCCCGCGTCGACCGTCTCGATCCCGCGGCTGAAAAGCGGCAAGATCCGCGCCGGGTCGCGCAGCGCGGCGGCAAGGCGCAGCTCGACCTCGCGCGTGTCGCGGTCGACGCGGCGCAGGGTCAGGCGCAGCACCCGCGCCCCGGCCTCCTGCGCGGCCAGCCGCTCGCACAGCGCCGCCAGCAGCCGCGCGGTGCCCGCCTGCACGTCGGCGGCAAGGCCGATCGGTTCGGGCAGGGTCAGGCGCAGCGCGAAGCGGGGGGGCTCGGCGCCCGGAGAGACGGGCTCGGGGGCGGCGCCGGTCGCAGCGTCGAGCCGGTCGAGCAGCGCGGCACCGAAGCGGCGGGCGAGGGGCGCGCGCGGGGTGCGGGCGAGGTCTCCGACGTGGCGCAGGCCAAGCCGTTGCAAGGCCGTCACCGTCTCGGGCGCGAGCCGCAGCGCCGCGACCGGCAGCCCGGCAATGGCGGTGAGGTCTGCGCCGGGCGGCGCCACGCCCTCGCCGTGATGGGCGAGCGCCCAGGCCGCGCCGCGGCTCGAGGCAAGGCCGAGGCAGGCGCTGAACCCCGCCCGCGACAGCCGCGCGCGCAGATCGGCCAGAAGCCCCGCCTCGCCCCCGAAGAGATGTGCCGCGCCGGTGATGTCGAGGGCGAGCCCGTCCTCGCCGTCAAGCCCGACCCAGGGGCTGTAGCGCGTGGCCCAGCGGCGCAGCGCCGCCAGAAGCTGTGCCTCGCGGTGCAGATCGGCCGGGTGGGTCTGCAGCGCGGCGCAGAACACCCGCGCCTCGGCGAGCGCCATGCCGCGAAACAGCCCCGCCGCCTCGGCCGCGCGGTTCAGGCAATGCAGCCGTTCGGCATTGCCCTGGCGCAGGGTCAGCGCGAAGGGGCCCTCGAGCGGGTGCGCGCGCAGCGCCCCGTCACTCGCGAGACGGGGAAACCACACGCAGACGATGCGTCGCTGCTTCCCACAGAACATCCCAGACCCCAATCGTTCCCGATTTGTTCTTTATACTTTCCCAGCGGAAGGGAGTCGAGTCCCGGGCCGGCCGCGGATCGAGGCGGGGCTCGGCGCGCCAGCGCGTCTCGGCGGCGTTGCTGCCCATGCCCTCGGGGATCAGGCACAGCCCGGTGGCGCCGCCTGCGCCCGCGGCCAGCTGCAGCCGCCGCCCCTCGCGCAGGTCGAGCGGGCGGGTGACGGCGAGCACGACGAGCGGCACGGTGCCGTCCTTCAGCGCCTCCTCGGCCACGGCGAGGCTGTCGGTCTGGCTGCGGGTCTGGGCGATCAGCAGGCGGGCGGGGTCGAGGAAGGGCAGCAGGCCCTGCGGGCTCAGCGCCTCGCGCGCGCGATCCTCGCGGATCCACAGCACCGGCCCGGTGCCCGGGGCGGCGCAGATCGCGGCGAAGGCGGTGGCGCCGGCGCCGCAGACCTCGTGGACGCGGCCCGGGCGCAGCGGGAAGCCGGGGATTTGGGTGTCGCTCATGCGGGCAGGATAGCCGCGTGCGGGGCGGCAGGGAAGGGCTCAGCCGCGGCCGCGCAGCTCGTGCCGGAGGACGAGCCCGGCGCCAAGCGCCACCACCGCAGCGAGCGCGAACCAGGTCAGCGCATAGCTGAGATGGGCATTGCGGAAGGCCACCACGGTCTGCCCGCCGCGCGGCCAGGCGGCGGGATCGCCAAGCTCGGCATCGACGAAATAGGGCGCGGCGGGGCTCAGGCCCAGCGTCGCGGTGATCGAGCCGATGTCGCGGCGATACCATTTGCGCGCCGCCGGATCGTTCTCGCGCGAAAACAGCCAGCCGTGGTTCTCGGGCATCCGCAGCAGGCCGGTCACCGTCACCGACCCCTCGGGCGTGGTGAAACCGCCGGCGCGGGCGATGTCGTCGGGCACGACGCCGCGGTTGACCATCACCACGGTGCCGTCGTCGCGCGCAAGCGGGGTCAGCACCCAGTCGGCCGGGCCGTAATCGGACGGCGTGTAGATCAGCACCGTGTCGGCGTTGAGGAACCGCCCCGAGAGGGTGACCCGGCGATATTCGGCGCTTTCGGCGCTGATCCCGGGCCAGTCGGCGAGGCCGGGGGCGGGCACCGGTTCGGCATGGACGCGGGCATCGACACGGGCGATCAGGTCGAGCTTCCAGTGCAGGCGCTCGATCTGCCACAGGCCAAGCGCCGAGAAGCCGGCGATGCCGAGGGCGGCAAGCAGGGCGGTCAGGATCAGGCGGGCAGGGCGGCGGGGGCGGGACATCGTCTTTCTCCTCATGCGAACGGGGCCGGAAGACCGGCCCCGTCGGGATGCGTCACGCAGGCGGGGCTCAGCCCTGCTGCGATTGCAGGTTCATCATGTGATCCATGTCAGGCATCGGCATCATGTTCTCGTTCATGTTGTGCATGACCCAGAGCGAGCCGGCGAGCACGATGACGAGGATGATCACCGAGAAGATCGAGGCGGCGAGCGTCCAGCCCCCTTCGGCCGAGCGGTTCACGTGCAGGAAGAACACCAGGTGCACGAGGATCTGCACCGCGGCGAGCCCCATGATGATGCCGATCATCGCGATGCGGCTGATCTGCACCTCTCCCATCACCAGCGCGAAGGGAACGATGGTCAGCAGCGCCGCAAGGGCAAAGCCCGTCATCAGCGTGCCCATGCTGCCGTGGCTGCCGTGTTGCGTATGTGCGCTCATCAGATCAGCCTCACCAGATAGACGAAGGAGAAGACCCCGATCCAGACGAGGTCGAGGAAGTGCCAGAACATGCTGAGCGTCGAGAGCCGCTGCATGTTCGCCGGCACCAGACCGCGCTGGCCCACTTGCACGAGCAGGGTGACCAGCCAGATCAGGCCCGCGGTGACGTGCAGCCCATGGGTGCCGACAAGCGCGAAGAAGGCCGACAGGAAGGCCGAGCGGTCCGGCCCCGCGCCGATATGCACGAGGTGGCGGAACTCGTAGACTTCCATGCCGATGAAACCCGCACCGAAGAGCGCGGTGACCACCAGCCAGGCCATGGTGGCGCCGCGGGCGCCCGCCTCGGCCTTCAGCATCGCGAGGCCGAAGGTGACCGAGGAGATCAGCAGCAGCGCGGTTTCCACCGCGACGAAGCCGGGCTCGAACAGGTCCTTCGGGCCGGGGCCGCCGGCATAGTTGCCGCCGAGCACCGCATAGGTCGCGAACAGGCAACCGAAGATGATGCAGTCGCTCATCAGGTAGATCCAGAACCCGATCGCGGTCGGGCTGGAATGGCCGGCGCCGTGGTCATGGTCATGGGCCTGCGCGGCGGCGAGGCCGGGGATCGCCCCGACCCGGGTGGCGTCGAACGGGGTCATGCCGTCGCTCCTTTCGCTTCGGTCGCGGCAACGGTGGTCGCCGGGATGAAGTAGTCGCGGTTGTAGTTGAAGGTGTGACCGATGCCGATGGCGAGCATCGCGAGGAAGGCAAGGCCGGCCAGCCACCAGATGTACCACACCATCGCGAAGCCGAGGACGAGGGCGAAGGCCGCCAGCAGAACGCCGGTCGCGGTGTTCTTCGGCATGTGGATCGGCGCATAGCTTTGCGCCCAGGTGAAGCCTTCCTGCTTCATCCGCCAGAACTCGTCACGGCCGCGCACATGGATTTCCTGCGGGAAATTGTAGGGCGCGGGCGGCGACTGCATCGCCCATTCAAGGGTGCGGCCGTTCCACGGGTCGGGCCCGCAGGCGAGCTTCTTGCGGTTCAGGATCGAGTAGCCGAAGTTCGCGAAGGTGCAGATGATGCCGCACAGGATCAGCAGCGCGCCGAAGGCCGCGACGATGAAATAGGGCTGCCAGGCGGCATCGGCATAGGAGTTCATCCGCCGCGTGACGCCCATCAGGCCAAGCGCATAAAGCGGCATGAAGGCGAACCAGAAGCCGATGAACCAGAACCAGAAGGTTGCCTTGCCGAGCCGGTCGTCGAGCTTGAAGCCGAAGGCCTTGGGCCACCAGTAGCTGACCGCGGCATAGACCGCGAAGACCACGCCGCCGATGATCACGTTGTGGAAGTGGGCGATCAGGAACAGCGTGTTGTGGAGCTGGAAGTCGACCGGCGGAACCGCCAGCAGAACGCCGGTCATGCCGCCGATGGTGAAGGTCACGAGGAAGCCGATCGTCCACAGCATCGGCACTTCAAGCCGGACCTGGCCCTTGTACATGGTGAACAGCCAGTTGAAGATCTTCACCCCCGTCGGCACCGAGATGATCATCGTGGTGATGCCGAAGAAGGTGTTGACGTTCGCGCCCGAGCCCATGGTGAAGAAGTGGTGCAGCCAGACGACGAAGCTCAGCACCGTGATGCAGGCGGTGGCCCAGACCATCGCCTTGTAGCCGAACAGCGGCTTGCCCGAGAAGGTGGCGACGATTTCCGAGAAGATGCCGAAGCAGGGGATGATCAGGATGTAGACTTCCGGGTGGCCCCAGATCCAGATCAGGTTGATGTACATCATCGCATTGCCACCAAAGTCATTGGTGAAGAAATGCATGCCGAGATAGCGGTCGAGGGTCAGCAGCGCGAGCGAGGCGGTCAGCACCGGGAAGGCCGCGACGATCAGCACGTTGGTGCACAGCGTCGTCCAGGTGAAGACCGACATGTCCATCAGCTTCATCCCCGGCGCGCGCATCTTCAGGATGGTGGCGATCAGGTTGATGCCGGAGAGCGTCGTGCCGATGCCGGCGATCTGCAGCGACCACAGATAGTAGTCCATGCCCGGCCCGGTCGAATAGGCCGAGCCCGAGAGCGGCGGGAAGGCCAGCCAGCCGACGCGCCCGAACTCGCCGATGAAAAGCGAGATGTTCACGAGGAGCGCGCCCGCCACCGTCATCCAGAACGAGAAGTTGTTCAGGAACGGGAAGGCCACGTCGCGCGCACCGATCTGCGCCGGCATGACATAGTTCATCACCCCGGTCACGAAGGCCATGGCGACGAAGAAGATCATGATCACGCCATGCGCGGTGAAGACCTGGTCGAAGTGGTGCGGCGGCAGATAGCCCGCCGCGCCGCCCGCGGCCATCGCCTGCTGCGCGCGCATCATCAGCGCATCGGCAAAGCCGCGCACCATCATGATGAAGCCGAGCACCATGTACATGATGCCGATCTTCTTGTGGTCGACCGAGGTGACCCAGTCGCGCCACAGCGGCATCCACAGCCGGAAATAGGTCATCAGCGCCAGAACGGCGATGCCGCCAAGCGCGACGCCCGCGAAGGTGCCGATCAGGATCGGTTCGTGATAGGGGATCCAGTCGAGGGTCAGGCGCCCGAAGATCGGGGAGATCACCTCGCCGGCGTTTGCAACTTCAGTTGACATGGATCGCAGCCTCCGTGCGGCCGGTGCCGCAGATCAGGTCGGGGTTGGTCAGGAAGGCCTCGTGGAAGGCCTTCGGCTCGGGCGCGGGCAGGTCGAGCGGATTGCCGAAACCGTCGATCGCGCGGGCGCGGTCATAGCTGTAGGCGGGCGCGTTCGCGATGCCGTTCAGCCCGCCGCCGCCCATCTTGTCCTGCATCATCATGTCGCCGACGCAGACCTTGCCGGCCTCGACGCAAAGCCCGACGATGCGGGCGAAAAGCCCGTCCTCGACCGAACCGTAATGCCGCACCGGCTCGCCGATGGTCGGCCGCTCGAGTGCCAGATAGGTGTCGCGGGTCAGCGCCTCGGGGCTGGCCTTCGCCGCCGCCACCCAGGCGTTGAAATCGTCCTCGCTCATCGCGCGGGTGTCGAAGGTCATCTGCGAGAAGCCCGGACCCGAGTAATGCGCCGAGCGGCCGGCGAAGGTGCCGGGAGCGTCGGCGATCAGGTGCAGCTGGGTCTCCATCCCGGCCATGGCATAGACCATGCCGCCAAGCGCGGGGATCGAGAGCGTGTTCATCACCGTCGAGGAGCTGAGCCGGAAGTTGACCGGCCGGCCGGCGGGAATGGCCAGCTCGTTCACCGAGGCGACGCCGAGCTCGGGATAGATGAACAGCCATTTCCAGTCGAGCGAGACGGCCTCGACCTCGACCGGGGTGCCGGCGTTCAGCGCGCTCAGGTCGCGATAGGGGTCGAGCCGGTGGGTGTAGATCCAGGTCACCGCGCCAAGCGCGAGGATGATCAGGATCGGCACGCCCCAGACCACCACCTCGAGCGTGTTCGAATGGGTGAACTCGGGGTCGTAATCGGTGCTGTCGGGACGGTCGGCGCGGTATCGCAGCGGGAAGTAGACCGCCATGAACAGCACCGGCACGATCACGATCAGCATCAGCAGGGTCGCGATGACCAGCAGGTTGCGCTCTTGTCCTGCGACCCAGCCCTGGGGCGACAGAACGTCGAACTGGCAGCCGGAAAGCGCGAATGCGCCAGCCGTCGCCAGCAGGAGTTTCGGTGATCTGAGCAAGTCTTGCCTCTTGAGCTTGTCCGGGCGCGGCTGCGGGCCGGGGAGGCGGGCAGGCCGGGCGCGTTTGCGCTATCGGGCTAGGATGCGATGCGACATTATGCGCCGCGACATTCTGTCGCACGGTCTTGAAAGCCCAATTTTGAGAAAAATTCTCGCGCATTCGTGACACGGCGTGATCCGCCGCGCGCGACGGAAACCGGGTGTTGCCCGGGTTTTGTGCGTCCAGGGCGCAAAACCCGGCTGCTCCGAGTCGGTTGGCGCAACTGCGCACGCTTGCGTGAGCAAAGCCCCGCCGATGCCCCTGCGCCTTGCCCCGATGCGGCGCCGTGTCATATCAAGCCCCGACTCCCGTCCGTTGCGGGACCAGCAGGGGCAAGTGGACATGAGGACGCAGCAGATCGCCGATCCGACCCGCGCCGAGGGGCCGCCGGGCCCGGCCCGCGCGGGCGATTACATCGTGCTGCTGAAGCCGCGGGTGATGTCGCTTGTCGTCTTCACCGCGCTCGTCGGCATGCTGGTCGCGCCGGGCCACCTCGACCCGCTGCGCGCCGCAATGGCGATTGCCTGCATTGCGGTGGGCGGCGGCGCCTCGGGCGCGCTGAACATGTGGTGGGATGCCGACATCGACGCCAAGATGAAGCGCACCGCCGGCCGGCCGATCCCGGCGGGCCGGGTGGCCGCGGGCGAGGCGCTGGCGATCGGGCTGGCGCTGTCGGTGCTGTCGGTCGGGCTGCTCGCGGTGGTGGCGAATGGCATCGCCGCGGCGCTGCTGGCCTTCACCATCTTCTTCTACGTGGTGATCTATTCGATCTGGCTGAAGCGCTCGACGCCGCAGAACATCGTGATCGGCGGTGCCGCCGGGGCCTTTCCGCCGATGATCGGCTGGGCGGTGGCGACGGGCGGCGTCTCGCTCGAGAGCCTTTTGATGTTCGCGCTGATCTTCATGTGGACGCCGCCGCATTTCTGGGCGCTCGCGCTCTTCGTCAAGTCGGACTACGGCCGCGCCGGCATCCCGATGCTGACCGAGACGCATGGCCGGCGCGTCACGCGCAATCACATCCTCGGCTATACCCTGCTGCTGATCCCGGCCTCGCTCGCGCTCGGGCTGACGGCGATCGGCGGGCCGGTCTATCTGACCGTGGCGGCGGGGCTGAACCTGCGCTTCCTCGCCGGCGCCTGGCGGGTCTTCCGCCGCCCCGAGGCCGCCGCCGAGGCCGATGGCCAGGCGGCCGAGAAGCGGCTGTTCCGGCTGTCGCTCTCCTATCTCTTCCTGCATTTCTGCGCGCTTCTGGCCGAGGCGGCGCTGCACGGCGCGGGGCTTGCCCGCTGGTAGGCGGTTGGCATCGGCGCCTGCGCCGGTCTAAATGCCCCTGACCCCCGCCGCGGGCGGGGCACAGCGCCGGGGCCGCCGATGACCGAGACACGCCAGCCGACTTCCGGCCGCATCGCCGAGGAGCTGATCTTCCGCATCATCCGTGGCGAGCTGATCGCCGGCGAGCGGCTGCGTCAGGACCATATCGCCGAGGAATTCGGCACCAGCCATGTGCCGGTGCGCGAGGCCTTCCTGCGCCTCGTCGGCAAGGGGCTGGCGGTCAGCGAACCCAATCGCGGCGTGCGCGTCGCGCCGCTCGACCCGGCCGCGCAGCGCGAGCTGCGGGCGATGCGCGGCGTGCTCGAACCGCTCGCGCTGCGTCATTCGGTGCCGCATCTGAGCCCGGTGCAGATCGCCGAGGCCGAGGCCGCGCGACGTGTCTGCGATGCGGCGCAGAACATCTTCGACTGGGAAGAGGCGAACCGCGCCTTCCACAGCGCCACCTATGCCGGCTGCGGCATGCCGCGGCTGCAGGAGGAGGTGGCGAACCTGCAACTGCTCGCCGCGCGCTATCAGCTGGTGCATTACAAGGAACGCTGGCGGCCGCGCATCGACCCCGATCATCACGCGATCATGGCGGCGATCCGGCGGCGCGACCCGAAGGCCGCGGGCGCGGTGCTGGAACGTCACCTGTCGCGGATGAGCTAAGACGCGCGGCGCGCGACCAGCCAGCTTGCGGCATAGGTCAGCGGCACGCCTTCGGGTGTGGCAAAGCGCGCCTCGTAGGCGTGCAGGAACCGCTGCAACGCGCCGCGCGAGCGGATCTGCCCCGCCCGCGCATTCACCCCGGTCGCACGCAGATGCTGCAACACCGCAAGCGCGCTCTCGAACCGCAGTGTGATCGGCCAGTCTCCCACCCCCGCGACCTGCCAGCCCGCCGGCAGAAGCGCCGCCAGCCCGGCACCGCTCAGACACGACGGCGCGCCGGCGCAGCTGCCAAGCGCGCGCAGCTCGGGGAAATGGCCGGGACCGAAGCCCGAGAGCGCCAGAAACCCGCCCGGTGCGACCCTGCCGGCCAGCCGTGCGATGCCCGCGCCCGGGTCCTCGAGCCATTGGATCATCGAGGAGGAGGCGACGAGGTCGAGCTTGGCGGGCAGCGCGATCCGCGCGATGTCGCCGGGCAGTGCCACGGCGCGGGGCAGGGCGGGCGGCGGCGTGCTCAGGTCGTTGAGCCAGAGCACGTCGGGGGCGAACGTGGCAAGGTGGCGGCTCAGATGCCCGCTGCCGCAGCCGGCCTCGAGCACGCGGGCGAACCGCTTCGGCCCCGCCGCGGCGCACAGCCTGGCAAACAGCCTTGCGGCGATCTCGCGCTGCGCCACGGCCGCATCGTGATAGCTGCCTGCGCCGCGGGCGAAGCTGTGCGCGACGCGCGGGGGGAGCCGGCTCATGCCTGCGCCTCCGTCCAGCTTTGCCAGCCGGCGAAGGGGTTATGGCCGGTCTCGGTCCAGCGCAGCCGCGAGGCCTGATCGGCCCAGGCAAGCGTCAGCGCCGCGGGGGCGAAGATCCGGTCGCGACGGGCAAGGGTGATCCGGTCGAAGGCGGGCACCGGCGCGGGCGGGCGGGCGGCGACGGCGCAAAGCTCGTCGCGCAGCGCGGCGATGTCGGGGGCGGGCACGGGCGCGCCGGCGCGGCGGGCAAAGCGGGCAAGGCTTGCCTCCGACAGCCCCTCGGCCGTGGCGCGCAGCACCCCGGGCGCGATGCCGCGGCGCGCGTCGCAGGGGAAGGGCGAGCCGCAAAAGGCGTGGAGGTGCACGGGCGGGCGGGTCAGTTGCGCGAGCACTGCGCCCGCCGCTGCGACGCCGAAGGAATAGGCGACAAGGGTGACGCGGTCATAGCCCGCCGTCACCGCGTCGTGCCAGTCGAGGGCGCGATAGTCGCTCAGCACCAGCACGTCGGCCGCGGTCTCGAGGTGCCGGAAGGGCTCGGCCCCGACTGCCCATCCGCCAAGGACGAGCAGCAACTCGCCCCGGCCCGCACGGCTCAGCCATTCCGCCCTCATGCCGCCTGCCTCGCGATGGAAAGCATCGCATCGGTGATGCGCGAGACGTCTTCGGGCCCGGTGACGAAGGGCGGCATGGTGTAGAGGAGCCGCCCGAAGGGGCGCAGCCAGACCCCGGCCGCGCGGCAAAACCCATGCACCTGCGCGCTGTCGAGGGGGGCGCGCATCTCGATCACCCCGATCGCGCCCAATGTGCGGACATCGGCCACGCCCGGCAGGTCGCGGGCGGGGGCAAGTTCGCGGGCAAGCTGCGCTCCGATCCGGGCGACGGCGCCCTGCCAGTCGGTCTCTGCCAGCAGATCGAGGCTTGCGCAGGCCGCCGCACAGGCGAGCGGGTTCGCCATGAAGGTCGGCCCGTGCATCAGCACCCCGGGATCGCCCGCCGAGATCTCGGCCGCGATCGCGCTGGACGCGACGGTGACCGCCAGGCTCATCATGCCGCCGGTCAGCGCCTTGCCCAGACACAGGATGTCGGGCGTGACCCCGGCGTGTTCCATCGCGAACATCCGCCCGGTGCGGCCAAAGCCGGTGGCGATCTCGTCGAAGATCAGGATCACCCCGTGCCGGTCGCACAGCGCGCGCAGCCCGCGCAGGAAGGCGGGGTGGTAGAACCGCATCCCGCCCGCGCCCTGCATCACGGGTTCGAGGATGAAACCGGCGATCTCGGCGCCCTTGTCCTCGAAGAGCGCCGCCACCGCGCCAAGCCCGTTTCGGGCCGGGTCCTCGGGCCAGTCGGCGCCGAAGGCGACCGGCGGCGCGGGGGCGAAATGTTGTACCGCCAGCGCCGCGCCGAAATGGCCGTGCATGCCGGTGACCGGGTCGCACAGGCTCATCGCGGACCAGGTGTCGCCGTGATAGCCGCCGCGCACCGTGGCAAAGCGGGTGCGGCCACGGGCACCGCGCGCGCGCTGCGCCTGCACCGCCATCTTCAGCGCCACCTCGACCGCGACCGAGCCGCTGTCACAGCAAAAGATCCGGTCGAGCCCCGGCGGCAGCAGCGCCACCAGCCGCCGCGCCAGCCCGATCGCCGCATCATGCGTCAGCCCGCCGAACATCACATGCGGCAGGCTGTGCAGCTGCGCCTCGAGCGCCGCGACCAGTCGCGGGTGGCGATGGCCATGCGCCACGCACCACCATGACGACATCGCGTCGATCATCCGCGTGCCGTCGTCGAGGGTGAGCCAGATCCCCTCGGCCGCGCGCACCCGGTGCACCGGCTGCGGCGCGGCGATCGAGGTGTAGGGGTGCCACAGATGGGTGCGGTCGATCGCCAGCGGGTCCATCACCACGCCTCGCGCAGCGGCGACAGGTCGAGCCCGGCGAAGGCCGCGGCGAGCGTGTCCGGCGTGAGCGGGTCAAGCCGCGGCAACCGGCCGAGCGTCGCGACGCGGCCGATCTCGCAGATCACCGACCGGGTGTCGGCGACCTCCTCGCCCAGAAACACCACGCCCGCGACCCGCACGCGCCGCGCCCGCAGCGCCTCAAGCGACAAAAGCGTGTGGTTGATCGTGCCAAGGGCGGTGCGCGCGGCGAGGATCACCGGCGCGCCCCAGCCGGCGATGACGTCGAGGAAGAGGATGCGGCGGGTCAGCGGCACCATCAGCCCGCCCGCGCCCTCGACCACCAGCGGCCCCGGCACGTCGGGCAGCGTCAGGCGGGCGGGGGCGATCTCCATCCCCTCGTGCGCGGCCGACAGATGCGGCGAGGCGGGCAGGCGCAGCCGATAGGCCTCGGGCAGCACGGGGCGGCCGGAAAGCCGCGCGACGGTGTCGCTGTCGGTCGGTCCTTCAAGCCCGGATTGCACGGGTTTCCAATAGCTTGCCTGCAGCGCGGCAGTGAGGCCCGCGCTGAACACGGTCTTGCCGATATCCGTATCGGTGCCGGTGACGACGACGGTTTCGGGGCGGCTCATGGGATGCTCCTGAGCTGGGCGAGGGTTTCGAACAGCGCGGTGATCTCGGCGGGGCCCACCGAGCCGGTGAGCGAGAGGCGCAGCCGCGCGGTGCCGCGCGGCACGGTCGGCGGGCGGATTGCGCGGACGTCGAAGCCGCGCGCCTGAAGGGCCGCGGCGCGGGCGAGGGCGCGGCTGTCCTCGCCCTCGATCACCGGCAGGATCTGGCTGGCGGCGGGGGGCAGGCCGCACAGCCGGGTGGCCTCGGCCCTGGCATGGGCAATGCGCGCCTGCGCCGCCGCCTGCAGTTCGGGATGTTCGGCCAGCCCGCGCAGCGCCGCGCGCAGGATCGCCGCAGTCAGCGGCGCCGGGGCGGTGGCGAAGATGAAGGGCCGGGCGCGGTTCACCAGCGTCTCGATCAGCACCCGCTCGGCGCAGATCAGCGCGCCCGCGGCGCCAAGCCCCTTGCCGCCGGTGTGCAGCGTCACGAGCGCAACGTCGGTCAGCCCATGCGCGAGCCCCGCGCCATGCGGGCCGAAGACCCCGGTCGCATGCGCCTCGTCGACCACCAAGACCGCGTCATCGGCGCGGGCGAGGGCGGCGAGATCGGCAAGCGGCGCCAGATCGCCCTCCATCGAATAGACGCTCTCGACCGCGATCCAGACCCGGCCGGTGCCTCCGGCGCGCCGCCATGCGGCGATCTGCGCGGCGGCATCGGTCACGTCATTATGGGCGAAGGCGCGGGTCTCGGCGCGACCAAGGCGCATCCCCTCATGCGCGCTTGCATGCACCAGCGCATCGTGCAGGACCAGATCGCCCTGCATCGGCAGCGTGGCAAAGATCGCCTGGTTCGCCTGAAAGCCGCCGCCGATGAAGAGCGCGGCCTCGGCGCCGAAGAAGGCCGCAGCCTCGGCCTCGAGCGCCTCGTGCTCGGGGTCATTGCCGCGCAACAGGCGCGAGCCGCCGGCGCCGATCGCCACGCCGCGGGCCAGCGCTGCGGCGGCCGCGTCGCGCAGGAGGGGGGAGGCCGCAAGGCCGAGATAGTCGTTCGAGGCGAAATCGAGCCCCCGCGCCGGTGCCAGCACGCGCCCCCGGCCGCGCGCGGTGAGCGCGCGCAGCGCCGCGGCGTGGCGGGGAAAGGCGCTCATGCCGCGCATCCGCCGCAGCAGCCGGTGTCGCAGCTGCCGTCGGGCGTCTCCTCGATCCCGACCTCGGGGCCGGTCTCGGCGGTCAGGCCGAGCCGGACGAACAGCGCTGCGTCGCTGTCCTCGCCGGGGTTGTCGGCGGTGAGCAGCCGCTCGCCCACGAAGATCGAATTCGCGCCGGCGAAGACGCACATCGCCTGCAGCTCGTCGCTCATCCCGCTGCGCCCGGCGGAGAGGCGGACGTAAGAGCGCGGCATCAGGATGCGGGCGGTGGCGATGGTGCGCACGAGGTCGATCGGGTCGAGGCGCGGTGCCTCGGCCAAGGGCGTGCCTTCCATCGGCATCAGCATGTTGACCGGCACCGATTGCGGCGGCTCGGGCAGATTGGCGAGCGTCTCGAGCATCGCGATCCGGTCTGCGGCGGTCTCGCCGAGCCCCAGAATGCCGCCCGAGCACACCGAGATCCCCGCCGCGCGCACCGCCGCGAGCGTGTCGAGCCGGTCCTGAAAGCTGCGGGTGGTGATGATCTCGGGGTAGAAGCGCTCCGAGGTGTCGATGTTGTGGTTGTAGTAATCAAGCCCGGCGCCGCGCAGCCGCCCCGCCTGCTCGCCCGAGAGCATGCCGAGCGTCATGCAGGTCTCGAGCCCGAGCGCCTTGACGCCGCGGATCATCGCCTCGAGTGCGGGCATGTCGCGCTCTTTCGGCGAGCGCCATGCGGCGCCCATGCAATAGCGCGTGGCGCCCGCGGCCTTCGCCCGGCGCGCCTCGGCCAGCACCCGCTCGACCTCCATCAGCTTCGAGGCCGACAGCTCCGACCCGTTGCGCGCCGATTGCGCGCAATAGGAACAATCCTCTGGACAGCCGCCGGTCTTGATCGAGACGAGCATCGAGCATTGCACCCGGTTCGGGTCGAAATGGGCGCGATGGACGGTTTGCGCCTCGAACAGGAGGTCCATCAACGGCTGGTGGTAGATCTCGGCGGCGGGGCGAGTCTCGGGGGTCATGCGCATCCTCCTTGCGGGGTTGTGGCGATGATTATTGATAACGGGACGTGATGTTCCTCTTCATTCTAAAAATTATCTATGATTTTTCGGATATGAGGCGGGACGTGCAGCGATGTAACCGCGCGGCAGCAGAGGGAATGCGCAGATTTCCTGAACGGACGTTCAGAAAAATCGGTCGAATGGATTATCTATGATTTTTCTCGTGACTCGCCCGAATGCCGGAATGCGGGCCCCGTGCCGCCGCGCGCCGGGGCCCGGCTTGCACCCCGGCCGGCAAGCGGGCAAAGCTCGGGCGAGAGCGAAGGAGCCCGCCCCGTGATCCGCAGACCGGCCGGTGAAACACAGCACGCCCTGATCGCCGCCGCGGTCGTGGTGACGCTTGCCGCTTCGGGCGGCGCCTTTGTCGCCACCCGCACGACGGCGCTTGCGGCCCTTGATCAGGAGCTGGCCGACCGGCTGACGGTGACGCGCTATGCCGTGGTGTCCGAGATCGAGCGCTATCGTTATCTGCCCTCGGTCGTCGGGCAGGATGCGCGCATCCTGCGGCTGCTCGATGGCGGCGATGCGCGGGCGGCGGACGAGGCGAATGCCTATCTGCAGACCGTGCGCGACCTGTCGCATGTCGACGAGCTGTTCCTGCTCGACGCTGCGGGGCGCACGGTCGCGACCTCGAACTGGAACACGCCGGACAGCTTTCTTGGCCAGGTCTATGCCTTCCGCCCCTATTTCCGCGAGGCGCTGTCGGCGGGCGAGGGGCGCTATTACGCGGTCGGCGTCACCACCGGCAAGCCGGGCTATTTCCTCTCGGTGCGGATCGGGCCGGCGGCGCATCCGATCGGCGTTGCGGTGGTGAAGATCGAGATGGCCTCGCTCGAGGCGACCTGGGTGCGGGCGAACGAGGCGGTGGGGCTCGCGGACGGGCTGGGCATCGTCTTTCTCGCCGGGCGGCGCGACTGGCGCTATCGGCCGCTGCATGCGCTTTCCGATGCGGCGGTGGCGCAGCTCGCGGCCGAGCGGCGTTATGAGGGGCTTGATGTGGCGACGAGTGCGCCCTTGGTTGAGGGCGGGCGGCTGGTCGCGGGCGGCGAGCGGTTGCGGCTGGCCCAGATGGGGCTCGAGCCCGACGGCTGGCAGGTGCTGGCGGCCGCGCCCGAGGCACCGGCCACCGCCACCGCCTGGCTGGTTGCGGCGATGACGGCGCTTGGCGGGGCGCTTCTGTCGGGGGCGGGCCTGTTCTGGCGTCAGCGCCGGCAGATCGTGCGGATGCGGCTTGAACAGGCCGATGTGCTCGAGCGCCGGGTGGCCGAGCGCACCGCGGACCTCGCGCGCGAGGTCGAGGAGCGTCGCCGCGCCGAGGAGGAGCTGCGCCGCACCCATGAAAGCCTTGTGCATGCGGCGAAACTGGCGGTGCTCGGGCGGATGTCCTCGACCATCGTGCATGAGGTGAGCCAGCCGCTTTCGGCGCTCGACAACACCCTTGCGGCGGCCGAGCTGCATCTGGCCGCCGGCGCGCAGGCGAAGGCCGGGAAGAGCCTCGCCTCGGCGCGCGGGCTGTTGCGGCGGATGCAGGAGATGGTGCGCAGCCTGAAGCGCTTCGGCGCCCGCGCCCGGCCCGAACCCGCCGCGCCGGTCAGCGTGGCCGCGGCGCTCGACACCGCGCTCGAGGTGCTGGCGCCGCGGCTGCGCGAGCTCGCCGTGCCGGTCGTGGCCGATCTGCCCGCCGATCTGCCGCCCGTCGCCGGCAACCCCGGCCAGTTGCAGCAGGTGCTGACCAATCTCGTGCTGAACGCGGCCGAGGCGACGGCGGGGGCGGGGGGCACGACGTCCGTCACCCTGAGCGCCGAGGTGGGGGCGGGGCGGCTGACCCTGATCCTCGCCGACCGCGGCCCCGGCATCCCCGAGGAGCTGCGCGACAAGGTGTTCGAACCCTTCTTCACCACCCGCGTCACCGGCGAGGGGCTGGGCCTTGGCCTTGCCATCGTGCGCACGATCCTCGATCACATGGGGGCGGGGTTCAGCTTTCGCGCGCGGCCGGGCGGCGGCACGCTCACCGTGCTCGAGCTGCCGCTCTTCGCGCCCCGGGACGGAGGACAGCCATGACGCGCGGCACCATCGCCTTCATCGACGACGAGCCGCGGCTGTGCGAGGCGGCGGCCGACTGGCTCGAGGCCTCGGGCTTTGCCGTCGCCACCTTCACCGACCCGCAAAAGGCGCTGGCCGCAATCGACCCGGCGGCGACCGATTGTGTGGTGACCGACCTGCGTATGCCCGGGATCGAGGGGCGCGATGTGCTGCGCCATCTGCGCGCGGCCGACCCCGACCTGCCGGTGATCCTGCTGTCCGGCCATGGCGATGTGCCGGTCGCGGTCGAGGTGATGCGCGAGGGCGCGCATGACTTCATCGAGAAACCCTATGTTGCCGAGCATCTGGTGGCGGCGATCGACCGCGCGGTCGAGCTGCGCCGGATGCGGCGCGAGGTGCGTGCGGCGCGCTGGTCCGAGATCGCCTCGGTGCGGCTTGAATCGCGGCTCGCGGGCGTGTCGCCGGCGATGGCGGCGTGTCGCGAGGCGGTGCGGGTGCTGGCCGATCTGCCGGTCGACCTGCTGATCCGCGGCGAGCCGGGGGTGGGCAAGGAAGAGATCGCGCGGGCGATGCACGACTTCGGCCGCCGCGCCCGCCGGCCCTTCGTGGTGATCGACTGCGCGCCGCGCCCCGAGCAGGCCTTCGAGGCCGAGCTCCTGGGCCACGAGCGCGGCTTCGTCGCCGGCACCACCGCGGTGCGGGTGGGCAAGCTCGAGCACGCGAACGGCGGCACCGTGTTCTTCGACGGCATCGAGCGGCTGAGCCCGGCGCTGCAGGCGCGGCTGCTGCGGGTGTTGCAGGACCGCACGATCGAGCGCATCGGCTCGAACGCGCCGCGCCCCGTCGACATCCGGGTGATTGCCGCGACCCATGCCGAGATCGGCGCCGAGATCGCCGCCGGCCGGTTCCGCGCCGACCTCTATCACCGGCTGACGGCGATCGACCTTGCGGTGCCGCCGCTGCGCGAGCGGCGCGAGGACATCGCGCTGCTGTTCACCCGCTTCGTCGAGGACGCGGCCGAGCGCTTCGGCCGGCCGGTGCCGGTGCTGCTCGATGCCGATCTGCGGCTTCTCGAGGGCCAGGACTGGCCGGGCAACGCCGCCGAGCTGAAGGCCGCGGCCGAGCGCCATGTGCTGGGCCTGCGCCTGCCGGTCGCCGCCGCGCCGCCCGAGGCCGGCACCTTGCCCGAACGTGTCGCGCGCTTCGAGGCGGAGGCGATCGCCGAGGCGCTGCGCCTGCATGACGGGCGTTCTTCGGAGGCGGCGGAAATGCTGGGCATCCCGCGCCGGACGCTGAACGAAAAGATTGCGAAATACGGATTGCGGGCAGACTGAGCCGGGCGGAATTTCGCCACAGGATTTCGCCCGGGCGGGATGTTGCCTGTTTCTGTCCCGTGGATCACATTTTCATGCCGAAAAAGTGAAACAAAATCAGATTATTGCATCATTATGACGAATTCCTTGCCGTGCCGCGAAATTTCTTTGCGCGACGGGTCCGCTCGGTCAGGCTTCTGCCCATCGAAGCCAATGCAAGGGGAGGAAATCGCATGATCGGTTTCAAGGCCAAGGTCTTTTCCGCCGCGATGACGGCAGCCGCGCTGATCGCGCCGGCGGCGCAGGCGGAATTCATCAACATCGCCACCGGCGGCACCTCGGGGGTCTATTACCCGCTTGGCGTGGCGCTGTCGGAGATCTACGGCGAGAACATCTCGGGCGCGCGCACCCAGGTGCAGGCGACCAAGGCTTCGGTCGAGAACCTGAACCTGCTCGGCGCGAAGAAGGCGGAGCTGGCCTTCGCGCTCGGCGATTCGGTGAAGGCGGGCTGGGAGGGCAACAAGGAAGCGGGCTTCCCGAAGCCGCTGACCGATCTGCGCGCGCTGGCCGCGATCTATCCGAACTACATCCAGATCGTTGCCGAGAAGGATTCGGGGATCAAGACGATCTACGACCTGAAGGGCAAGACGCTTTCGGTCGGCGCGCCGGCCTCGGGCACCGAGCTGAATGCGCGCGAGATCTTCAAGGCGGCGGGGATGAGCTATGACGACCTCGGCAAGGTCGAATACCTGCCCTATGCGGAATCGGCCGAGCTGATCAAGAACCGCCAGCTGCAGGCAACGCTGCAGTCCTCGGGCCTCGGCGTCGCCTTCATCAAGGACCTCGCCTCGACCCATGACATCACCATCGTCGCGATCCCGAAGGAAGTCGTCGAGAAGATCGGCGCCCCCTACGTGCCGGCGGTGATCCCGGCGGGCACCTATCAGGGCCAGACCGAGGACATCCCGACCGCGGCCGTGGGCAACGTGCTTGTCACCCGCGCGGGGGTCAGCGACGACACCGCCTATCAGATGACCAAGCTGCTGTTCGAGAGCCTGACGAAGCTCGAGGCGGCGCATTCGGCGGCGAAGAACATCAAGCTCGAGCATGCGCTCGACGGGCTCTCGATCCCGCTGCATCCGGGCTCCGAGCGCTATTACCGCGAAGTCGGTCTGATCAAGTAAACCGGGCAGGACCGGACCCCCGGGCGGCGCGGCCGCCCGGACCTTCGGGCGCCCTCGGCGCCCGCTTTTCCCTTGCCCAGCCGGAGACCCCTGATGTCCGCATCCCATTCCATCCATGACACCGCACACCCCGAGCACGAAGAGGCGCTCGAGGGGCTGCCGCCCGGCTTCGGCGACGGGCTGAGCGGCAAGATCGCGTTCTGGATCGCCTTCGTCTTCTCGCTGTTCCAGCTGTTCGTTGCCGCCTATGGCACCCTGCCGAGCCAGATCCTGCGGGCGCTGCACGTCGGCTTCCTCGTGCTTCTGGGCTGCGTCCTCATCTCGAACCTGGTGATGAAGACGAAGCTCGGCAAGATCTGGTACTGGATCGTCGGCCTCGCCGGCTTCGCGACCGGCCTCTACAACTGGATCTTCTACACCGACATCATCCAGCGCACCGGCTATCTGACGACGGCCGACCTCGTCACCGGCACGGTGCTGATCGTCGTCGTCTTCATCGCCTCGCGCCAGCTGATGGGCTGGCCGCTGGCGATCATCGCCTCGCTGTTCCTGGCCTATGCCGCCTTCGGCGAATATGCGCCGGGCGTGTTCCAGACCCGCGGCTATGACTTTGCCCAGCTGGTCGAGAACTTTTCCTTCGGCACCGAAGGCATCTACGGCACGCCGATCTATGTCAGCAGCTCCTACATCTTCATCTTCGTCGTCTTCGCGGCCTTCCTCGAACGGGCGGGGATGCTGAACCTGTTCAACGACTTCGCGCTTGGCCTTGTGGGCCATCTGCGCGGCGGCCCGGCGCAGGTCGCGGTGCTGTCCTCGGCGCTGATGGGCACGATCTCGGGCTCGGGCGTGGCGAATGTCGTGGCCTCGGGCCAGTTCACCATCCCGCTGATGAAGAAATTCGGCTTCCGCTCGGCCTTTGCCGGCGGCGTCGAGGCCACCGCCTCGATGGGCGGGCAGATCATGCCGCCGGTGATGGGCGCCGTCGCCTTCATCATGGCCGAGACCCTGAACGTGCCCTATGCGGAGATCGTCAAGGCGGCGATCATTCCGGCGATGCTCTATTTCGGCGTGGTGTTCTGGATGGTCTATCTGGAAGCCGGCCGGATGGGGCTGAAGGGCATGTCGAAGGCCGACCTGCCGAACCCCTGGACCGCGGTGAAAGAGCAATGGCCGCTGGTGCTGCCGCTTGCCGCGCTCGTCTATCTGCTGTTTGCGGGCTATACGCCGATCTTTGCGGGCACCATGGGCCTTGGCCTGGTGGTCGTGCTGATCCTCGGTGCGCCGCTCGCCGCGCTGATGGGGCCGATGGCCTTCCGCGTGGTGTTCTGGCTGGCGCTCGGCCTTGGCTGTGCCTCCTTCCTCGAATTCGGGGTGAAGGCGCTCTTCGTGGTGATCGGCGCGCTCGTCATCGCGACGATCCCGTTCAAGGGCGGGCGGCACACCCTTGCGATCGTGCGTGACGCGCTGGCGCAGGGGGCGCGCAACGCGCTGCCCGTCGGCATGGCCTGTGCCATCGTCGGCATCGTCATCGGCACGCTGACGCTGACCGGCATCGCCTCCACCTTCATCGGGGCGATCATCCAGATCGGGCACAACAACCTGTTCCTGTCGCTGGTGCTGACGATGCTCACCTGCCTTGTCCTTGGCATGGGTATCCCGACGATCCCGAACTACATCATCACCTCGTCGCTTGCCGGCCCCGCGCTGCTGGAACTCGGCGTGCCGCTGATCGTCAGCCACATGTTCGTGTTCTACTTCGGCATCATGGCCGACCTGACGCCGCCCGTGGCGCTGGCGTGCTTTGCCGCCGGGCCGATCGCCAAGTCCTCGGGGCTGAAGATCTCGCTGCAGGCGATCCGGATGGCGGCGGCGGGCTTCATCGTGCCGTTCATGGCGGTCTTCACCCCCTCGCTGATGCTGCAGGACGGCGGCTGGATGGCGCAGCAGTTCGGCTATCCGGTCGAGGTCGTCTATGTCGTGGCGAAGACGGTGATCGCGATCGCGCTCTGGGGCCTTGCGGTGGTGGGCTATCTGCACATGCCGCTGCGCTGGTACGAGCGGGTGCTGGCTTTCGCCGGTGGCGTGTCGCTGATCGTGGCCCTGCCGATCTCGGACGAGCTGGGTTTCGGCATCACGGCGCTGGTCGCGGTGCTGATCTGGCTGCGCGGGCGCAAGGGCGCGCCGGCCGCGGCATGACGCTGTGCATCCTCGCCGGCGGCAAGGCGCTTGCCCTTGCCGTCGGCACCTTCACCCTGAGCTGGACCCATTCGGTCCAGCACACCACTTGGTGGGAACGCTGGGAGGTCACGGGCACCGGGCTGCGCCCGGTCGAGGCCCGGGTGACGAGCGCCGGGGCGGGCATGGAAGCGCCGCCCGACGCGATCCTCGAACCCGACGGCTGGCACTACTTCCCGAAACTGCCGCTGCAGCGCGAGGTCTTCCTGGCCGCCTCGGGCGCCACGCTTGGCGGCTGGACGCTCTGCGCCGAGGGTGCCTGCCGCGAGATCGGCGCGACCGAGGGCGCGCCGATCCGGCTTTGGGTGGCACCCGGCTGCGACGGCTGAGGCTCAGCCCGCGCGGCCGGTGACGGCGGGGGCGGTGATCTGCGCGGCGGCCTCGGCGAAGAGCATGGCATCCGCCCCGCTCAGCCGCGTGCCGAGCCGCGCCAGTGCCGCGCTGCTGCGCCCCGGATCGGCCGGGTAGCGCGCGAGGCGGGCAAGCACCGCGCGCGCGGCGCGCGCCGGCGGCGCCCCCGAGGCCCCGATCTCATGCGCGCGCATCGCCGCCTGGCCAAGGCCGACGAGCGCGAGCCCGATCTCCATCGCCTCGGCGCTCGCCCGGGCCGAACGCCCTGACAGCCGCACCAGCCGCAGCAGCCGGTGATAGAGCCGCGCCCGCCACACCTGCCGGTGCGACAGCGCCTGCGGGTCGGCGGCCAGATCGCCAAGGTCGCGCCGCATCATCGCGATCAGCGTGTCCTGCCGGCGCCGCAGGCTGGTCGGATAGACGAAGCGATAGGCGACCATCGCCGCCACCGGCCCGGCGAGCACCGCCAGCCCCGCCGCAAGCGAGGCCTCAAAGCTGCCGCTCAGCGGCCAGTGCGGTTGCAGCATCAGCATCAGCACCATGTTGTAGTCGAAGCTTGCCGCCACGGTGCGGCGATGGCCGACGAAGAGCGGACCGATCAGGATGAAGGGCAGGGTCGACAGGATCATCTGCAGCTCGCTGCCGGCGAGCGGCCAGGCCAGCCAGCGGCAGGCAAGCGCGCCGATCACGCCGAGGATCTGGCCATAGAAGACGTTGCGCATCTGCGCCGAGGGGTTCTCGAAGGTGGAGAAGAGCGAGAGCATCACCGACAGCCCAAGCAGCATGTAGGCGCCGGCGCTCCAGCCGGTGAGCTGCCAGATAACGCCGAACAGCAACAGCCCGCCGAAGGCGCGCAGCCCCGCCTCGCGCGCGCCGATCCAGTCGCGGTGCAGCACCACCGGCAGGGCGGTCTCGGTCGGCGGGGTCTCCGGGCGCAGCCAGCCGTGCAGTGCCGCGGCGAGGGGGGCGAGGGTCTCGGCAAGGTCGGGCCGGCCCGCGGCGGCGCGGGTCAGCGCCTCGGCCGCGGCCTCGGGGGCATCGGCGCGCAGCAGCTGCGCGGCGCGCAGCAGCTCGGCCGCGACGGCGGCGGGCAGGGTTTCGGCCGCGCGCCGCCACAGCAGCAGCGCCATCGCCGCGATCAGCACCGAGCGCACCGCCCGCACGTCGCGCCGCGAGCGGAACGAGCCCGCGCCATGCGGGTCGAGCCCGTCCTCGATCGCCGACATCTCGGCAAGCAGCGCCGGCGCGCGCGCGTCGCTTGCGGGTGTCGCCGCGGCCTCGAGCAGGTCGGCCACCAGCGCGGCAAGGCGCGCGCGCAGCGCGCCGCGCGCCGCCGGCGGAGCGAAGACGGTGCCCACCACCATCGCGGTGACGACGCCGGTCAGCACCGTCGCGAAGCGGTCGGCGCCGAGGTGCAGCACATGCTCGGGATGGGCGGCATCGAGCAGGGACACCATCGCCGCGGTATAGCCCGCAAGCACCGTGCCATAGGCGACAAAACCGCGTTGC
This sequence comes from Paenirhodobacter huangdaonensis, assembly GCF_004022465.1. NCBI lineage: Bacteria > Pseudomonadati > Pseudomonadota > Alphaproteobacteria > Rhodobacterales > Paenirhodobacter > Paenirhodobacter huangdaonensis. The sequence continues at coordinate 185,899 of NZ_SAVA01000005.1, read as the reverse complement.
AGGTTGCCGATCGCGGTGCACAGCCCGACCCAGAGCGCAAGGCCGAGAACCAGAAGCGCCGGGTGGATCTGCATCGCCAGCACCAGCGCGATGCCGGCGAGCGTGCCGCTGATCGTGCCGGCGATGCGGAAGAAGCCCTTCTCCAGCAGTTGCCCGCGCGTCGGCTGTGCGGCGGCCCAGACCGCCATTGCCGACCATTGCGGATGCTCGAGCCCGAGCGCCCAGCCGGCGATGAAGGCGATGCAGGCGGCGACCGCGGTGCGCCCGGCAAAGGCGGTGCGGGCGGCATCGAAGCCATAGCGTTCGAGGGTGGCGGTCATTTCGTCTTCTCCCGGTCGAGCATGGCCTCGGTGCGGGCCTTGATCCGTTCCATCGCATCCAGCATCCGGCCGATCTCGGCCTCGTCGACATCGCTCAGAAGCTCGGTCTCGATCCGGCCAAGCTCGGCGAGGATGCGCTCGACCTCGGCGCGGCCGGCCGCGGTCAGCAGCAGCCGGCGGGCGCGGCGGTCGGCGGGGTCGATCTGACGCTCGACGAAACCGCGCTCGGCGAGCAGGTCGATCAGCCGCACGAGGCTCGAGCCGTCGAGGCCGAGCCGCGCGGCCAGCTCGGTCTGGCTGATGCCGTCGCCATGGCGGGCAAGGTTGACGAGCGGCGCCCAGGTGGCGTCGCTGAGCCCGGCCTCGGCGAGGCGATGGTCGACGACGCGCCGCCAGGCACGGCCAAGCGAGACGAAAAGGTATCCGAAGCGGAGGCGGGGGGAATCGGGCTCGATGCGCATCGGCTGCCTGTGCCTCAAAATAATTGGCATTGCAAACGATTTTGGTGGCAAGCGATGCCGCCCGGGCCGGAACGGGCAGGGGCCGGGCATCGCTGCCCGGCCCCCTTTGGGTTTCACTCCTGGCCGCCGGCCTCAGCGGGCGGCGAGCAGCGCCTTGCGGCGCTCGACGCGGGCGCGGATCGCGGCGATGTCGGTGACCGGGGTCGCGGCGAACAGCTGCTGGGTGTAGGGGTGGCGAGGGTTCGAGAAGATCTCGTCGCGCGTGCCCTGTTCCACCACATCACCCTTGTGCATCACCATCACGTCGTCGGCGATGTAGCGCACCACCGACAGGTCATGGCTGATGAACACATAGGTCAGGCCGAACTCTTCCTGCAGGTCGGCGAGCAGGTTCAGCACCTGCGCCTGCACCGACAGGTCAAGCGCCGAGACCGGCTCGTCGAGCACCAGAAGCGCGGGGTTCAGCATCAGCGCGCGGGCGATGGCGATGCGCTGGCGCTGGCCGCCCGAGAACATGTGCGGGTAGCGGTTGAAGTGCTCGGGCGCGAGGCCGACCTTGACCAGCATCGCCTCGGCACGGGCGCGCCGCTCGGCCGCGGGCAGCTTGGTGTTCAGCAGCAAGGGCTCCATCAGCACGTCGCCGATCTTCTGGCGCGGGTTGAGGCTGCCATAGGGGTTCTGGAACACCATCTGCACCTTCGAGCGCAGCGCATGGTCGGGCTTGCGCCGCGCGATGTCGACCGCCTCGCCGGCGATCTTCAGCACGCCGCCCGACTGGTGGTCGATGAGCGCGATGATCCGCGCGAGCGTCGACTTGCCCGAGCCCGACTCGCCGACGATGGCGAGGGTCTTGCCCTTTTCCACCGCGAAGGAGGCGCCCTGCACCGCGCGCAGAAGCCGCGGCTTGCCGAACATGCCGCCCGGGATCAGATAGTCCTGGGTGAGGGCCTGGCCCTCGACGACGATCTCGGTCATTGCACGCCCTCCGCACCGAAGAAGTCCGACACCGTGGGCAGCCGGTCGCCCGTGGCGTTCTCGGGCAGGGCCGAGAGCAGCGCCCGGGTATAGGCGCTTTGCGGCGCCTCGAAGAGGGTGAGCACGTCGGCCTCCTCCATCTTGCGGCCCTTGTATTGCACCACGACCCGGTCGGCGGTTTCCGCCACCACGCCCATGTCATGGGTGATGAGGATCAGCGCCATGCCGAAATCTTCCTGCAGTTTCATCAGCAGGTCGAGGATCTGCTTCTGGATCGTCACGTCGAGCGCGGTGGTCGGCTCGTCGGCGATCAGGAGCCGCGGGTTGGTGGCGATCGCCATCGCGATCATCACGCGCTGGCATTGGCCGCCCGACATCTGGTGCGGGTAGGCGTGGATCTTCACCTCGGGTTCCGGGATGCCGACGGCGCGGAAGAGTTCGAGCGCGCGCTCATGCGCCGCGTGCCGCTTCATCCCCAGATTCAGCCGCAGCACCTCCTCGATCTGGAAGCCGACGCTGAAGGAGGGGTTGAGCGACGCGATCGGCTCCTGGAAGATCATCGTGATCTCGCGGCCGATGACCTGGCGGCGCTCGGCCGGGGTCATGTGCAAGAGGTCATGGCCGTCGAAGGTCATCTCGTCGGCGGTGACGGTGGCGGTGTCGGGCAAGAGCCCCATCATCGCCAGCATCGAGACCGACTTGCCCGAGCCGGATTCGCCGACGATCGCCAGCACCTCGCGGGCATCGACGCGCACGTCGATGCCGTCGACGGCGGTGAAGCTGCCAGTCGAGGTGGCGAAGCGGACGGTGAGGTTGCGGATGGTCAAAAGTGCCATGGGGACCTCAGCTCTTCTTCAGTTTCGGGTCGAGCGCGTCGCGCAGACCGTCGCCCATCAGGTTGATCGCCAGCACCGAGATCAGGATCGCAAGACCGGGGAAGGTGACGACCCACCAGGCACGCAGGATGAACTCGCGCGCTTCGGCGAGCATCGTGCCCCATTCCGAGGCGGGCGGCTGCGCCCCCATGCCGAGGAAGCCAAGGGCTGCGGCATCGAGCACGGCGGAGGAGAAGCTCAGCGTCGCCTGCACGATCAGCGGCGCAAGGCAGTTCGGCAGGATGGTCTTGAACATCAGCCGCATGTTGCCGGCGCCGGCAACGCGCGCGGCGGTGACATATTCGCGTTCCTTCTCGCCCATCACCGCGGCGCGGGTCAGGCGGGCGAAATGCGGCTGATAGACGATCGCGATGGCGATCATCGCGTTCAAGAGCCCGGGCCCGAGGATCGCGACCAGCACGAGGGCCAGCAGCAGCGAGGGGAAGGCGAGGATCACGTCCATCACCCGCATGATGACGGTATCGACCCAGCCGCCGAAGAAGCCCGCGACCATACCGATCACGATGCCGCCGACGAGGGCGATCGAGACCACGACGATGCCGATGAAGAGCGAATATTGCGCGCCGTAGATCAGCCGCGAGAGCATGTCGCGCCCGACCGCATCGGTGCCGAGCAGGAAGTCGGCGCGGCCGCCCTCCTGCCACAGGGGCGGCACCAGAAGCGCGTCGCGGTATTGCTGCGTCGGGTCATGCGGCGCGATCACCGCGGCGAAGACCGCAGCGAGGACGAGCAGCACGAAGACGATCATCCCCGCGACCGCGCCCTTGTTCTGTTTGAAGTGGAACCAGAAATCCGCAAGCATCCGGCGCCGGATCGCGGCGTCGCTCAGCGGGACGGCCGGGGTGTTGGTGATGGTCTCGGTCATTTGTGGCGGATCCTCGGGTTGATCAGGCCATAGGTCAGGTCGACGAGCAGGTTCACCAGCATCACGATGGCGGCGATCATCAGCAGGCCCGACTGCACCACCGGGTAGTCACGTCGCGAGATCGAATCGATCATCCACTTGCCGATCCCCGGCCAGGAGAAGATCGTCTCGGTCAGGATCGCGCCGGCGAGCAGAACGCCCACCTGCAGCCCGATCGTGGTGATCACCGGGATCATCGCGTTGCGCAGCGCGTGCACCATCACGACGCGCGAATAGGGCATGCCCTTCGCCTTCGCTGTGCGCACGTAATCCTCGCCCATCACCTCGAGCATCGCCGAGCGGGTCTGCCGCGCGATCACCGCAAGCGGGATCGTGGCGAGCACCACCGAGGGCAGGATCAGGTGGCTGAGCGCGGAGACGAACGCGCCCTTCTGCCCCGACAGCAGGCTGTCGATCAGCATGAAGCCGGTGACCTGCGGGAAGAAGAACATCAGCGAGATCCGCCCCGACACCGGCGTCCATTGCAAGATGCCCGAGAACAGGATGATGAGCAGCAGACCCCACCAGAAGATCGGCATCGAGAAGCCGACGAGCGCCGCCGTCATCGACACCTGGTCGAACCACGAGCCGCGCTTGATCGCGGCCAGAACGCCCACCGGCACGCCGACGAGGGTCGCGATGATGATCGCCACGATGCCGAGCTCGACGGTGGCGGGGAAGAGGGTCAGGAACTCGCCCAGCACTGGCTTCTTCGTCACCAGGGAATTGCCGAGATCGCCGTGCAGAAGCCGCGTCAGGAAGTCGAAATACTGCGCCCAGACGGGCTTGTCGAAGCCGAGCTGATGGGCAAGTTCGGCGTGGCGTTCGGGGCTCAGCCCGCGCTCGCCGGCCATCAGCAGCACCGGGTCACCGGGCAGCACCCGGACGAAACCGAAAGCGACGATCGTGATCCCGAGGAAGGTCGGGACCAGATAGAGCAGCTTGGTGAAAAGGAAGCGTATCATGCGTTATATCCTCGACGGGCGCGCAAGGGGTGTGGCCCCTGCGCGCCCGCCTGTGGTTTCAGCCGAGGATCACTCGGTGATGTCGACGTTTTCGAAGGTGAAGTCGCCCAGCGGGCTCATCGTGAAGCCGGTCACGTCTTTGCGCATCGGCACGAACTGGGTCGAGTGCGCGAGCGTGTCCCACGGCGCCTGATCCTTGAAGATGACCTGCGCCTGCTCATAGAGCTTGGTGCGCTCGGCCACGTCCGAGGTCTTCTTGGCCTTCAGCAGCAGGTCCGAGAACTCCTCGTTGCACCAGAAGGCGCGGTTCGCGCCGCCGGTCTTGGCGCCGGCGCAGGACAGCAGCACCGACAGGAAGTTGTCCGGGTCGCCGTTGTCGCCGGTCCAGCCGAGGATGACGGCGCCGTCGCGGCCCTCTTCCATCGACTTCTTCAGGTATTCGCCCCATTCGTAGGAGACGATCTCGGCCTTGACGCCGACCTTGGCAAGGTCGGACTGCATCAGCTCGGCGGTGCGGCGCGCGTTCGGCATGTAGGGGCGCTGCACCGGCATCGCCCAGATCTTCATCGACAGATCCTTGACGCCGGCGTCCTCGAGCATCTTCTTCGCCGCTTCCGGATCGTAGACGTCGTCCTTGATCGCGTCGTTATAGGACCACATGGTCGGCGGGATCGGGTTCTTCGCTACCTGGCCGGCGCCCTGGAACACGGCGTCGATGATCGCCTGCTTGTTGATCGCCATGTTCAGCGCCTTGCGCACCTCGGGCTTGTCGAAGGGCGCGACGGTGGTGTTGTAGGCGAGATAGGCGACGTTCAGGCCCGGCAGCTCGTCAAGCTTGAGGTTCGGGTCGGCCTTGATCGTGGCGAGGTCGGCCGGCGCCGGGAACGGCATCAGCTGGCATTCGTTCGCCTTCAGCTTCTGCAGGCGCACCGAGGCGTCGGGGGTGATCGCGAAGACCAGATCGTCGATCTTCGGCGCGGTGCCCCAGTAGTCGGCGTTCTTCTGGTAGCGGATCACCGCATCCTTCTGATAGGCGACGAACTTGAACGGGCCGGTGCCGATCGGCTTGTTGTTGAAGTCTTCCTTGGTGCCGGCCTTGGCCAGCGTGTCGGCGTATTCCTGCGACACGATGCGCATGAAGGGCATCGCGAGGTTGGCGATGAACGGCGCCTCGGGGTGGGTCAGGGTGACCTTGACGGTCAGGTCATCGACCTTCTCGACCGATTTCACCAGATCGGGCATCTCCATCGAGGTGTAATACTCGTAGGTGATGCCGGGGATATATTCGTGCCACGGGTTCGCCGCGTCGCCCTGACGGACGAAGGAGAAGACGACGTCATCGGCGGTGAGCTCGCGGGTGGGGGTGAAGACGTCGTTCGACTGCCACTTCACGCCCTTGCGCAGGTGGAAGGTGTAGACGGTGCCGTCTTCCGAAACATCCCAGCTCTCGGCGAGCGCGGGCACGACCTCGGTGGTGCCGGGCTTGAACTCGACCAGGCCGTTGTAGACCGGATGCGCCGAGGCGTCGAAGGTGGTGCCGGCGGTGTAGGGCGCCGGGTCGAACCCTTCGGGCGAGGCCTCCGAGCAGTAGACGAAGGTCTTCGCCAGCGCCGGGGCCGCCGACATCAGCGCAAGCGCCGAGGCGGCCAGAAGGCTGCGGGAGAGGAGTTTCATGGGTGCTTCCTTTCACTCACTGTTGTTAGTGATTCGACGTGCCGTTGTGATCCGGCAGTTTTTTCAAGGCGTTGCGGGTGTTCTGCCGATGCTGCAAATTTGACCGCTCGTTCGAAAATCACAATATCGCGTTGCCGGTGCAATGGGCAACCTGACGTCAGTAAAGCCGATTCAGAACGGCGCGTCGAGTGTCGTCGCTGGCGGGCAGAACCAGTGCGGACCATCCTCGCCCATGTGCACGATATCCTCGAGCCGCACGCCGCACTCGCCATAGACGCACAGCATCGGCTCGATCGAGAACACCATGCCCGGGACAAGGGGCGTGGTGTTGCCGCGCACGATGAACGGGTCTTCGTGGATGTCGAGGCCAAGCCCGTGGCCGGTGCGGTGCGGCAGGCCGGGCACGGCATAGTCGGGGCCATAGCCGTCTGCGGCGAGCGCGGCGCGGGCGGCGGCATCGACCGCCTCGCAGGGCGTGCCGAGCTTGGCCGCCGCGAAGGCCGCGGCATGGGCGCGCCGCTCGGCCTCCCAGATCGCGCGCTGGCGCTCGGTCGGCGTGCCGAAGACATAGGTGCGGGTGATGTCCGAGCGATAGCCGTTCAGGATGCCGCCGAGGTCGACCAGAACCATGTCGCCCGCCTTCAGCACCTGCGGATAGGGCACGCCATGCGGATAGGCCGTCGCCTCGCCGAACTGCACCGCGACGAAAAGCGGGGCGAGCCCCATCCGGCGATGCGCCTCATCGACGAAATCGCACAGCTCGGTGGTGGTGAGCCCCGGGCGCAGCAGGTCATGCACGGTCTTCTGCAGCCGCCAGCTCGCGTCCATCGCGGTCTGGATGATCGCGATCTCGGCCGCCGATTTCACCTGCCGCTGCGCCGCGATCATCGCCTCGGCCGGCACCACCGCCCCCGCCATCGCCGCGCTCAGCCGGCCGGCGAAGCGGAACGGCGTCGCCGGATCGAGCGCCAGCCCCGCGCCGGGGGCGGCGAGCTCGGCCAGCCGGGTGCCGATCATCGCGCAGGGGTCTTCGTGCTCTTCCCAGGGCAGGATCTCGCCGCCGATGCGCAGCATCGTCTCGAGCTTCGGCACCTCGAACTGCGGGCTGACATAGATCGGCGCGCCCGTGGCCGGGATCAGCGCGCCGTGCACGCGTTCCGACAGCCCGATCGACAGCCCGGTATAGTAGCGCAGCGAGGACGAGGCATCGAGCCAGGCGGCCTTCACCCCCTCGGCGCGCAGCCGCGCCTGCAGCCCCGCCAGCCGCGTCGCCAGCTCGTCATCGCCGATCGGCGGCGCGCTGACCTTCTCGAAACCGTCGAGAGCCTTGTCGAAATCATCCATCATCCACGTCCTTCTTCCGGCCGCGGCAGGTGTCCTGACCCGCCCGCGGCTTACGCGCGCGAGGATGGGCCTTCGCCGGGCGTTGGTCCAGCCCCGGCGGAAACCGGCCGCGGGATCAGGCGGATGGGCGGTCGCGGAAGACGGGCTTGATGTCGAGAAGCGGCGTGCCGTCGCGACAGTCGAGCCCGCGCACGCTCAGCACCGGCCCGTCAAGTGCCAGCAGCACGACGTCGGAGGAGGCGATCGGGTTCGGCCGCACCGGCGAGCGCAGCGCGAAGGTGCCGCGCAGCCCGTCGGTGCGGTGCGCGCGCTGCGTCACCAGGTCGCGCCGGCTCTCGTCGAGCCAGTAGAGGATCTGCAACCGCTGCCCGGGCTCGAGCCCGGCGAGCGCCGGCTGCCAGCGCGGATCGAGCGCGATCCGGCAGACGGGTCCCGCCTCGGCATCGCCGCGGTGCGGGCAGTCGGCGCGGGTGGGCCAGGGGGTGTGAATGCGGCCGATGAAGTAAAGCCCGGCGTCGAAGCCCGCGGGCAGCGTGGTCTTTTCCTCGCCCGGGCGGATGCCCGGCTCCGTCTGCGTCATGTCCGCCTCCGCGACTCGATCCGGTCCCGTGCGAGGATCGCGCCGGGCGCTGCCGCGGGCAAGGCGGGGCGTTGCGGCGCCGATCCATGCGTTTTATGCATGATGTGCCGCGGAAAGAGCGGTCGAACCCCGGACCCGGCGGCGCTAGGTAGGGGCGGGATGCCGCGACGGCATCGCGACGCAGACGGGAGAGCGGAATGGAGATGCGGGCAGAGGCGCCGTTGCGGGGCCTCAAGGTGGTGGAGCTGGCGCGGATCCTGGCGGGGCCGTGGATCGGGCAGGTGCTGTCGGACCTCGGCGCCGAGGTGATCAAGGTCGAGGCGCCCGAGGGCGACGACACCCGCCGCTGGGGCCCGCCCTTCGTCGAGCGCCCGCGCCCCGATGGCACGACCGAGACGGTGGCGGCCTATTACCATGCGGCGAACCGCGGCAAGCGTTCGGTCACCTGCGACTTCTCGAACCCGGAAGACTTGAAGAAGGTCAAGGGCTTGATCGCCGAAGCTGATGTTCTGCTCGAAAACTTCAAAGTGGGCGGGCTGGCGAAATTCGGCCTCGATTACGCCAGTTGCGCGGCGCTGAACCCGCGCCTCATCTATGCCTCTGTCACCGGCTTTGGCCAGACCGGGCCGCGGGCGAAACAGCCGGGCTATGACTTCCTCGTGCAGGGCATGTGCGGGATCATGGACCTGACCGGCGCGAAGGGCGGCGAGCCGCAGAAGGTCGGCGTCGCCTGGATCGACATCTTCACCGGGCTTTACGGGGTGATCGGCGTGCAGGCGGCGCTGGCCGAGCGCGAACGCTCGGGCAAGGGGCAGCATGTCGACCTGTCGCTCCTCGATGTCGGCGTTGGCGTGCTGGCGAACCAGGCGATGAACTATCTGCTCGGCGGCGTGGTGCCGCACCGGCTCGGCAATGCCCATCCCTCGATCGTGCCCTATTCGGTCTTCCCCTCGGCAGACGGGCATTTCATCATCGCCTGCGGCAATGACCGGCAGTTCCGTGCGCTGTGCGGCATTCTGGGGATGAGCGACTGCGACGATCCCGATTTCGCCACCAACCCGGCCCGGGTGGTGCACCGTGACGAGATCTGCGCCCGCATCGCCGCGCGCACCGCGCTGCGCCCGAAGGCCGAGCTGATCGCGGCGATGGAGGCGGCGGGCGTGCCCGGCGGGCCGATCAACGACGTCTCCGAGGCGCTGGCCGAGCCGCAGGTGACGGCGCGGGCCATGCAGATCGCGCCCGAGGGCATCGCCGGTCTGCGCACGCCGATCGTCTTCTCGCGCTCGCCGCTGGCACTCGATCATGCAAGCCCCGCGCTCGGTGACGGGGAATGGCACTTTTCCGTCGGTTGAGGCGTTGCACTTGCGGCCCGGCCCCCGCATATCTCGCGCGACCAAGCGCGTGAGGGGCCGGTGGCCGGGGAACTGAGTTTCGAATTCGATCGGGGGCCGGGCGGGGCGGGCGCGCGCTTTGCCGCGCCGCGCCGGGTGATCCGGGCCGAGACGCCCGAGGAGCTTGCCGCGGCCTTCGAGGCGATCGAGCGGGCGCGGGCGGACGGGCTGTGGCTGGCGGGCGTGTTCAGCTATGAGCTGGGCTATTGCCTGACCGGGCGGCTCGCGCCGCTGCTGCCCGCGAACCGCACGCTGCCGCTTTTGCTGGTCGGGGCCTATGACGCGCCCGGGCGCCCGCGCCCGGCGGTCGAGCCGGCGGCCGAGGTGCCGGCCTTCACCCCGGCGATCACGCCCGCGGCCTATGCGGCGGCCTTCGACCGGGTGCAGGCGTATATCTCGGCGGGCGATGTCTATCAGATCAACCTGACCTTCCCGTTGCACGCGCCCTGCGCCACCGATCCGCGCGCGCTTTATGCCCGGTTGCAGGCCACACAGCCGGTGGGCCATGGCTGTCTGGTCGAGGCGGAAGATTTCGCGCTGCTGTCGCGCTCGCCCGAGCTCTTCTTCGCCGTCGATGCGCGGGGCCGGGCCGAGGTGCGGCCGATGAAGGGCACGGTGGCGCGCGGCGCGACGCCCGAGGCCGACCGGGCCGCGGCGGAGTGGCTGCGCGGCTCGGAGAAGAACCGGGCCGAGAACCTGATGATCGTCGATCTGCTGCGCAACGACCTGAGCCGGATCGCGCATCCGGGCACGGTAAAGGTGCCGCGGCTGTTCGAGATCGAAAGCTATGCGACGGTGCATCAGATGACCTCGACCGTCACCGCGGATCTGGTCGAAAATCTCGACTTTGCAAGGATTTGCGCGGCACTCTTCCCATGCGGGTCGGTGACCGGCGCGCCGAAAATCCGGGCGATGGAGATCATCCGCGAGCTCGAGACCGGCCCGCGCGGCGCCTATTGCGGGGCGATCGGCTGGATCGCGCCCTCGGGGGCGATGGCGTTCAACGTGGCGATCCGCACCCTGACGCTGCGGGATGGGCAGGCGGTGCTGAATGTCGGCGGCGGCGTGGTGCATGACAGCCGCGGCCCCGAGGAATGGGAGGAAGCGCTGTGCAAGGCGGCCTTCGTGAACGCGCCCCTGCCGGGCTGAGGCTGATCGAGACGCTTCGCTGGGAGCCCGCGACCGGCGCCGCGCGCCGCGCGCGCCATCTGGCGCGGCTCGATGCCGGCTGTGCGGCGCTTGGCATCGCGCGGCTGCCGGGCGAGGCCGAGGCGCTGCTCGATGCCGTGACCGGGCCGGCGGCCCTGCGGCTGCGGCTGACGGTGGGGCTCGATGGCCGGGCAGAGCTGACGCAGGCGCCCTTGCCGCCGGCGAAACCGCTCTGGCGCGCGGCGATTGCGCCGGCGCGGGTCGACAGCGCCTCGCCCTGGCTGCGGCTGAAGACGACCGAGCGGGCGCTTTATGACACCGCCCGCGCGGCGCTGCCCGAGGGAGTGGACGAGCTGATCTTCCTCAACGAGCGGGGCGAGCTGGCCGAGGGCACGATCACCAATCTCTTCGTCGCGCGCGGCGATGGGCTGCTGACCCCGCCCTTGGCCGCGGGCTGTCTGCCCGGCGTGCTGCGCGCCGAGCTGCTGGCCGAGGGCCGCGCGCGCGAGGCGACGCTGCATCCCGAAGACCTGAGCGAGGGGCTTTTTCTCGGCAATGCGTTGCGTGGGCTGATCCCGGCCACGCTTGCGTGAGGCCCTTTTCTCTGCAGGCGCACTGTGGCACGGTCGCGCCCGCGAACGAGGGCAAGCAGGAGAACAAGATGCGCAAGCTGGAACTGGGCCGGACCGGGGTGATGGTGTCGGAAATCTGCCTTGGCTCGATGACCTGGGGCACGCAGAACACCGAGGCCGAGGGCCACGCCCAGATCGACCGCGCGCTCGACCGCGGCGTCACCTTCATCGACACCGCCGAGATGTATCCGGTCAACCCGGTCAGCGCCGAGACCGTCGGCCGCACCGAGGAAATCATCGGCAGCTGGTTCGCGAAGACCGGCCGGCGCGATGAAGTGGTGCTGGCGAGCAAGGTCTCGGGCATCGGGCTGAAGGCGGTGCGCGACGGCGACCCGATCACCCCCGCCTCGATCCGCACCGCGATCGAGGGCAGCCTGCGCCGCCTGCAGACCGAGTATATCGACGTCTACCAGTTCCACTGGCCGAACCGCGGCAGCTATCACTTCCGCCAGAACTGGGGCTTCAACGCCGCCAGACAGCCGTCGAAAGCGGCGATCGAGGCCGACATGATCGCCTGTCTCGAAACGCTTCAGGCGCTGGTGGCGGAAGGCAAGATCCGCCATTTCGGCCTGTCGAACGAAAGCGCCTGGGGCACCGCGGAATGGCTGCGGCTGGCGGGCGAGGGCCACGGGCCGCGCGTTGCCACGATCCAGAACGAATATTCGCTGATGTGCCGGCTTTACGACCTCGACATGGCCGAGGTCGGCGTGCACGAGGCGGTGACGCTGCTCGCCTATTCGCCGCTCGCGGTGGGGATGCTGAGCGGCAAATACTCGGGCGGCGCCGTGCCGGCGGGCTCGCGCCGGTCGATCGTGCGCGAGCTCGGCGGGCGCTCGAATGCGCGTGCCTTCGAGATTGCCGATCTCTACGTCGACATCGCGCGCGAGGCGGGGCTTGATCCGGTGACGATGGCGATCGCCTGGGTGATGGGCCGGCCCTTCCCGGTGGTGCCGATCATCGGCGCGACCTCGGTCGAACAGCTCGACAAGTCGCTTGATGCCGCCGGGACGGTGCTGCCGGCCGAGGTGCTGACAGCGATCGAAAGGGTGCATCATGCGCATCCGATGCCGTTCTGAGCTGGCGGCGCTGGCGCTTCTTCTGCTTGCCGCCTGCAAACCCGGGGGCGAGCGCGCCGCAGCGCCGCTGCCGCCGGTGGGCGAGGCGAAGGTCGCGCTGGAACGGGCGGCCTGCGTCAAGCGCGGCGGCGACTGGATCAGCCGTGGCGATGCGCAGCTCTGCGCGACCCGCACCCGCGACAACGGCAAGGCCTGCCGCACCGCCTCCGACTGCCAGGGGGCGTGCCTTGCGCGCTCCCAGACCTGTGCGCCGGTGACCCCGCTCACCGGCTGCAATGATATCATCACCTCCGTGGGATTGCGTGTGACCGAATGCGTCAACTGATCTGGGCCGCGCTGCTGGCCCTTGCCGCCTGTGCGGCGAAACCTGCCCCCGAACCCGTGTCGCTGCGCGATCCGAAGGGCTGGATCTCTTCCGCCGTGATCTTCGATCCGGCGCGCTTCGGCGGCACCTGGCATGTCGCGCAAAGCGGCGTTCCGGGCTGCGCCGGGGCAAGGCAGGACTGGGCCTGGACCGGCACCGGCTATGCGCTGTCGGGCGTGGACTGCTCGGGCACCAAGCCGCGCCGGCTCGAGGGGCGGCTTGCGATGACCGGGCCCGGCGCGCGGTTCACCCCGACCGAGGCCTTCGGCAAGGAGCCGGTCTGGCTGCTCTGGGTCGATCAGGATTACCGTATCGCGGTGCTGGGCACGCCGTCCGGTCACTTCGGCCAGGTGCTGGTGCGCGAGATGCCGGGGCGGGGCGATCTGATGACCGCGGCGCATGAGGTTCTCGACTTCAACAGCTACGACACCCGGCGGATCGGCCGCTGATGCTCTGGATCTGGGTGACGCTTGCCGCGGCGGCGGTGCAGACGGCGCGCTTCATGCTGCAAAAGCGGCTGGCGGGCGGGGGGCTTTCGACCGGCGGCGCGACCTTCTCGCGCTTCCTCTTCGGCGCGCCGATCGCGGTCGTTGCGGCGGTGCTGACGCTCGCGCTGAGCGGGCCGGTGCCGCTGCCGGGCGGCCGCTTTGCCGCCTTCGTCGCGCTTGGCGGCGCGGCGCAGGTGGCGGGCACCTTCCTCACCGTGGCGCTGTTCCAGCTGCGCAACTTTGCCGTCGGCGTCGCCTTCACCAAGACCGAGACGGTGCAGGTCGCGCTGTTCTCGGCGCTGATCCTCGGCGAGGGGGTGAGCGGGCCCGGCTGGCTTGCGATCGCCATCGGGCTGTGCGGCGTGCTGCTTTTGTCGCGCGCGCCGAAGGGCGGGTTCTCGCCGCGCGCCACGGTCTATGGCGTCCTTGCGGGCGGGCTCTTTGGCCTCAGCTCGATCTTCTACCGCGGCGCCACGCTCGAGCTGATGCCGGCGGCGGCCTTTGCTCGCGCCGTCGTCACGCTCGCCTGCGTCACCACGGTGCAGGCGCTTGGCATGGCGCTCTATCTGCGGCTGCGCGAACCCGGAGAGCTGGGCCGGGTGGTCGGCGCCTGGCACCGCACCGTCTGGGTCGGGGTGACGGGGGTGGCGGGCTCGGCCGGCTGGTTCACCGCCTTCGCGCTGCAAAACGCCGCCTATGTCCGCGCCTTCGGCCAGGTCGAGATCGTCTTCACCCTGCTCGTCTCGGCGCTGGTCTTCCGCGAGCGGCTGAGCGCGCGCGAGGGCGCGGGGATCGCCCTCGTCATCGGCTCGCTGCTGCTTCTGGTGCTGACGGGCCGCTAGTCGAGGCGCGCAAAGACCGAGCGCGGCCCGCGGTTGTCAAAGAACGGCACCGCGAGCGGCGCCCGCCCGCCCGCGGTCTCGGCCAGATGCGCCTGCACCTCGGCCAGAACGACCTCGGTGATGAACGGCAGGTTCAGCTGCCGCGCCTCGGCCATCGGCACCCAGTGCAGGTGGCTCAGCTCGTCGCAGGCGCGCGAGAAATCGTCGGGGTCCGAGGCGATCTGCGCTGCATCGACGAGGAAGAAGCGTGCGTCGAAGCGGCGCGGCCGGCCGGGTGGGGTGATCGCGCGGAAGACGAAGCTGAGTGCCGCGGCCGAGGGCAGGTGGCCGGTCTCGGCAAAGCCCTGCCAGTCGGTGGGCACATCGCCGCTCCAGCGCCCCGGCGTGCCGAGGACGAGGCCGGTCTCTTCCCACAGCTCGCGGATCGCGGCGACGGCGAGGGCCGGGCCGATGCCCGCGGGGGCATTCAGCGTCAGCCGGCGCGCCGAGGCCTCGGGCAGCGGCGCGGCAAGCGCGATGGTGGCATCGCCGCGGTCGAGGGCGCCGCCCGGGAAGACGTATTTCGACGGCATGAAGGCCGCCCCCGCGCCGCGCATCCCCATCAGCACCGCGGGCCCGCCGGGCGCGTCGCGGCGCACGACGAGCACTGTTGCCGCATCGCGCAGGGCGGTCTTGTCGACGGGCTGTTCGGCGGGCTGTTCGGCGGCGGTCTCAGTCATGGTTGGGCTCTTCCTCTCCGAATCCGTGCATCCGCCGCGACCACTGGATCGCGACCATCATTCCCTTCATCCGCGGCAAGAGCGCCAGCGACAGCGCCACGCAGCCGGTGGCGAAGATCGCGATCATCACCAGTGGCGGCGGCCGGAAGGCGATGAAGACCCACAGGATCATCGGCGCCATCAGATGCCCGACGATCAGGATCGTCAGATAGGCCGGTCCGTCATCGGCGCGCTGCGCGGTGAAATCCTCGCCGCAGGCGGGGCAGGCGGGACGCACCGTCAGATAGCCCGTGAGCAGCCGGCCCTGCCCGCAGGCCGGGCAACGGCACAGCAGCCCCCGCGCGATCGCACGGCCGAGCGGCCGGTCGTCTTCCTCGATAAAGGTCTCCATCGCGCGTCCTCCCCTCCGCGTTTTCTCCGTTATCGGCTGAAAGCGGCGTGCGGGGAAGCGCGAATGTCGGCGCCCCGTCGGGGCGGGCGTGGTCACGGATGCGCGAGCGGCGACGGAACCGCGGGGCTGCGGCGTTTGTCTGGTATCGGCGGCCGGGAGAGAGGGTCGCGTGCGAAAGCAGGAGAGAGAGATGAAACCGATGTTCAAGACGACGATCCTGGCCGGGCTTCTCGCCGGTGTGGCGCTTGGTGCCGCGGTGCCGGTCATGGCGCAGCAATCGCCCACGCCGCAGGCCCGGGTGCAGGACGGCACCGGCCCGGTCGGGCAGGGTCCGATGGGGCCGGGCAACGGCAATGGCCCGATGATGGGCAATGGCGGCCCCGGTCAGGGCCCGATGATGGGGCAGGGCTATGGTCCGGGCGGGCAGGGCGGGCCGATGATGGCCGATGACGCGCCGCTGGGCGGGGCCTGGCCGCGCATCGACCTGAAGCGGTTCGACGCGAACGGCGACGGCAAGATCAGCCTCGACGAGATCCAGGCGGGCCGCAAGGCCGAGGCCGCGGCGCTCGATGCGAACGGCGACGGCAAGCTCAGCGCCGACGAGCTGGTGGCGGGCGAGATGCGCCGGATCCAGACCCGCGTCGAGGCCCGGGTGAAGGCGCGGATCGAGGCGCTCGACACCGATGGCGATGGCATGCTCTCGGCCGCGGAACTGGCGATGCCGCCGGCACCCAGCCGGATGTTCGAGCGTTTCGATGCCAATAACGACGGCGTGCTGAGCGACGACGAGCTTGCGGCGGCGCGGCCGATGATGCAGCCGGGGCAGGGCCGGATCGGGCTGCGGGGCGAGCGCATGGGCCGCGGCGGCTATGATTGCGACCTGCGCGGCGGTCGCGGCGACTGGGGTGGCCGGGGCGGCATGATGGGCGGGCAGAACGGCCCGCGCGACGGCAGCGGCCCGCGCTGGATGCCGCAGCAGGACAACTGAGCGGCACGAAATCCCCGGCCCCGGGGCTGACCCGGGGCCGGAGGCCTGACGGAAATTGCGCAGGTCATGGTTTCACGCTAGGCGTGGGGAAGCATGAACATGGCACTCGACGCGCTGGATGATGTCTCGGACGAGACCTTGCTGGTCCTCTATGGCAATGGGGACCGGGCGGCTGCGCGCCTGTTGACGTTGCGGATGGGCCCGCTGGCCTTCCGGGTCGCGCAGCGGATGCTGGGCGACCGGGCCGAGGCCGAGGATCTGGCGCAGGAAGCCCTGCTGCGGCTTTGGAAGATTGCCCCCGAGTGGCGGACGGGCGAGGCGAAGGTTACGACCTGGCTTTACCGGGTGGTGACGAATCTGGCGACCGACCGGCTGCGCCGGCGCAGGGGCATCGGCCTCGACGAGGCGCCCGAGCTGCCCGACTGCGCCGCTTCGGCGGTCGAGCAGATGATCGACGGGGATCGCGCGGCGGCGCTCGAGGCGGCGCTGGCGCAGCTGCCGGCGCGACAGCGCCAGGCGGTGGTGCTGCGCCATCTCGAAGGGCTGTCGAATCCCGAGATCTCGGCAGCGATGGAAATCGGCGTGGAGGCCGTAGAAAGCTTGACGGCCCGTGGAAAGCGGGCGCTGGCGGCGATCCTGGCCGGCCGGCGAGAGGAACTGGGGTATGGCCATGACTGAGATGCGCAAGGACGATGACACGGCGCTGGATCTCTTCTTCGCCGAGGCGCGGCAGAGCGCGCCCGAGCCGTCGGCGGTGTTCCTGGGCCGGATTCTCGCACAGGCCGAGGGGGTGCAGGCGGGCTTTTGCGCCGCACCGGTGCAGCCCGCGGTGCGGCGTGGCGTGCGGCCCGGCGGGCTGGGCATGCTGCTTGCGCTGCTCGGGGGCTGGGGCGGGATCGGCGGCATGGCGACGGCGGCGGTGGCAGGCGTCTGGATCGGCTTTGCGGGCTCGGACACGGTCGCCCAGGTCGCGGGCTATGCGACGACGACCGAGACCGCGACGGCGAGCGCGCTGCTTGCCGATGGCGATATCCTTGCCCTGGCGGCGGAATGAAGGGCGAGGAGGGCACGATGACGGAAGCGAATACCTCTGTGGGCGGCCAGAAGCCGGCGATGAAGGGCTGGGTCAAGGCGGTCTTCATCCTCTCGGTCACGCTGAACCTGCTGGTGGCCGGGGTTGTCGTCGGCGGCTTTCTGGCCACCGAGCGGCACCCGCCGCGGCCGCCGGTGGGCGACGTCACCCTCGGCCCGCTGGGCGATGCCTTCTCGCGCGAGGATCGTGACGCGATGCGCCGCGCGGCCGAGCGTTCGGGGACCGATTTCGGCTCCATGCGCAAGGCCTTTCGCGCCGACATGGACCGGCTGATTGCGGCGCTGAGTGCCGATCCCTGGGACGAGGCGGCGGTGCGCGACGCGCTTGCCGGGATGCGGGCGCGCACGCTGCGGCGGATGGAGCTCGGCGAGCAGGTGATGCTCGACCGGCTCGAGACAATGACGCCCGCGGACCGTCGCGCCTATGCCGAACGGCTGCGCGAGCGCACCGAGCGGATGGATCGCCGCATCGGCCCGCCGGGGGACGGCCGGCAGATGCCGCCGCCGCCGCCTCCGGAGGAGTGAGCGCGGCGGCCGGGCAGCGGCCGCGGTCCGGGCCTCTCAGGCCGCAGCATCGTGGCGGAAGACGCGCACCTGGTTGCGCCCGCCGGCCTTCGAGCCGAGCAGCGCCCGGTCGGCGCGGGCGATCAGCGCCTCGACGGGCGCGCTGTCGGCAAGCGGATCGCACAGCGCCAGGCCGATCGAGGCGGTGATCTGGATCGCGCGCGGCTCGGTCTCGCCCTCGGGCAGCTCGATCGGCGCCTCGGAAATCGCCTGGCACAGCCGTTCGGCCGAAGCCTGTGCCGCCTCCGGCCCGGTTTCGGGCAGCGCCACCAGAAATTCCTCGCCGCCGATGCGGGCGAGCAGGTCGACCTGGCGCAGCTGGGCGCGCAGCCGCTGCGCCACCTCGACCAGAACCGCATCCCCCGCCGCATGGCCCCAGGTGTCGTTCACCGACTTGAAGCGGTCGAGGTCGAGCGCCATCACCGCGAAGGGCCGGCCGGTGCTGCGCGCCCGTTCGGCCAGCCGCGCCAGCTGCGACATCGCGTAGCGGCGGTTGTGCAGCCCGGTCAGCGGATCGGTCATCGCCAGCCGCAGCCCGTCGGTCAGGTGGTCGCGCAGCCGTTCGTGCCGGTGCTTGCGGGCAAGCGCGCGGTCCAGCCGCAGGGCCGCCTCCTGCGCGGCGAAGGGGGCCCCCATCACTTCGGGCAGAAGGTCCGCGGCGCCAAGGTCGAGCGCCATTGCTGCGCTGTCGCTGGCGCCTTCGGGCAGCGCGATGCAGATCACCGCATCGCGCGAGCGGGCGCGGGAGCGCAACTCCGACATCAGTCGCAGCCCGTCGCCCGGGCGACCGAGATCGGCCGAGATCACATAGGCGTCATAGCCCTGTGCCACGGCGCCATTGCCGAGCGCATCTTCGCGCGCCACCACCACGGCGCTGGCGGTGCCCAGATGATGCGCAAGACAGCGCTTCCAGTTGCGCGCCTCGTCCCGGGTGCAGCCGATCAGGGCGATGCGGGAGCGGGTCTCGAAGAGGGCGGGACCCTCGGCGAAGCCGAGATCGCGGAAGGTGCGCTCGCGCAGCGTCAGTTCCTGCTCGGTCTCGCGCAGGCGCAGCAGGCTGCGCAGCCGGGCGAGCAGGAGCTGCTCGTCGAGCGGTTTCATCAGGTGGTCGGCGGCGCCGGCCCGCAGCGCCTCGAGGCGGGTGCGCGGGTCGGGGAAGGCGGTGATCATCAGCACCGGGATCGCGGCGGTGGCCGGGTCGGCCTTCAGCCGCCTCAGCACCTCGAGCCCGCTCATGTCCGGCAGCTGCACGTCGAGCAAGATCAGATCGGGCGCGTATTGACCGACAAGGCGCAAAGCCTCGGCGCCCGAACCGGCCTGCATCGTCTCGTAGCGCGCTGCGGAGAGCTTCACCTTGAGAACGATCCGGTTGGTCGCTACATCGTCCACGATCAGGATGCGTCCTGCCATGGCCCCGTGCGCTCCTTCAGCTATGCTCGACTGTCTGCCTGATTTCGGACAAAAAGGTTAACAAACCCTTTTCAAGGGATGGATCGATTCATCATGCAGCACGACGCAGCACAGGTCACGGGGATTCGGTCGCTCGGCTGGCTCGCCGCCCAGGACGAACTTTTCGACGCTTTTCTCGCATCTTCCGGGGCGGATGTGGCGCAGGTGCGCGCCGCCGCCGCCGATCCGGCCTTCCTGTGTGCGGTGCTTGACTTCCTGTCGCAACGTGACGACTGGGTGCTCGACTGCGCCGCGGCGCTGGGCGTGGCGCCGCAGGAGATCGGCCTGGCACGCGCGGTGCTGGGCGGGCGCGGCGGGATGCACTGGACCTGAGGGCATGATGGGCACGATCACCGGACTGCTGTTCGACAAGGACGGAACCCTCTTCGATTTCGAGGCGACCTGGGGCGCCTGGGCGCAGGGCGTGGCCTTCGAGCTGGCCGAGGGCGATCCGGCGCTTGCCGGCCGGCTTGCCGCGGCGATCGGCTTCGACCTGCGGGCCGCGCGGTTCGAGCGCGCCTCGCCGGTGATCGCGGGCACCGTGGCCGAGGTGGCCGAGCTGATGCTGCCGCTGTTGCCGCGCCACGATCTGCAAAGTCTTGTCGCCACGCTCGACCTTGGCGCGCAGCGCGCGCCGCAGGTGCCGGCGGCGGATCTGCCGCTTTGTCTGGGTGGGCTGAAGGCCCGCGGGATGCGGCTTGGGGTGGCGACGAACGATGCCGAGGCCTCGGCGCGGGTGCATCTGCAAAAGGCCGGGGTCGGCGCGTTCTTCGACTATGTCGCGGGCTATGACAGCGGTCATGGCGCCAAGCCCGGGGCGGGGCCGCTCCTTGCCTTTGCCACGGCCTTCGCGCTTGCCCCGGCGAGTGTGGCGATGGTGGGCGACAGCCTGCACGACATGGCCGCGGCGCGGGCGGCGGGAATGCGCGCGGTGGCGGTGCTGAGCGGGCCGGCGACGCGCGCCGATCTGGCCGGGGCGGCCGATGTCGTGCTGGACAGCATTGCCGAGCTGCCCGACTGGCTCGACGCCGGCGCGCCCTGAGACCCGCCACTCTGGCCTTCGGCCGCGGGCGGGGCTAGTCTCCGCCGGATGCCGCGGGCGCGGCGACAGGGAGGACTTCATGGTCAGGCGCGTGCACTTCATCCTTCTCGGAACGCTGGCGGGGCTGGCCTTCTGGCTGCTCTCCGACCTGCCGCTCGAGCTGCGCCAGAGCCGCGCGTTCCTGGCTGTCGCGGTGCTCTCGCTGAGCTTCTTCGGTGGCGCGCTTGCCATGCTGGGCGAGCTCGGCCTGCGCCGCGCCCTGTTGTCGGCGGCGGTGATCGCGGTGCCGCTTGCCGGGCTTTCGGCGCTGAAATCGCTGGGCTTCACCGATGTCGGGCAGATGCTCGACAGCAGCCATGTGCCGGTCGCGCTGGCGGTGGCCGGGCTCCTGCCGGTGCCCTTCGCAATCGCCATCGGCCTTGGCGGGCGCGCCGGCTGGTCAAATTACCGGGTGCTGTTCCTCGAAAGCTGGAA
Source organism: Paenirhodobacter huangdaonensis (assembly GCF_004022465.1). Classification (NCBI taxonomy): domain Bacteria; kingdom Pseudomonadati; phylum Pseudomonadota; class Alphaproteobacteria; order Rhodobacterales; genus Paenirhodobacter; species Paenirhodobacter huangdaonensis. Next base: position 165,119 of record NZ_SAVA01000005.1, on the reverse strand, counting down.
CATCGTCGTGCGCTATGCCGGGGCCTGGCTTTTCGTCGCCGTGGTCTGGCTGGTGCTGTGGCTGCTTGCGGCCCTTCTCGATCTTGTCGGCATCGACGCGCTCTCGGTGCTTCTGGGCCGCGCGCCGGTGGTGTGGATCCTGTCGGGCGCGGTGCTGGGGCTGGCGCTGGCCGTGGTCACCGAGATGTCGGACATGGTCTCGCCCTATCTGCTGCTGCGCCTGCTGCGGCTGCTGTTGCCGCTGGTGCTGCTGGTCGAGATCGTCTTCGTCGCGGTGCTGCCGCTGCGCGGGCTTGCCCATCTCTTCGGGCAGTTCTCGGTGGTGGGGATCCTGATCTCGACCGCGCTCGCCTCGATCTCGCTCGTCACCATCGCCGTCGATCAGGATGACGAGGAGGCGGTGCACGGCCCGCTGCTGGCCTGGGCCGGGCGCGGGCTCGCGCTGTTGCTTTCGGTGCTTGCGGTGCTGGTGATCTGGGGGCTGGTGCTGCGCGTTCGGGAATACGGCTGGACGCCGGTGCGGGTGACCGGCGCGGCGCTTGCCGCGGTGATCGCGGGCTATGCGCTGTGCTATGCGGGGGCGGTGCTGAGCGGGCGCGGCTGGATGCGCCGGATCCGGCGCGCCAATGTCGCGATGGCACTGGCCACGCTGGCGCTTGCCGTGCTGTGGCTGACGCCGCTGATCTCGCCCGAGGCAATCTCGGCGCGGGCGCAGCTCGGCCGTTTTGCCGAGGGCAAGATTGCGGTCGAGCAGTTGCCGCTGTGGGAGATGTCGCATGATTGGGGCCTGCCCGGGCAGCGCGCGCTCGCAAGCCTGCGCGCGCAGGCGGCCGAGCCGGGGCAGGAGCTGCTGGCCGACTGGCTTGCACAGCTCGACCGGGCGGAGAATCGCTGGGACTTCGAGCGCTATGCCCGGCCCGACGTCGCCGGCCGTGCGGTGGCGCTGCGCGACGCGATCACCGTGCTGCCCGCGGGCGAGACGATGCCGACCGCGCTGCTGAACGAGATCGCCCGCCTTGGTGCCGATGACTGGGCGGCGGGCTGCGCCACGCGCACGCCCGCCGGGCATCCGGGGTGCGTGCTGGTGATCGACGATTTCGTGCCGGCCCGGCCCGGGCGCGAGGCGCTTTTGCTGCGTCTCGACGGGGTTCTGGCACTGCACGAGACGGGCGAAAGCTGGAGATCCGCGCGCGCGGTCTGGCTCGGCGACGGGGTGCCTCCAGACGGGGCGGCGATGATCGATTCGCTTTACGCTGCGGGCGGGGCGCCGGTTGCCACCGAATTGCGGGCGCTGCCGCTTGGCAGCCAGCAGCTGACGGTCCTGCCCTAGGCCGCGCCGATTGGGATTTTGTTAAGGCTGCCGGGCTATGGTTCCTCCCGAACGGAGGGATCATGTACGGTCTGATCAACAAAGCCTTGCAGGCGTTCCTGGTGGAAAACTACGGACCCGCGCTGTGGTCGCGGGTGGCGCATGCCCTCGGGGTCGGACCCGAGGGCTTCGAGGCGATGTTGCGCTATGAGGACCGCCTCACCGAAGAGCTGATCGACATCGCCGCGCGCACGCTCGACAAGCCGCGCGCGGCGCTGCTCGAGGATGTCGGCGCCTTTCTGACCACGGTCGAGCCGTTGCGCCGGCTGCTGCGTTTCGGCGGCTCGGACTACTGGGAGTTCCTGTTCTCGCTCGACGAGTTGCAGGGGCGCGGGCTGATGGCGCTGCCCGACCTCGAACTGCCCGAGCTGTCGCTGCGTTCGGAAAGCGGGGGGCGCTTCGTGATCGAGGTGCGGGGCCCGATCGCCGGCTGGGGCGCGGTGATGGCGGGGCTCTTGCGCGCGATGGCGGATGATTACGGCGCGCTGGTGCTGATCGAGGCGGTGCCGCCCTGCGGCCGGCTCGAACGGGTGCAGGTGATGCTGCTCGAGGCGGCCTATGCCAGCGGCCGCCGTTTCGATCTGGCGCTGCCCTCGGCCGAGGCGGTGGCATGAACAGCAGTCTTTCCCCCTGCAAGGCCGTGTTGCAGGGCGGGCTGAGCCCGGCGGCGCTTGGCGAGCTGATGCCGATGTTCCTGTGGCTCGACCGGCACGGGGTGATCTGCGCGGCCGGCCCCACGCTGATGAAGATTCTCGGCCCCGGCCCGGTGGTCGGCACCGCCTTCGAGACGCATTTCCATCTGCGCCGGGCGCGGGCGCGGCGGCACGAGCAGGACGAGGCGCATCCGGGCGGGCGCAAGCTGATCCTGATGCTGCTCTCCCATCCCGAGATCGGCCTGCGCGGCACCGCGGTCGAGGTCGGGCCGGAAGGGGCAGAGGGGATGCTCCTGAACCTCACCTTCGGCATCCATCTGGCCGATGCAGTGCGCGAATTCGGCCTGACCGAGGGCGATTTCGCCACCTCTGACCTAGCGATCGAACTGCTCTATCTGCGCGAGGCGAAGGCCGCGGTGATGGATGAGCTGCGGGCGCTGAACGGCCGGCTCGAGGAGGCGCGGCGCGCCGCCGAACGGCAGGCGCTGACCGACCCGCTCACCGGGCTGGCGAACCGGCGCGCCTTCGATGCGGCACTGCAGAAGGCGGTGCGGGCGCAGGCGCATGGCGGTGCGCCCTTCGCCCTGGTGCTGGTCGATCTCGACCATTTCAAGCAGGTCAACGACCACATGGGCCATGCCGCGGGCGATCAGGTGCTGAACTGGGCCTCGGCGATCCTGGCCCAGGAGGTGCGGCGCGGCGATGTGGTGGCGCGTGCCGGCGGCGACGAATTCGTGCTGCTGCTGCGCGGCGCGATCGACCGCGCCGGGCTGCAGACCCTCGGCCGGCGGATGATCGCGCGGCTCGAGGAACCCTGTCTCGTCGACGGCACGCCCTGCCGGATCTCGGCCTCGATCGGCATCGCCTTCTCGCGCGACTACCCGGAGCCCGAGGTGGACCGGATGCTCGCCGATGCCGACGCGGCGCTCTACGAGGCGAAACGCAGCGGGCGGGGGCGCTGCGCGATCCATGCCGCGGGGGCGGTGGCCTGAGCCATCCAACTGTCACATTCCGCTTCCCATTGCAGGCCGCGATCGGGTAGGGGGGCTGCATGAGACAGGGCTTTCCCATTGCGTCACCGGGGATGCGAATCGGCATCCTGGGCGGATCCTTCGATCCGGCCCACGAAGGCCATGCGCATATCACCCGCGAGGCACTGCGCCGCTTCGGCCTCGACCGGGTGTGGTGGCTGGTCAGCCCCGGCAACCCGCTGAAGGCCCGCGGGCCGGCCCCGATCGCGCAGCGGATGGCCAAGGCGCGGCGGGTGATGCCCGACCCGCGCGTCGACATCACCGATCTCGAGGCCCGGCTCGGCACCCGCTACACCGCACAGACCCTGCGCCGGGTTACGGCGCTGTATCCGGGCGTGCATTTCGTCTGGCTGATGGGGGCGGACAACCTGCTGCAGTTCGACCGCTGGGACAACTGGCGCGCCATCCTCGGGCTGATGCCGGTGGGCGTGCTGGCGCGGCCCGGCGCGCGGTTCGTGGTGCGCCATGCCCGCGCCGCCCGCCTGTATGCGCCGATGCGGCTGCCCGAGGCCGAGGCCCGGCTGCTGCCCTTCGCCGCGCCGCCCGCCTGGTGCTTCCTGCAGATGCCGATGTCGGATCTGTCGTCCTCGGCGATCCGCGCGCAGGGGGCGTGGCGCGGGCGGGACTGAGCCTTGCAGCCGCGCGCCGCGGGGGGCAGTATGCCGCCGACAGTCCCGATCACGGCGGGTGCAGGATGAAGATTTCACGACGGGAAGCGATGACGGGCCTGGCGGCGCTTGGCCTGTGTGGCGGGCCGGCGTTTGGCCAGGGCACAGCGCTGCGCCCGGGCTCGGCCGAAGATCTGATCGCGGCGGCGCAGCTCGGCGGCGAGGTCAGCTATGTCGTTGTCGATGCGCGCAGCGGGCTGGTGCTGGAACAGCGCGGCGCCGATCGCGGCATGCCGCCTGCCTCGACCGCGAAGACGATCACCTCGCTTTATGCGCTCGAGACGCTCGGGCCGGACTACCGCTTCCGCACCCGGCTGATCGCGACCGGGCCGATTGCCGGCGGCAAGATCCAGGGCGATCTGGTGCTGGCCGGCGGTGGCGATCCGACGCTCGAGACCGATGCGCTGGCCGAGATGGCGGCGCGGCTTGCGGCGGCCGGGGTGCGCGGTGTCACCGGGCGCTTTCTCGTCTGGGGCGGCGCGATCCCTTCTGCCGAGCAGATCGCCGACGACCAGCCGGTGCAGGTGGGCTACAACCCCGGGATTTCCGGGCTGATCCTGAATTACAACCGGGTCTATTTCGAATGGAAGCGGGCCGCGGGCGGCTATGCGCTGACGATGGATGCGCGCGGCGCGCGCAACGTGCCGCGGGTCTACAGTGCCGATGTCGGGCTCTCGAGCCGGGCGGCGCCGCTCTTCACCTATGCGCGGCAGGGCGGCAAGGAACACTGGACGGTGGCCACGGGCAGCCTTGGCAAGGCGGGCAGCCGCTGGCTGCCGGTGCGCGACCCGGTGGCCTATGCGGGCGACGTGTTCCAGACGCTCGCCCGCGCCCAGGGCGTGCCGCTGCCGGCGCCGAAGCCGGTCGCGATGCTGCCGGGCGGCACGGTGCTGGTCGAGCAGGCCTCGGACCCGCTGCCGGTGATCTTGCGCGCGATGATGAAGCATTCGACCAACGTCACCGCCGAGGCGGTGGGGATGACGACGAGTGTCGCGCGCGGCGCGCCGGCCGGCCGCGGCGCCTCGGGCGCGGCGATGAGCGAGTGGCTGCATGCCCGGCTGGGCGGCGGACGGGCGCGCTTTGTCGATCATTCCGGGCTTGGCGCCGACACAAGGATCTCGGCGATGGAGATGGTGCGGGCGGTGACGCTCCTGGGCCCGAAGGCGGGGCTGCGCGGGCTGATGAAGCCCTTCGCGCTGCGTGACGCGGGGGGCAAGGTGCAGCAGGGGCAGGCGCTGCGGGTCGATGCGAAGACCGGCACGCTGAACTTCGTCTCGACGCTGACCGGCTACATGACCGCGCCGGACGGCACCGAGCTTGCCTTTGCGATCTTCACCGGCGATGTGGCGCGGCGCGCCCGCGCCGGGGCAAGCGAACAGCCGCAGGGCGGGCGGGCCTGGATCAGCCGCTCGAAGGTGCTGCAAAGCGCGCTTCTGGAACGCTGGGGCGCGCTTTACGGCAGCTGATCTGCGGTTCACGTCGAACCACATCACATCCTCGGGCTGCGGCAGCGGCCCCTCGCCATCGCGGGTGAGGTCCTCGAGCGCGTGGGCCAGCCGGCCGCGCCTGTCCAGACGGGCCTCCCGCACCGTCTCATGGGCGGTCTCGCCAGCACCAGCATGGCGGCGATCAGGGCAAGGGCCGCGATGCGGCGGGGGACGGGGATCTGCGCCATGGGGCTCTCCGGCTGTCCGTTTTCGATGCGGATAGCCGGAGAGCGCAAGCGAGCCGTGAGCGGCCGCCCGTGCCGGGACGAAAGATCCCGGCTGTCCGGATCAGAGCGTCAGGTGGCGCACCCGCGCGCCCCATTCGATCGCCACCGCATGCAGCCGGTCAATCGACAGCTCGCCGCGGATCTCCTCGAGCATGCGCAGCTCGGGCTGGCGCAGCACGCCATCGGCCGCGGCAACATCGCAGGCAAGCGCATAGGCGGTTTCGAAGAGTTTCTCGGGCAGGCCCGCACGGACGAGGCCGAAGAGCGCCTCGATTCCCTCTTCCTCCTCGAAGAGCGAATAGACCGTCTGCGCCACCGGGCGGATGCGGTCGATGTCGTAATCGGCGAAGATCGGCATGTGGTTCACCATGCGCTCGATCGCGATCAGTTCGACGGTGCGGATCGTCTCGTCCGAGGCCGAAACGGCGACCATCACGGCGATCAGCGCATCCTGCGGGGAAAGCGAGGGGAGGGTGTCGGTCACGGTCTGTCCTTTCATGGGTTCCGCCATGAATTATTGACGATGGCGCGCCCGTTCAATAGGTGAAGCGCGGATGGGCGCACGGGGCGCCCCGATGAGGATGACGATGACCAACCTGCGCGACGCTGCGATGAACTCCAAAGCCTGGCCTTTCGAGGAAGCGCGCCGGGTGCTCAAACGCTACGAGAAGGCGCCGCCCGAGAAGGGCTATGTGCTGTTCGAGACCGGCTATGGCCCCTCGGGCCTGCCGCATATCGGCACCTTCGGCGAGGTCGCGCGCACCACGATGATCCGCCGCGCCTTCGAGATCATCTCGGACATCCCGACGAAACTCCTGTGCTTCTCGGATGACATGGACGGCATGCGCAAGGTGCCCGAGAACGTGCCGAACCAGGATCTGCTGAAGGCGAACATCCAAAAGCCGCTGACCGCGGTGCCCGACCCGTTCGGCGAGTTCGACAGCTTCGGCGACCATAACAACGCCATGCTGCGCCGCTTCCTCGACACCTTCGGCTTCGAATACGAATTCGCCTCGGCCACGCAATATTACAAGACCGGCAAGTTCGACGACATGCTGCTGCGCTGCGCCGAGAAATACGATGACATCATGGCGATCATGCTGAAGTCGCTGCGCGAGGAACGCGCCTCGACCTATTCGTGCTTCCTGCCGATCCACCCGGAAACCGGCCGTGTGCTCTACGTGCCGATGAAGAATGTCGATGCCAAGGCCGGCACCGTGACCTTCGACGACGAGACCGGGCGGGAATGGACGCTGCCGGTGACCGGCGGCCACGTCAAGCTGCAGTGGAAGCCCGATTTCGGCATGCGCTGGGCAGCGCTTGGCGTCGACTTCGAGATGTACGGCAAGGACCACGCCACCAACACGCCGATCTATGACAACATCTGCAAGGTGCTGGGCGGCCGCGCGCCCGAGCATTTCACCTACGAGCTGTTCCTCGACGCGAATGGCGAGAAGATCTCGAAGTCGAAGGGCAACGGGCTGACGATCGACGAATGGCTTACCTATGCCTCGACCGAGAGCCTGAGCTATTTCATGTACCAAAAGCCGAAGACCGCGAAGCGGCTGTGGTGGGACGTGATCCCGAAGGCGGTGGACGAGTATCACCAGCAGCTGCGCGCCTTCCCGGAGCAGCCGCTCGAGAAGCAGATCGACAACCCGGTGTGGCACATCCACGGCGGCAAGCCGCCGGTCTCGACGCTGGTCGTGCCCTTCGCCATGCTGCTCAACCTCGCCTCGGTCTCGGGCGCGCATGACAAGGAAACGCTGTGGGGCTTCATCCGCCGCTATGCCCCCGAGGCGACGCCGGAAAGCCACCCCGACCTCGACGCGGCGGCGGGCTTTGCCGTGCGCTACTTCCAGGACTTCGTCGCGCCGACGCGCGCGTTCCGCCTGCCCTCCGATAAGGAGCGCGCGGCGATGGAGGATCTGATCGGCCGGCTGAAGGCGCTGCCGGCGCAGGAGCTGCACGAGATCTTCCCGGACGAGGACCCGGCCGAGGGGCTGCAGACCATCGTCTTCGCCGTCGGCAAGGAGCACGGTTTCGAGCCGCTGCGCGACTGGTTCACCGCGCTTTACGAGGTGCTTCTGGGCCAGAGCCAGGGCCCGCGCTTCGGTGGCTTCATCGCGCTTTACGGTGTGAAAGAGACCATCGCCCGCATGGAAACCGCGCTCGCGGGCGGGCTCGCGAAGGGCTGATCCGGGGCGCGCGGGGGGCGGACCGGCCGCGGGCCGGTCAGTCCTCCGCCTCCTCGACCTCGGGCAGGGCCGGATCGCAGGCGTGATCCTCCTGCCGCCAGAGCGCATACCACGCCCCCCAGCGGGCGACGAGCGCCTCGGGCGCCTCGGCGAAAAGCCGTTCCCCCAGAAAGAAGCTGAGCGTTTCCAGGCGCGTCTTCTCGTCCTCGATGCGGGTCGAGAGCGCCACTGCGGCTTCGGGCGCGAGGTGGTCGGGCATCGCGCGGGCCAGAACCGCAAGGTCGTGATGCTGGCCGAGCGCCTCGCCCAGCCGGTCGGCGATATCGGCATGCGCGGTCATCATCTCGGGCCAGATCGGCAGCAGCAGCCGCGCCTGATACCAGTGATGCTTCACCCGCGAGCGCCAGGCGTGGAAATGCTCGTCATCGCCGTCGTGTGCGGCGCGGGTCATGCGCCGGCGCGCGTCGTGGAAGGTGGCGGCGAGCCCCGGGGCCAGCGCGCCCCAGCCCTTCTTCTCGAACGTCCAATGCGCGGCGCGGTCATGCACCTCGGCAATGCGCGCGCCGAAGGCCGAAAGGGCCGCTGCGGGCGGGGTGGCGGGCGCGGGCGCCACTGCGGCCAGCATCTGCCGCGCCGCCGCCCCGGCCGCATCCTCGGCCGCGCCGAGCCGGGTGAGGGAGAGCCGCATCACCTCGGCATCGCGCAGCTCGGAAATGGCTGCGGCGGCATCGCGCAGCACGGCGTTCTCGCGGTGGAATTCGGGGAACACCGGCGCGACCAGGCGCAGCAGCCCGCGGGTCTTCTTGATGTGCTTGCGCAGCCCGTGCAACAGCGACCCTTCACCCGGGCTGGTGGCGAGCTTGTCGAGAGCGCCGCGCAGCTCGTCGCGGGCGATGTGGCGCACCGTCTTCGCGATGCGGGGCTCTTTCGGGTCGAACTGGAACGGCATCTGGGCCTCCTTGCAGCGACTCCGGCCTAGCATGGGGCCATGGCCGTTCGGTGACAAGATGCTGCAATGCGGCAACGCGGCGGAAAGGGCGCGGCGCGCGCAGCACTCGGGCTTCGTCAACCCTTTCCAACTAGCTCTGGTCGCGCCCGCTGCGAGGGCCGCTGCAGCCCCGGCGGGCGGGCCGGAACAAGGAGGATGCGCAGATGAACATGGCGATTACCGACGGGCTGGCGCTGATGCCGCCGGCTTTCGCGCAGGGGCTCGATCTCTGGTCGAGCGAGAACGGCACGGCAGGCTCCGACACCTACGAGGGGGCGGTGAACGCGGCGCTGGTGGCGGCGGACGCGGATTTCGGCACCTGCCTCGAGCTGAGCAAGCTGTTTTCCGTGCAGAAGCTGCGGTCGATGGCGCAGACGCCGATCGTGCCGGGCGCCTATCTGCGGATCCGCGCGCGGGTGAAGGCGGTCGCCGGCAACCTGCCCTCGGTGCGGATCGCGGGCTATGCGATGAGCGCCGCGGGCCATGTCGCGGGGCGGATCGAGACCGGACCGGAGCTGGCGCTGACGACCTATGGCAAGGTCGTCACCGTCGAGGCGATCGTCGGCACCGGCGCGCGCGGCGGGGTCGACATGCCCTGGGGACTGGCGCCGGGCTATGGCCATTTCGGGCTCGACCTGACCGGGCTCAACGGCGGTGTGGTGCGGATCGAGGACATGGTGATCGAGGATATCACCGAGGCCTTCCTGCGCGAGATGATGGACTGGGTGGACGTGCGCGACTATGGCGCCGCGGGCGACGGGGTGACGAACGACAAGGCGGCCTTCGAGGCGGCCGATGCGGCGGCCGCGGGGCGCTCGATCCTGGTGCCGGCGGGGCGCTATTACATCGGCGGATCGGTCACGATCACCGCGCCGATCCGCTTCGTCGGCACCCTCATCACCCCGACCGAGGCGCGCATTGCCCTGCGCGGCAGCTTCGACTTTCCGACCTATGCCGCGGCTTTCGGCGACGAGATGGCAGGGTTCAGAAAGGCACTGCAGGCGCTTTTCGGCTATACCGACCACAACGCGCTCGATCTGTGCGGGCGGCGGATCGAGGTGACCGAGCCGATCGACGTCAAGGCGCTGTCGCCCGACATCAGCTCGTTCTCGAACCGGCGGGTGCTGCGCAACGGCCAGTTCAACGTGATCGAGGGGCCGGCCTGGGACGACACCACCGCCACCTCGCAGGCGACCTATGCGACGGCGACGCCGCTGGTGCTGACCAATGTCGCCAACATCGCCAACATTCCGGTCGGCGCGCGGGTCAGCGGCGCGGGCGTCGGCCGCGAGGTCTATGTCCGGGCGGTGAATGTGGCGGCGGGCTCGCTGACCCTGTCGCAGCCTTTCTACGGCGGCTCGGGCACGCGCAGCTACACCTTCACCCGCCACAAGTATATCCTTGATTTCTCGGGGCTTGCCAAACTCGACCGGTTCAACATCGACGACGTCGAGTTCCTGTGCAACGGCAAGGCAAGCTGCATCCTGCTCGCTCCGGCGGGCGAGATGTTCCAGATCCGCGACAGCTATGTGGTGAAGCCGAAGGACCGCGCCATCACCTCGATCGGGCATGGCTGTCAGGACCTGCTGGTCGACCGCTGCCAGTTCCTGTCGAACGAGGGCTCGATGGCAGCGACCGAGCGCAGCTCGATCGCGCTCAACGTCAATGCCAATGACACGAAGATCCGCGAGAGCCGCTTCGTGCGGTTCCGCCACACCCTGATCCTGAACGGCTCGGGGCATCTGATCGTCGGCAACCACTGGTTTCAGGGCGACGACCTCGATGCGGCGCCGCGCCTGCCGGGGCTGATCTTCTGCCAGCCGAACGTGCAATCGGCGGTGACCGGCAATTACATCGACAATTCGACGATCGAATGGACGAACGAATATTCGGCCAACCCCGATTTCGGCACCGAATATTCCTTCGGCGGGCTCACCGTCAGCGGCAACACCTTCGTCAGCATCGACGCCGCGCCCTGGTTCACCTGGTTCTCGGTCAAGCCCTATGGCAGCGGCCATTTCATCCAGGGGCTGAGCGTTTCGAACAATGTGTTCAAGGCGATCGACGGCGCGCTCGAGCGCATCGAGACGGTGGACACCACCTTCGCCGCGCTCGACAATAGCCGGATGCGCAATGTCGTCTTCGAGGCGAACACCTTCAACGGCGTCACCCAGATGACGGTGAACCCGGTAAGCCTGCAGGCCGACCAGGCGAGCGCGCAGGCGGTCTGGACGGTGGCGGCGGCGGGCTATCTGCCGTTCGGGGGCTGGGCGCGCAACGTGAGCGCGATCGTCGCCGAGGGGCCGATCACCAATGCCGCGGGCGGGCGGATCAACGGCGTGCCCTATGTCACGGTCGAGCAGGGGGCGGGCAAGCAGGCCGTCACGCTGACCTGGCAGGAGGCGGTGAAGGGGCGGGTGCATGTCCGGCTGCGGATGGACAACCCGAACTGACGCGGCCCCTTCGGGGGGATGCGGGCGCCCTCGGGCGCCCGTTTTCAGGCGAGGTCTTCGGCGGTCAGCCGGAAGGCGCGGCCAAAGCCGCCGTTCAGCGCGCCGCCGATCAGGCGGAACTCGACGAAGAAGAAATCGCCAAGGTCGATGTAGAGCTTCGCCTTCGGATGATCGGCGAGCCAGCGCGCCCGTGCCGCGGCCCGGCGCGGATCGTTGGCGGCGAGCGGCAGCGCCTCGGCCTGCAGGCTCAGCCGCGGATGGGTGAGCGGATCGCCCTTCGCCCCGGGCTCGCCCAGCAGCACCGACACCCGCGGATCGGCGCGCAGCGCCCGGGCATGGGCGGAAAGCCCCGAAACAAGCGTCCAGAGCCCGCCCTCGGGTCCCGACCCAAGCGCGATGCGGGTCACTGCGGGAAAGCCCGTTTCCGGGTCGATCACCCCGAGTGCGCCGAAGCGTGCGCCCGAAATCAGGTCGCGGGCAAGGGCGCGGGCCGCGTCGTCGGTGGGGCGGATCGGATCGGCGGGGGTATCGGTCATCTGGCTTTCTCTTGACAATCGGTTGTGGCGGACGTCTGCTCGCGCCACATCAAGCGGTATGAAACGATGACAACCAACGCAAGCCTTACGGCGCGAGCGGGGGGAGACCCCCTGATTCCAATGTCCATCACCGCGCTGCGCGAGGGCTATGGCCCGGCGACGCTGCGCGCCGATGCGGTTGCCGGGCTGACAGTGGCGATTGTCGCGCTGCCACTCTCGATGGCGATCGCCATCGCCTCGGGCGTCGGGCCCGAGCGCGGCCTCTTCACCGCCATCGTCGGCGGCTTCCTGGTGTCGCTCTTCGGCGGCTCGCGCTTCCAGATCGGCGGGCCGGCGGGCGCCTTCATCGTGCTGGTCAACGCCTGCGTGATGCAGACCGGTGTCGAGGGGCTGATGCTGGCCACCTTCCTGTCGGGCATCATGCTTGCGGTGCTCGGGCTCCTGCGGCTCGGCTCGACCATCCGGTTCATGCCCTACCCGGTGACGGTGGGCTTCACCTCGGGCATCGGCGTCATCATCTTTGCCAGCCAGGTCAAGGATATGATCGGGCTGCGCCTGGACGGGCCCGAGCCCGGGCCGATCGTGCCGAAGGTCGAGGCGCTCTGGGCTGCACGCGCGACGCTCAGCCCCGCCGCGGTCGGCGTGGCGCTGGCGACGGTGGGCGTGATCCTGGCGATCCAGCGCTTCCGCCCGCGCTGGCCGAGCCTGCTGCTGGGGATCGCGCTGGTCACGGCCGCCTCGGCACTCATCGGCCTGCCGGTCGAGACCATCGCCTCGAAATTCGGTGGTCTGCCGCGGCTGCTGCCGGCGCCGCACCTGCCCGCGCTCGGCGCCGAGGCGGTGACGGCGGCGCTGCCCTGGGCCGCCTCCTTCACCTTGCTCGGTGCGATCGAGTCGCTGCTCTCGGCGATGGTGGCCGATGGCATGTCGGGCACGCTGCACCGCTCGAACATGGAGCTGGTGGCGCAGGGCATCGCCAACATGGGCGCGGCGATCTTCGGCGGTTTCTGCGTCACCGGCACCATCGCCCGCACCGCGACCAACGTGCGCTCGGGCGGGCGCACGCCGATGGCGGGGATGCTGCATGCGCTGTTCGTGCTGGGCTTCATGCTGATCGCGGCGCCGCTCGCGGGCTATATCCCGCTGGCCGCTCTGGCCGGGCTGCTGGGCATCGTCGCCTGGAACATGATCGAGCGGCACGAATTCGTCGCACTGACCCGGGTGTCGAAGGGCGATGCGCTGGTTTTGTGGGTGACCTTCCTCGTCGTCGTGTTCCGCGACCTCGCCGAGGGGATCGTGCTCGGCTTCGCGCTTGGCGGGCTCGTCTTCATCCGCCGGATGTCGGAGATGACGGGGCTGCGCGAGGGCGAGCCGGCGGTGCACGACGCCGACACCCAGAGTGCCGACCTTGTCACCTATCACCTGCACGGGGCGGTGTTCTTCGGTTCGGTTGCGCGGCTTGGCACCGTGCTCGACCGCATCGCGCAGCGGCCGCGGGCGGTGCTGCTCGACGTTTCCGAGGTGACCTTCGTCGATTCGACCGGCGCGCGGATGATCCTGCAGCTTGCCCAGAAGCTCTCGTCGCGCGGCGGCGGGCTGGTGATCGTCGGCGCCCGCCCGGCGGTCGAGACGGCGCTGAAGGCGCAGGGGCTGACCGAGCCCGCGCTGCGCTACGCCGCTGATGCCGCGGCGGCAGGGGCGCTGGTCGCGCCCTGAGTCGCAACCGGCGAATCACCATGACACGGGGCGCGGCACAAACCTGCCGCGCCCTTTCTTTTTCTGCGCCGCAGCGTGATGACGCTGCGGCGCGGCTTTTCAGACGTGGCGTCAGATCGCGCATCCGTGAACAGGCAAGCGCTTGAAACAAAATGTCTATTTTTGGTCACTTTTCGTCACATTTACAAACTTACCGTATACGCTGTGAAGTAATTTACAGAAAAATTCAATTATCATGAGGGCTTAACGGAAAGGGGCGTTCTGGTTTACAGTGTCCGCGGGTAGAACGCCCGCGACCGCTGTCGCGGGCAGAGGGTGCGGCCGCAGGGCCGCTCGATTTCCAGGGAGGATTGGCTATGGCCGCTCAGGAACAGGCTGTCGTTGCGCCGGAAATGCGGGAGATTCCGCCGGGCTTTGAGAACGCTCACGCGAACACGCAGAAATACCGCGAGATGTATCGCGAATCGGTCGAGAACCCCGACGCCTTCTGGGGCCGCGAGGGCAAACGCCTTGACTGGATGACCCCCTATACCAAGGTCAAGAACACCGATTTCACCTTCGGCAAGGTCTCGATCAAGTGGTTCGAGGACGGCGTGCTGAACGCCTCGGTGAACTGCATCGACCGCCACCTGAAGGACCGCGCGCTGCAGACCGCGATCATCTTCGAACCCGATGATCCGGACGAACCGGCCGAGCACATCACCTACAAGGAGCTGTCCGAGAAGGTGAACCGGATGGCGAACGTGCTGCTGTCGCAGGGCATCATGCGCGGCGACCGCGTGGTGATCTACCTGCCGATGATCCCGGAAGCGGCCTATGCGATGCTCGCCTGCGCCCGCATCGGCGCGATCCATTCGATCGTCTTCGCCGGCTTCTCGCCCGACGCGCTGGCGAACCGCATCAACGACTGCGGGGCAAAGCTGGTCATCACCGCCGATACCGCCCCGCGCGGCGGCCGCAAGACGCCGCTCAAGGCCAATACCGATGCGGCGCTGCTGCACTGCTCGGACAAGGTGCGCTGCCTCGTCGTCAAGCGCACCGGCGACCAGATCAGCTGGGTGCAGGGCCGCGACGTCGACCTGCTCTATCTGATGGATCACGTCTCGCCGGACTGCCCGCCGCGGCCGATGAACGCGGAGGATCCGCTCTTCATCCTCTACACCTCGGGCTCGACCGGCAAACCGAAGGGCGTGGTGCATACCACCGGCGGCTATCTCGTCTATGCCTCGATGACGCATCAGTACACCTTCGACTACCATGACGGCGACGTGTTCTGGTGCACCGCGGATGTGGGCTGGGTCACCGGCCACAGCTACATCGTCTATGGTCCGCTGGCGAATGGCGCGACGACGGTGATGTTCGAGGGCGTGCCGACCTATCCCGACGCCGGCCGGTTCTGGGCGGTGTGCGAGAAGCACAAGGTCAACCAGTTCTACACCGCGCCGACGGCGATCCGCTCGCTGATGGGGCAGGGCACCGAATGGGTCGACAAATACGACCTCAGCTCGATCAAGGTTCTGGGCTCGGTCGGCGAGCCGATCAACCCCGAGGCCTGGGTCTGGTACGACCAGCACATCGGCAAGGGCCGCTGCCCGATCGTCGACACCTTCTGGCAGACCGAGACCGGCGGCCACATGCTGACCCCGCTGCCGGGCGCGACGCCGACGAAGCCGGGCTCGGCCACCAACCCGTTCTTCGGGGTGAAGCCGGTGGTGCTCGATCCGCAGACCGCGGTGCGCATCGGCGAGACCGAATGCGAGGGCGTGCTGTGCATCTCGGACAGCTGGCCGGGCCAGATGCGCACCCTCTGGGGCGATCACGAGCGCTTCCAGGAGGCCTATTTCGCCCAGTATCGCGGCTATTACTTCACCGGCGACGGCTGCCGGCGCGACAAGGACGGCTATTACTGGATCACCGGCCGCGTCGATGACGTGATCAACGTCTCGGGCCACCGCATGGGCACGGCCGAAGTCGAATCCGCGCTTGTCGCCCATCCGGCGGTGGCCGAGGCCGCGGTTGTGGGCTACCCGCACGAGCTCAAGGGCCAGGGCATCTACGCCTATGTCACCCTGATGAACGATCAGGAGCCGTCGGACGCGCTGCGCAAGGAGCTCGAGAAATGGGTGCGCACCGAGATCGGCCCGATCGCCAAGCCCGACCTGATCCAATGGGCGCCCGGCCTGCCGAAGACCCGCTCGGGCAAGATCATGCGCCGCATCCTGCGCAAGATCGCCGAGAACGATTATGGCAGCCTCGGCGACATCTCGACGCTGGCCGATCCTTCGGTGGTGCAGGAGCTGATCGACAACCGCATGAACCGGGGCTGAGGCATGGCAGAGACCGAAAACACCGTCGAAACCACCCCCGCGGTGCTGATCCTGCTGGGCCCGCCCGGTGCCGGCAAGGGCACGCAGGCACGGATGCTGGAAGAGCGCTTCGGCCTTGTCCAGCTGTCGACCGGCGATCTGTTGCGCGCCGCCGTCGCCCAGGGCACGCCCGCGGGCCTTGCCGCGAAGGCGGTGATGGAAGCGGGCGGGCTGGTCTCGGACGAGATCGTGCTCGCCATCCTCAAGGACCGCATGGCCGGGCCCGACGTGGCCAGGGGCGTGATCCTTGACGGCTTTCCCCGCACCGCGGGGCAGGCCGCGGCGCTCGACACGCTTCTGGCCGATGCCGGCCAGAAGGTCACCGCGGCGGTCAGCCTCGAGGTCGATGACGAGGCGATGATCGCCCGCGTCGCCGGCCGCTACACCTGCGGCAAATGCGGCGAGGGCTATCACGACACCTTCAAGCAGCCGGCGGTGGCCGGGGTCTGCGACAAATGCGGCGGCACGGAGTTCAAGCGCCGGGCCGACGACACTGCCGAAACGGCGCGTGCACGGCTCGAGGCCTATCACGCGCAGACTGCGCCGCTGATCGCCCATTACCGGGCGCTTGGCGTTCTCAAGGAGATCGACGCGATGGGGACCATCGAGGAGATCGCCGCGGGGCTCGGGTCGATCGTCGAGCGCGTCTCGACCTGACACCAAAAAAAGGGGGGGTGGGCCCCGGGGAGGGGGCCCGTCCGGAGGTTTCAACAGGGAGTGACGCTCATGGCGGACAAGTCTTCGTCCAATGCCTACTGGAAAGCGAACATCCGCACGATCCAGCTTTTTCTCGTGATCTGGTTCGTCTGTTCGTTCGGCTTTGGCATCCTGCTGCGCCCGATGCTCTCGGGCATCGGTGTCGGCGGCACCGATCTCGGGTTCTGGTTTGCCCAGCAGGGATCGATCCTCGTGTTCCTCGTGCTCATCTTCGCCTACGTGGCGCGGATGAACCGGCTGGACCGCGAACACGGCGTGGAAGAGTAAGGGAGCGCGGGGACAAATGGATCAATTTACCCTCAACCTGATCGTGGTGGGCGCGACCTTCGCCCTCTACTTCGGGATCGCGATCTGGGCCCGTGCGGGCTCGACCGCGGAATTCTATGCGGCGGGCGGTGGCGTCCACCCGATCGCGAACGGCATGGCCACCGGCGCCGACTGGATGTCGGCCGCCTCGTTCATCTCGATGGCCGGCATCATCGCCTTCGGCGGCTACGACACCTCGGCCTATCTGATGGGCTGGACCGGCGGCTATGTGCTGCTCGCGATGCTGCTTGCGCCCTATCTGCGCAAGTTCGGCAAGTTCACCGTGCCGGAATTCATCGGCGACCGGTTCTATTCGGGCACGGCGCGCATCATCGGCGTGATCTGCCTGCTCATCATCTCGATCACCTACGTGATCGGCCAGATGTCGGGTGTGGGCGTCGCCTTCTCGCGCTTCCTCGAAGTGTCGAACGACACCGGCCTCTACATCGGTGCCGCGGTGGTCTTCGCCTATGCCGTGCTCGGCGGGATGAAGGGCATCACCTATACCCAGGTCGCCCAGTATGTCGTGCTGATCATCGCCTATACCATCCCGGCGATCTTCATCTCGCTCAACCTGACCGGCAACCCGGTGCCGCCGCTCGGCCTGTTCTCGGATGCCACCTCCAGCGGCGAGCCGCTGCTGACCACGCTGAATGGCCTGCTCGCGGATCTGGGCTTCAAGTCCTACACCGCGCAGTCGGACAACACGCTGAACCTGTTCCTGTTCACGATGTCGCTGATGATCGGCACCGCGGGTCTGCCCCACGTGATCGTGCGCTTCTTCACCGTGCCGAAGGTGGCCGATGCGCGCTCCTCGGCCGGCTGGGCGCTGGTTTTCATCGCGCTGCTGTACCTCACCGCCCCGGCGGTTGCGGCGATGGCGCGGGTGAACCTGATCCACACCTTCTTCCCGAACGGGCCGATGAACGCCGCGGTGTCGCAGGCCGACACGCCGCAGTGGGTCGACAACTGGGTGAAGACCGGGCTGCTCAAGGTCTCCGACCTGAACGGCGACGGCATGATCCAGTACTACAACGACGGCGCCACGGCGCAGGCGACGGCACTTGCCGAAGCCAAGAAGTCGGGCAACGAGGCGGCGATCGCCAGCGCGCAGGCCGCCTATGACGCCGCTGCCGCGGCCGGCACCGCCAAGCTTGCCGAGAAGAACCCGCAGGCCGCGACCTGGAAGGGCAACGAGCTCACCGTGAACAACGACATCATGGTGCTCGCCAACCCGGAAATCGCGCAGCTGCCGGGCTGGGTCATCGCCCTCGTCGCCGCCGGTGGTCTTGCCGCCGCGCTGTCGACGGCGGCGGGCCTGCTGATGGCGATCTCGTCGGCGGTGTCGCATGACCTGATCAAGGGCCAGCTCAACCCCGGCATCTCGGAAAAGGGCGAGCTGCTCGCGGCCCGGATCTCGATGGCGGTGGCGATCGCCCTGGCCACCTGGCTGGGCCTCAACCCGCCGGGCTTCGCGGCGCAGACCGTGGCGCTGGCCTTCGGTGTCGCCGCCGCGACGATCTTCCCGGCGCTGATGATGGGCATTTTCACCAAGTCCATCAACTCGCAGGGCGCGATCTGGGGCATGCTGGCCGGCCTGATCACCACCGTGGGCTATATCTTCCTGCACAAGGGCTGGTTCTTCGTGGCCTCGACCGCCTCCTACTCCGACTCGGCGCCGATGCTCTTCGGCATCAAGTCGACCGCCTTCGGCACGGTGGGGGCGCTGATCAACTTCGCGGTGGCCTATGTCGTCTCGATGTCGACCAAGCCGACCCCGGAATCGGTGCAGGAACTGGTCGAGTCGATCCGCATCCCGAAGGGGGCGGGCACCGCGACCCATCACTGATCCCGACCCCGGGCGGGGCCTGTCCCGCCCGGCACGCGATCCGGCCTGTCCCCCGAGGGGGCGGGCCACCCCGGGGGAGGAAAGATCATGGACGCCGATATCCAGGCCATCACCGCGTTTCTCGAAAGCGTCCACCCCTACGATACCCTGCCGCGTGACGAGCTGGCGTCGGTCGCCGGTTCCTTCCGCCGCATGGTCTTTCGGGCGAATGCGCTCATCTATGTCTACGACGCGCCGATCGGCGGGCTCTACCTGATCAAGCAGGGCGGGGTCGAGATCACCGACGGCAACGGCGGGCTGGTCTCGCTGCTCGGGCCGCGCAACTCGTTTGGCGAGCGGGGGCTGATGCGTGGCGGCATCGCCGTGACCCAGGCCCGCGCCACCGAGGATGCGATCATCCTGGTGCTGCCCGGCACCACCTTCACCCGGCTGATCCAGACCTACCCGGCCTTCGAGCGCTTCTTCAACCGCCGCCGCGGCGAGCGGGCGGGGGCCGAGCTTGCCACGCAGAAGGTCGCCGACCTGATCGCCCGCCGCCCGCTTGCCTGCGGCCCCGAGGCCAGCGTGACCGAGGCCGCGCAGATGATGCGCGACGCGCATGTCTCCTCGCTTGGCGTCACCGGCGCGGACGCGCGGCTGCTCGGCATCGTCACCGTGCGCGACCTGTCGAACAAGGTGCTGGCCGAGGGGCGCGATCCGGCGACCCCGGTGCGCGAGGTGATGACGGCGGACCCGGTCTCGCTGCCGCCGACGGCGCTTGGCTCGGACATCCTGCACATCATGCTCGAGCGTCGCATCGGCCACCTGCCGATCACCGAGGACGGGCGTTTCGTCGGGATGATCACCCAGACCGACCTGACCCGCTTCCAGGCGGTCAGCTCGGCGGTGCTGATCCGCGACGTGGTGTCCTCGACCACGGTCGAGGAGATGGCGGCGGTGACCGCGCGCATCCCGCAACTGCTGGTGCAACTGGTCGGCAGTCACCTCAGCCACGAGGTGGTGACGCGCCTCATCACCGACATCGCCGATGCCGTCACCCGCCGGCTGCTGGTGATGGCCGAGGCCGAGCTTGGCCGCCCGCCGGTGCCCTATCTGTGGCTCGCCTGCGGCAGCCAGGGCCGGCAGGAGCAGACCGGCGTCAGCGATCAGGACAATTGCCTGATCTATGACGACAGCGCGACCGGGGACGACCGCGCCTATTTCGGCGCGCTCGCGAAGATCGTCTCGGACGGGCTGAACGCCTGCGGCTATGTCTATTGCCCGGGCGAGATGATGGCCACGACGCCGCGCTGGTGTCAGCCGGCGCGCGTCTGGCGCGACTATTTCCTGGGCTGGATCGACGTCCCGAATCCCGAGGCGCAGATGCTCGCCTCGGTGATGTTCGACCTGCGCCCGATCGGCGGCACGGCGACGGGGCTGTTCCGCGCGCTGCAGGCCGAGACACTGGAGGTCGCGGCGAAGAACTCGATCTTCGTCGCCCATATGATCGCCAATTCGCTCAAGCACACGCCGCCGCTCGGTCTGTTGCGCGGCTTCGCCACGATCCGCTCGGGCGAGCATCGCAATCACATCGACCTCAAGCACAACGGCGTGGTGCCGGTGGCCGACCTCGCCCGTGTCTATGCGCTGCAGGGCCGGATCACCGAGGTCAACACCCGGGCCCGGCTGCTCGGCGCCGAGGCGGCGGGGGTGATCTCGGCCTCGGGCGCGCGCGACATGATCGAGGCCTATGACCTGATCGCGATGACGCGGCTGGAAAACCAGTCGCATCTGATCAGGGCCGGGCGTAAACCCGACAATTACCTTGCCCCGTCGGACCTGAGCGATTTCGAGCGCTCGCATCTGCGCGACGCCTTCGTGGTGGTGCGCACGATGCAGTCGGCGGTGGCGCACAACAAGGCCGTGGTCAGCTGAGGATAAAGAATGATCAATGATTTCATCACCATGATGGCGGCGGGCGTGTTCGCGCTGATCGTTGTCTTTGCCGCGCGCCACGCGCTGAAGAAGGCGACCGGCCGGGTGCTGCCGAAATGGGTGATGCCGGTCTGTGCCGGGCTTGCGATGCTGGCGACCGCGGTGCGGGCGGAATACCGCTGGTTTCCCGATTTCCGCGCGCAGATGCCGGCAAGCGTGGTGGTGGTGCAGCAGGGGGCGGAAAGCGCCCTGTGGCGGCCCTGGACCTATCTTGCGCCGATCGTCACCCGCTTCGTCGCGCTCGACCGCGCCCAGATCACCCATCCCGCCCCGGGCATCGCCCAGACCGATCTGCTGCTGATCGCGCGCTGGCAGCCGCTGCAGGTGGTGCCGGTCGCCTATGATTGCGCAAAGGGCGCGCGCACCGATCTTTTCGGCGGCGCCACGGTGAACCCCGACGGCACGACGAGCGGCCCCGCCTGGCTGCCGCTCGCGGCAGACGACGCGGGGCTGAAGGCCGCCTGCAACGGAGGATGAGATGGCTGACGGGGGCAGGAGACAGCGCGTCCTGATCATCGAGGACGAGGATAACATCGCACTCGCGCTCGACTTCCTGATGAGCCGCGAGGGCTACGAGCACGACCGCCTCGCCACCGGCGCCGGCGCGCTCGACCGGATCCGGCGCGAACATCCCGACCTTGTGCTGCTCGACGTGATGCTGCCCGATGTCTCGGGCTACGAAATCTGCCAGGAGGTGCGGGCGGACGCCGGCCTCTCGGACGTCAAGATCCTCCTGATGACGGCGCGCGGCTCAGCGATGGAACGGCGCAAGGGGCTTGCGCTCGGTGCCGATGGGTTCATCTCGAAACCATTTGAACTCAAGGAGTTGCGAGGCGAAGTTCACAGGTTGCTCGAGGCGGGGGGGGCGTGATGGACTTCGCCCGGCTCAGCCTTCGGCTGCGGGTCTTCCTGTTCTTCGCGGCGCTGGCGGGTGGCAATCTGGCCGCGCTGGCGGCCGGCCTTGTCTTCGGCTTTCGTAAGCTCGGCGATCCGGGGGCGCTCGATGGTTTCGTGATCGGCGGCACGGTGGCGGGCTTCGTCATCCTCGGCCTGATCGCCGGCGTCTGGCTGCTTTTCGATGAGAATGTCGCAAAGCCGATCGAGCGGCTCGCCGGCGGCATGCGCGCCCGCACCCATGCCGAGGTGGAGGCGGCCCTCGACCAGAGTGCCGGGCGCTACCTCGGCGATCTCGCCCCCGCCGCGGCGGCCGTCACCGCGCATCTGGCCGAGACCCGCTCGGCGCTGACCGAGGCGGTGCAGCGCGAGACGACGCGGCTCGCGCAGGAAAAGGACCGGCTCGAGGCGCTTTTGTCCGACGTGCCGGTCGGGGTGCTTCTGTGCACCGCCGATCACCAGCTCGTCTTCTACAACGGCCAGGCGGTCGACCTGCTGGGCGGGGCCCATGCGCCGGGGCTCGACCGCCGCGTCTTCGACTATCTCGACGGTGCGCCGCTCGCTCATGCCCGCGAGCGGCTGCTGGCGACCGAGGACCCGGATGCGGCCTCGGATCTGCTCTGCGCGACGGTCGCCGACGGGCGGGTGCTCGCGGCGCGGATGCGGCTTCTCGCCGATGCGTCGGATCCCGGCCGCGCGGGCTATGTGCTGACCCTGCGCGACGTTTCGGCCGATCTTGCGGCGCACGCCCGGCGCGAGCAGCTGATCGACGAGCTCTTCGACCGCGTCCGCCGCCCGGCAGCCGCACTGCAATCGCTGATCGGCCTGCTCGCCGAGGCCGCCGGCCCGACCGGGGCCGAGCGTGACCGGGTGCGGCAGGCGGCGCTCGACGCGGCGGGCACGCTCGGCCGGGCGATCCACGCGCTTTCGGCCCGCCACGAGGCCAGCCGCGCCGACTGGTGGCCGCTCGCGCTCGTGCGTGCCTCGGACCTGGGCGAGGCGGTGCGGGTGCGGGTGACCGCCGCGGGGGGCACGCTGCTGCCGGTCGCCGCGCCGCTTCTGCTGCGCTGCGAGGGCTTCGAGATGGTGGCGCTGCTCTCGGATCTTGCCGCCCATCTTGCCGACCGCGGTGCGCTGCGGCTCGAGATCACCGAGGAGGGGGCGGGCGCGCTCGTCGCGCTCGAATGGTCGGGCGCGCCGGTCGCGGTGAACGCGCTCGAGGCCTGGCTCGACGCCCCGCTTCAGGGCGTGGCCGAGGTCACCGGGCGGCGGGTGCTGGCGACGCATGCGAGCGAGCTCTGGCCCGAACGCTTGCCCGATGGCCGGGCGCGGCTGTGCCTGCCGCTGCGCGAGGCGCGCCGCGCGCTGGCCCGCCCGGCGCCGGTGCCGCGCAAGGTGGTCTATGATTTCGACCTCCTTACCCGCGCGCGCGAGGCGGAGGTGGCGCAGACGCCGCTCGAGCGGCTGACCTGCGTCGTTTTCGACACCGAGACGACCGGGCTTCTGCCGTCGGAGGGCGACGAGATCGTGCAGATCGCCGCGGTGCGGATCGTCAACGGCCGCCGGGTCGAGGGCGAGGTCTTCGACACGCTGGTGAACCCGGGCCGGCCGATCCCCGCCGCCTCGACCGCGGTGCATGGCATCACCGAGGCGATGGTGGCCGCGGCGCCGCCGGTCACCGAGGTGCTGCGCCGCTTCCACCGCTTTGCCGAGGGCGCTGTTCTCGTCGCCCATAACGCGCCCTTCGACATGGAATTCCTGCGCCGCAAGGAGGCGGCGACGGGGCTGCGCTTCGACCACCCGGTGCTCGACACGGTGCTTCTGTCGGCGGTGGTCTTCGGGCAAAGCGAGAGCCACAGTCTCGATGCGCTGACGCATCGGCTGGGCATCACCATCCCCGAGGAGGCGCGCCACACCGCGCTTGGCGACACGGTGGCGACGGCCGATGCCTTTCTCAAGCTCTTGCCGGCGCTGAAGGCGCGCGGCCTTGTCACCTTCGGCGAGGTGGTGGCCGAGGTGCGCAAGCACGGCCGGCTGCTGCGCGATCTGAACGGCTGAGGGGCGCTGCCCCTCTTTCCCTGCGGGAAATTCACCCCGAGGTATTTCGGGCAAGGAGAAAGCAGGGGCCCTGGCTCCTTGCGTTTTTTCCTGGCGCAAATACTCCGGGGGAGGCCGCGAGGCCGGGGGGCAGCGCCCCCCGCGCGCTCAGAGGATCTCGAGCACCGCTTCCGGCGGGCGCCCGATCCGTGCGGCGCGGTCGGTGAGCACGAGCGGGCGTTCGATCAGCCGCGGATGGGCGGCGAGCGCGTCGAGGATCGCGGCCTCGGGCGCGGTCCTGGTCAGCCCGGCGGGCACATCTGCCTCTTTCCAGCGCACGAGATCCGCCGCCGGGCGGCCGAGCTTCGCCAGCGCGTCGGCAAGCTCGGCGCGGGTGGGGGCGTCGTCGAGATAGAGCCGCACCGCAGGCGTCAGGCCGCGGGCCTGCAGCAGCGCCAGCGTCTCGCGCGATTTCGTGCAGCGCGGGTTGTGCCAGATCGTCAGAGCCATGCGCCCCTCCCGGTGCCGACCGCCTCGGCGACCGAGGTGAAGCCGTCGCGGGCGAGCAGCGCGTCAAGACCGCGGGCGATCTCGGGCACCAGCGACAGCCCGGCATAGACCATCGCCGAATAGACCTGCACCGCACTCGCGCCGGCGCGGATCTTCTCGTAGGCCTGCTCGGCCGAGCCGATGCCGCCGACGCCGACGAGCGGCAGCCGGCCCTGGGTCAGCTGCGACAGGCGGGCGAGCACGCGGGTCGATTTCTCGAAGAGCGGCGCGCCCGACAGTCCGCCCGGGGCATCGGCATGCGGGCTTTTCAGCCCCTCGCGCGAGAGCGTCGTGTTCGTCGCGATGATGCCGTCGATACCGGAGCTGAGCGCCACCTCGGCGATTTCCTCAAGCTCGGCGGGGGACAGGTCCGGCGCGATCTTCAGGAACACCGGGATCCGGCGCGCAAGCTCGCCGCGTGCCGCGACGACGCCCTTCAGCAGCGCGGCCAGCGCCTCCTTGCCCTGCAGCTCGCGCAGTTTTTCGGTATTGGGCGAGCTCACGTTCACCGTGGCGAAGTCGAGATGCGGCCCCGCGGTGCGCAGCACGGTGGCGAAATCGGCGGCGCGGTCGGCACTGTCCTTGTTCGCGCCGAGGTTGAGCCCCACCGGAATCCCCGCCGGGCGGGCGGCGAGACGGGCGGTGATCGCCTCCATCCCCTCGTTGTTGAAGCCGAAGCGGTTGATCACCGCGCGGTCCTCGCTCAGCCGCCACAGCCGGGGCTTGGGGTTGCCGGGCTGCGGGCGCGGGGTGGCGGCGCCGACCTCGAGAAAGCCGAAGCCCGCGCGCATCAGCTGCGGCAGGGCGACGGCGTTCTTGTCGAAGCCCGCGGCGAGGCCCACCGGGTTCGGCAGCTTCAGCCCGGCCAGATCGGTCTCAAGCCGCGCGCAACGCACCGGGCCCGGCAGCGGGGCGAGCCCCGCACGCAGCGCGATCAGCGACAGCCCGTGCGCGGTTTCCGGATCGAGGCGATGCATCAGCGCGAGACCCGTGCGTTCGACGAAATTCACAGCAGCACCTCGGGGAAGATATGGCCGGAGAGGCCGAGCGGCAGGGAGGTGTCCCAGGCGACATCGGCGAGGGTGAGCGGGCGATAGAGATGGGGGAAGAGCGCGTTGCCGCGCGAGGGCTCCCATCTCAGCGCCGTGCCGAGCGGCTCGGCCGCGACCGCGACGAGGACGAGGTCGCTTTCCGTGGCGAAATGCTTCGCGGCGGTCTCGACGACCTGGGCCGCGGTGGAAAAGTGGATGAAGCCGTCGGCGAGGTCGACGGGGGCGCCGGCGGTTTCGCCCGCGGCGCGGAAGGCATCCCATTCGGGGCGGCGGAAGATCTTGTAAATCAGCATGTCCTCTCATGCCCTCAGCCCGGCGGCCGGTCAATCCCGCGCAGCGCCGCAGGCGGGGCTGTCACGCGGCTGTCAGCGGGCCAAACCAGGCTGAGCGCCGTCATCGGCTTTGACACGCGGGCCGGTGTGACGCCACAGTAACGCCGATGTGACATTGTCCGGAGGTTTTCATGAACGCCCGTCTTTTCGCCACGGTTGCCGCACTTGCGCTGAGCGCCGGCACCGCGCAGGCCGATTACACGCTGCACATCCTGCACACCAACGACCTGCACAGCCGCATCGAATCGATCAACAAGTTTGATTCCACCTGTGGCGCCGAGGAGGAGGCCGGGGGCAAGTGCTTTGGCGGCATCGCGCGGGTGGCGGCGAAAGTGGCCGAGATGCGCACCGAGCTTGCCGGGCAGAACGTGCTGCTGCTCGATGCGGGCGACCAGTTCCAGGGCTCGCTGTTCTACACCACCTACAAGGGCAAGGACACGGCCGCCTTCATGAATGCGATCGGCTATGAGGCGATGGCGGTCGGCAACCACGAATTCGACGATGGTCCGGCGCAGCTTGCGGCCTTCACCGGCAGCATCGGTTTTCCGATGGTGTCGGGCAATCTCGATCTCAGCCGCTCGGCGGAGCTGAAGGGCAAGATCCACAAGACGCTGGTGCTCGATGTCGGCGGCGAGAAGGTTGGGATCGTCTCGGCGCTCGCCGTGGACACACCCGAGACCTCCTCGCCCGGGCCGAACGTGATCTTTCAGGACGAGGCCGAAAGCCTGAAGGCCAGTGTCGCCGCGCTCGAGGCCGAGGGGGTGACGAAGATCGTCGCGCTCACCCACACAGGCTTCGTCAAGGACAAGGCGCTGGCGGCCGCGGTGCCGGGCATCGACGCGATCGTCGGCGGCCACAGCCACACCCTCTTCGGCCCGGGCGGCGAGGCCTATCCGACGATGGTCGGCAATGTGCCGGTGGTCTCGGCCTATGCCTATTCGAAATATCTGGGCCATCTGGTGCTGACCTTCGACGACGCGGGCAACCTGACCGCCGCCTCGGGCGAGCCGATCCTGCTCGATGCCTCGGTGGTGCCCGATCCGAAGATCGCGGCCGAGGTGGCCGAGATGGCGAAGCCGCTTGAAGCGGTGCGGGCGCGGGTGGTGGCCGAGGCCGCGGCCGCGATCGACGGTGGCCGCGACAGCTGCCGGGTGAAGGAATGCGAGATGGGCGACCTGATCGCCGAGGCGATGCTCGACCGGGTGAAGGATCAGGGCGTGACGATCGCGATCCAGAACGGCGGCGGCGTGCGCGCCTCGATCGACGCCGGGCCGGTGACGATGGGCGAGGTGCTGACCGTGCTGCCGTTCCAGAACACGCTGTCGACCTTCGAGGCGAAGGGATCGACGATCCGCGCCGCGCTCGAGAACGGGCTGAGCCGGGTCGAGGAGGGGGCGGGCCGCTTCCCGCAGGTCGCCGGGCTGAAATACCGCTGGAGTGCCGAGAAGCCCGCGGGCAGCCGGCTGCTGGCGGTCGAGGTCGCACAGGACGGGGGCTGGGTGCCGCTTGAGCCCGAGAAGGTCTATGGCGTGGTGACGAACAACTATGTCCGCAATGGCGGCGACGGTTTCAAGATGTTCGCGGCCGAGGGCATGAAGGCCTATGACTTCGGCCCCGATCTGGCCGATGTGACGGCGGAATATCTTGCAAAAGTCGGGCCTTACACGCCGAAGCTCGACGGGCGCATCACGCAGGAATGAGCCGGAGGATGGCGGGAAACGGGGGTCTCGGCCCCCGTTTTTTCTTGCGCGGCGGCGGCGTGCGGGCAAACCTGTGGCTCTGGAGGGATGCGATGACACGAGCGAAGACCTGCCTTGCCACATCATGCCGGAAGGCGCGCGCATGGACGCGCTGACCCCGCCCGCGCTGCTGCGCGCGATGTTCGATGCGGCTGTCGCCGCGGCCGATCCGATGCGGGTGATCCCCGCCGCGCTGCCGCCGCGCCCGGGTGGGCGGGTGGTGGTGGTCGGTGCCGGCAAGGCCTCGGCGCGGATGGCCGAGGCGGTCGAGGCCGTCTGGGGCCCCTGCGAGGGGTTGGTCATCACCCGCTATGGCTATGGCCGGCCCTGCCGCGGCATCGAGATTGTCGAGGCGGCGCATCCGGTGCCCGACGCGGCGGGCGTCGCGGCGACGCGGCGGATGCTCGATCTGCTTGCGTCTCTGGGCGAGGGGGATTTCGTGCTGGCGCTGATCTCGGGCGGCGGCTCGGCGCTGCTGTGCGCGCCGGTGCCGGGGCTGACGCTGACCGAGAAGCAGGCGGTGACGGCAGCGCTGCTGGCCTCGGGCGCGCCGATCGACCGCATCAATACCCTGCGCAAGCATCTGAGTGCGGTGAAGGGCGGGCAGCTGGCCGCCGCCGCCTGGCCGGCGCGGATGCTGTCGCTCGTCATTTCCGACGTGCCGGGCGATGACCTTGCCTTCATCGCCTCGGGGCCGACGGTGGGGGATGGCTCGACCGTCGAAGAGGCGCGGGCGGTGCTGATGCGCTATGGCATCGCGGTGCCCGAGGTGGTGCGCGCGGTGCTCTCGAAGGGCACGGGCGTTCTGGCGCCGGGGGATGCGCGGCTTGCCCGCAGCGACACGCGAATCGTCGCGGCGCCGTCACAGTCGCTTGCCGCCGCGGCCGAGGTCGCGCGGGCGGCGGGCTGCGAGGTGCGGATGCTCGGCGATGCGATCGAGGGCGAGGCGGCGGTGCAGGGCGCGGCGCAGGCGGCGCTGGCGTGCCAGATCGCGGCGGCGCGACGGCCCGGCGAGCCGCCGGTGGTGCTGCTTTCGGGCGGCGAATGCACGGTGACGCTGCGGGGCGCGGATGGCCGCGGCGGGCCGAATGCGGAATTCGCGCTGGCGGCGCTGCTGGCGCTGGAGGGGGCGCCGGGGATCTGGGCGATCGCCTGCGACACCGATGGCGTCGATGGCGCGGACGAGGTGGCGGGTGCGCTGATCGGGCCGGCGACGTTGGCCGCGGCGGCGGCGCACGGGCTTGACGCGCACGCGGCCCTTGTCCGCCACGATGCGCATGGCTTCTTTGGGGCGGCGGGGGCGCAGGTGGTGACCGGGCCGACGCTGACCAATGTCAACGATTTCCGCGCCGTGCTGATCGCCTGATCAGGGGGCGGTGACGGTCACCGGGGGGGCGAGGATCACTTCCTCGAGGTTCGCCGTGGTGCCGATCCGGTCGATCACCGCGAAGAGCCCGGGTTCGGCGAGCGGCGTCAGCACCCCGTGCCAGGTGCCGCGGCGGAAGTTGATCGCCTGCGCGCCCGAGGTGACGAAGGCGCGCGGCTGGCCCGGTCGGCCGCCCACATCGGGGGCGACGATGACGAGGAACGGGTCCGCGGTCATCGGCACGAAGGCCTGACTGCCCTCGGGGTGGCGCTCGAGCAGATCGAAGCTGTAGGGCAGGGCGCGCGGGATCGCTTTGAAGATCGAGATCCCCGGGCGGCCGCCGGTCTCGGTGCCGAAATCGAGCGTCGCGCGGTCGTGGAAGCGGCCGCACATGCCGGCGTTGATGATCCGGTCGGGGGCGCCTGCGGCCTCCAGCACCTCGCCGAAGGGGGCGAAGGCGGCGGCGGTGAGGGGTTCGGTCGTGATCTGCATGTCGGGCTCCGGTCCGGGCCGCCGGGGGCGTCGCGCCCCCGGCCCCCCGCGAGGTATTTGGGCCAAGAAGAAGGAGGGACGGGGCCCGTGGGCCCCGGCCCGGTCAGCGCTGGAACGGGCCGCGCAGCCGCGCGTGGCGGTTCACGTCCTTGTAGAGCAGGTAGCGGAACGGGCCAGGCCCCGCGGCATAGCAGGCCTGCGGGCAATAGGCGCGCAGCCACATGAAATCGCCCGCCTCGACCTCGACCCAGTCCTGGTTCAGCTTGTAGACCGCCTTGCCCTCGAGCACGTAGAGCCCGTGCTCCATCACATGGGTTTCCTCGAAGGGAATGAGCCCGCCGGGCTGGAAGGTGACGACATTGACGTGCATGTCGTGGCGCAGGTCGGTCGGGTCGACGAAGCGGGTGGTGGCCCAGCGGCCCTGGGTGTCGGGCATCGCCACCGGGGCGATCTCGCGCTCGTTCGTCACGAAGGCCTCGGGCGCGGGCAGGCCGGGCGCGCGCTCGTAGAGCTTGCGGACCCAGTGGAAGCGCAGCGGGTGGTCGGCGCCGTTCTTCACCCGCCACTCGGTGCCGGGCGGGATATAGGCATAGCCGCCCGCGGCCAGTTCATATTCCTGCCCGTCGAGCGAGAGCCACATCTCGCCCTCGGTGATGAAGAGCACATGCTCGGCGCCGGGGTCGGCATCGGGGGCGTCCGAACCGCCATCGGCGCCGACCTCCATCACATATTGGCTGAAGGTCTCGGAAAAGCCCGACATCGGCCGGGCGATGAGCCACAGCCGGGTGTCGGTCCAACCCGGCAGGAAGCTGGTGACGATATCGGAGAAGCAGCCTTTCGGGATCACCGCATAGGCCTCGGTGAAGATTGCGCGGCCGGTCATCAGCGCGCTTTGCGGCGGCAGGCCGCCTTTCGGGGCGTAATATCCGGTCACGGCAGCAGCTCCTTCAGGCGCAGGGTGGCGATGCGTTCGACCTGACGGCAGGCCTCGGTGAATTCGGTCTCGGCATCATGGGCGAGGCGGGTCTCGAAGGCGGCGAGGATGCCGTCCTTCGTATGGTCGCGCACCGCGATGATGAAG
Source organism: Paenirhodobacter huangdaonensis (assembly GCF_004022465.1). Taxonomy (NCBI): domain Bacteria; kingdom Pseudomonadati; phylum Pseudomonadota; class Alphaproteobacteria; order Rhodobacterales; genus Paenirhodobacter; species Paenirhodobacter huangdaonensis. The sequence goes on along the minus strand of NZ_SAVA01000005.1, from coordinate 135,039 downwards.
GGGAAGCCGAATTTCGCGGTATAGGCGGTGTTCAGCGCCTCGAAGCGGGCGCGCTCGGCGTCGGTCAGCGCGTCGAGCCCGGCCGAGGCCTGCTCGGCGGTGCTTTCGGCGGTGAGCCGCTTTGCCGTCGCGAGCCTGCCGGCAAGGTCCGGGTGGGCCTGCAGCACGCCGAGACGCTCGGCGGGGGTGGCGGTGCGGAACACCCGGGCCAGCGCATTCGCGAGCCCCACTGCGCTGTCATGCGCCGGGCCGAGCTCGAGGTCATAGGCGCGCTCGGCGATCCAGGGGCTGTGTTCGAAGATGCCGCCCCAGGCTGCGACGAAGCGGGCGCGGTTCATCTGCGAGGGGCGCTCGATGCGGTGATGCGGATGCACCGTTGCCCAGTGCCGGGCGATGTCGCCACGGCGGGCGAACCACACGCCCTCATGCGCCCTGGCGTAATCGAGGAAGCGCTTCAGCCCGGCGATCTTGCCCGGGCGCCCGATCAGCCGGTTGTGCAGCCCGATCGAGAACATCTTGGCGCGGCCCTCGAGCCCTTCGGCATAGAGCGTGTCGAAGCTGTCCTTCAGATACTGGAAGAACATCTCGCCCTCGATCCAGCCCGGCGAGGTGGCGAAACGCATGTCGTTCGCCTCGAGCGTGTAGGGAATCACCAGCTGGTCGCGGTCGCCCACTTCGAGCCAATAGGGCAGGTCGTCGTCATAGGTGTCGGAGATCCAGTCGAAGCCGCCTTCCTCGGCGGTCAGGCGCACGGTGTTGACCGAGCAGCGCCCGGTGTACCAGCCGCGCGGCCGCTCGCCGACCACCTCGGTGTGGAGCCGGATCGCCTCGGCGATCTGCCGGCGCTCCTCGGCCTCGGGCATGTCCTTGTGCTCGACCCATTTCAGCCCGTGCGAGGCAATCTCCCAGCCCGCCTCCTGCATCGCGGCAAGCTGCTCGGGGTTGCGCGCAAGCGCGGTGGCGACGCCGTAGATGGTGACCGGGATCTGCATCGCGGTGAACAGCCGGTGCAGCCGCCAGAACCCGGCGCGGGCGCCGTATTCGTAGATCGATTCCATGTTCCAGTGGCGCTGGCCGGGCCACATCGCGGCGCCGGCGACGTCGGAGAGGAATGCTTCCGAGGCGGCATCGCCGTGCAGGATGCAGTTCTCGCCGCCTTCTTCGTAGTTCAGCACCAGCGAAATCGCGACGCGCGCGCCGCCGGGCCAGTGTGCGTCGGGTGGATTGGGGCCGTAGCCGCGCATGTCGCGGGGATAGCGGATCATCTGAGCCTCCGGGAATTTTTCGGGCGCGATCAAAGGACGATTGCCGGGCGGGCGCAAGGGGGTGCTTGCCGGCGTCCGGGCGGCGCGCCATAGTCGGCGCAAAGGAGAGCCGCGATGACCGGATATCTGACCACCCATGTTCTCGACACCGCGCGTGGCTGCCCGGCCGAGGGGATCCGCATCGCGCTGTTCCGCATCGAGGAGGGTGCGCGCGAACAGATCGCCGAGGCGATGACCAATGCGGACGGGCGCACCGAGGCGCCGATCCTGCCGGTGCAGGCCTTCGCGACCGGGATTTACGAGCTGGTCTTCGAGGTCGGCGACTATCTGCGCGCAACCGGGCAGGCGGGGGCGGCGCCGCTCTTTCTCGATCATGTGCCGATCCGCTTCGGCATCTCCGAGCCGGCGGCGCATTACCATGTGCCGCTGCTGCTCTCGCCCTTTGGCTATTCGACCTATCGCGGCAGCTGATCTGACATCTGCCTGATTTTCCGGCGCCGGCGCCCGATTCCGGGGCGCGCGTCCGAGGGGGGCGGGCTCAGGCCCGCCGAGGCTTGCGTGGGTGGGGGCGCAGGCCGATGCTGTCGGAAAAAGAACACGGGGACATGATGTTCGACTATACCTTCCTGCTCGAGTGGGCGCAGTTCGCGGTGCGCTGGCTGCATGTCGTCACCGCCATCGCCTGGATCGGGTCGTCCTTCTACTTCATCGCGCTCGACCTTGGCCTGCGGCCCGAACCGGGCGCGCCGAAGGGGGTGACCGGCGCCGCCTGGCAGGTGCATGGCGGCGGCTTCTACCACATCCAGAAATACATGGTGGCGCCCGAGCGGATGCCCGACGAGCTGACCTGGTTCAAATGGGAAAGCTACATGACCTGGGTGTCGGGCTTTGCCATGCTGATGCTGCTCTACTGGGCGCAGTCGCAGTTCTACCTGATCGACCCGCGGGTGCTGGATCTGCCGACCTGGGGCGCGATCGCGATCTCGGCGGGCTCGCTGACGATCGGCTGGATCCTCTATGACCTGCTGTGCAAGTCGAAGCTTGGCGAGAACAGCACCACGCTGATGGTGCTGCTTTATGTTATTCTGGTGGCGATGGCCTGGGGCTATACGCAGGTGTTCTCGGGCCGCGCGGCGCTTTTGCACCTTGGCGCCTTCACCGCGACGATCATGACCGCGAACGTGTTCCTGATCATCATGCCGAACCAGCGCATCGTGGTGGCCGATCTGAAGGCCGGCCGCACCCCCGATCCGAAATACGGCAAGATCGCCAAGCAGCGTTCGACGCACAACAACTACCTGACGTTGCCGGTGGTGTTCCTGATGCTGTCGAACCATTATCCGCTCGCCTTCGCGAGCGAGTTCAACTGGCTGATCGCCTCGCTGGTGTTCCTGATGGGGGTGACGATCCGGCACTTCTTCAACACCCATCACGCGCACAAGGGCACGCCGTGGTGGACCTGGGGGGTGACCGTGGTGCTGTTTGTGATCTGCGTCTGGCTCTCGAGCTTCACCGGCACCGGCGCGGGGGATGACACGGAAGCGGCGCTGAGCCCGGTCGAGGCGCGCTTCGCGCAGGCGGCGGGCTTCGAGCAGGTGACCGATATCGTGCTCGGCCGCTGTTCGATGTGCCATGCGACCGAACCGGGCGGCTTTGACGGCATCACCCGGGCGCCGAAGGGCGTGCATCTGGAAACCCCGGCCCAGATCGCGCGGGCCGCGCATCAGATCTATGTGCAGGCGGGGCTGACCCATGCCATGCCGCCGGGCAATCTGAGCTTCATGGAGGCCGCCGAGCGCAAGGCGATCCGCGACTGGTACGAGGCCGCGACCCGCGGCTGAACGCCCGCGCCCGTCCTGCACGGCCGGCAGCTGCGCCCGCCCCCGCCCGGGGCGGGCGTTCCCATGCCCGGCACCGGGCCCGCTTTGCCGCACTTGCGGCATCAACTGTTGCCGGCTGCCCTTGCAGCGTCCTGCCCGCGCCACTAAGACTCGGGTAAAGTTCCGCGTCCATCGTGACGCAAGACCGCAGGGAAGGCTGAGGAATGAAGGATCCGATCGACCTCTACATGAACACGCTGGTGCCGATGGTGGTCGAACAGACCTCGCGTGGCGAGCGTGCCTATGACATCTACTCGCGCCTGCTGAAGGAGCGGATCATCTTCCTCGCGGGGCCGGTGCATGACGGCATGTCGACGCTGATCTGCGCGCAGCTGCTGTTCCTCGAGGCGGAGAACCCGACCAAGGAAATCGCGATGTACATCAACAGCCCGGGCGGCGTGGTGACCTCGGGTCTGTCGATCTACGACACGATGCAGTACATCCGGCCGAAGGTCTCGACGCTCGTCATCGGCCAGGCGGCCTCGATGGGCTCGCTGCTGCTGCAGGCCGGCGAGAAGGGCATGCGCTTCTCGCTGCCGAACTCGCGCGTGATGGTGCACCAGCCTTCGGGCGGCTATCAGGGCCAGGCCACCGACATCATGATCCACGCCCAGGAGACGCAGAAGCTGAAGCGCCGCCTGAACGAGATCTACGTCAAGCACACCGGCAACGATTACGAGACCGTCGAGGCGGCGCTCGAGCGCGACAACTTCATGTCGGCCGAGGATGCGAAGGCCTGGGGCCTGATCGACGACATCCTCGACAGCCGCGGCAAGGCCGAGGCGGAGAAGTGATCCTTCCCCGGGACGGGGCAGGATTTTTGACATTGTGATGACCATGGGGCTGCCCTAAACTTCAGGGGCGGCCCACCCAGGGACCCGCGTTCCGGGCCAGAGCAGAGGAAGACGATGGCGAACAATTCCGGCTCCGACAGCAAGAACACGCTCTACTGCTCGTTCTGCGGCAAGAGCCAGCATGAGGTGCGCAAGCTGATTGCGGGCCCGACCGTGTTCATCTGCGACGAATGCGTCGAGCTGTGCATGGACATCATCCGCGAGGAGACGAAGAGCTCGGGGCTCAAGTCGACCGACGGGGTGCCCACGCCGCGCGACATCTGCAAGGTGCTCGACGATTACGTGATCGGTCAGATGCATGCGAAGCGCGTGCTCTCGGTCGCGGTGCACAACCATTACAAACGGCTGAACAACAGCGCGAAGTCCGACATCGAGCTGTCGAAGTCGAACATCCTGCTGATCGGGCCGACCGGCTGCGGCAAGACGCTGCTGGCGCAGACGCTGGCGCGCATCCTTGATGTGCCCTTCACCATGGCCGATGCGACGACGCTGACCGAAGCCGGCTATGTCGGCGAGGATGTCGAGAACATCATCCTGAAGCTGTTGCAGGCGAGCGAATACAACGTCGAGCGGGCGCAGCGCGGCATCGTCTACATCGACGAGGTCGACAAGATCACCCGCAAGTCGGACAACCCCTCGATCACCCGCGACGTCTCGGGCGAGGGCGTGCAGCAGGCGCTGCTGAAGATCATGGAGGGCACCGTTGCCTCCGTGCCGCCGCAGGGCGGGCGCAAGCATCCGCAGCAGGAATTCCTGCAGGTCGACACCACGAACATCCTGTTCATCTGCGGCGGCGCCTTTGCCGGCCTCGACCGGATCATCGCGCAGCGCGGCAAGGGCTCGGCGATGGGCTTCGGCGCGGTGGTGAAAGGGCCCGACGAGCGGTCGGCGGGCGAGCTGTTCAAGGAGCTCGAGCCGGAAGACCTGCTGAAATTCGGCCTGATCCCCGAGTTCGTCGGCCGTCTGCCGGTGATCGCCACGCTCGAGGATCTCGACGAGGACGCGCTGGTCACCATCCTGACCGAGCCGAAGAACGCGCTGGTGAAGCAGTATCAGCGTCTCTTCGACATCGAGGGCGTGAAGCTGAGCTTCACCCCCGATGCGCTGAGCGCCATCGCCAAACGCGCGATCAAGCGCAAGACCGGCGCGCGCGGCCTGCGCTCGATCATGGAAGACATCCTGCTCGACACCATGTTCGAGCTGCCCGGCATGACCGGCGTGCAGGAGGTCGTGGTGAACGAGGAGGCGGTCGAGACCGCCGAGGCGAAACCGCTGCTGATCTACGCGGAAAACGCGAAGAAAGAGCCGAAAAGCGCCAGCTGAGCGCGGGGCGGGCGCAGGCCCGCCCTTTTCGCAAGCGGCTCTGGACCTTGCCGCGCAACAGGCTATAAACGGGCAAAAGCCCGCGGAGGATGGCATGAACTTTCTGCTTCGCATTTTTACCTGGTGGAACCAGTCCCAGACCTCGGGGATCCGGATGTTCACGGCCCGCAAGGGCGTGAAGGTGGGCGAGGATGCGGAAGGCAACGTCTATTACCAGACCAAGGACGGCAAGCGTCGCTGGGTGATCTACAACGGCGAGATCGAGGCGAGCCGCATTCCGCCGGAATGGCACGGCTGGATCCACTTCACCTGGGACGAGCCGCCGACCAAGGTCGCCGTTGCGCATAAATCGTGGGAGCTGCCGCATCTGGCGAACCGCACCGGCACCGACGCGGCCTATGTGCCGGCCGGCTCGATTCGGCGTGACGCGCCGGTCGAACGGCGCGACTACGAGGCCTGGCAGCCGGCCGAATGAGGCCGGGGCCCTGCCGGGTCCCTGCGCAGGAGAGATCATGAGCGAGAATCGCGTTGAAGTGCTGACCGGGGCGGTCGTTCTGGCTGTCGCCGCCGGCTTCCTGTTCTGGGCCGGCAAGGGGCACAGCTTCGGCACCGCTGCGGGCAGCTATCCGTTGCATGCCTCGTTCCGCTCGGTCGAGGGGGTGACGCCGGGCACCGACGTGCGCATGGCGGGGGTCAAGATCGGCACCGTCACCGACATCCGGCTCGATACCAAGACCTTCTTCGCCGACACCTCGGTCGCAATCAACAAGGGCGTCGAGTTGCCCGACGATTCGCAGATCATCGTCGCCTCCGAGGGGCTGATGGGCGGCTCGTTCATCGAGATCCTGCCGGGCGGCAGCGTCGACAACTTTGCTCCGGGCGACGAGATCCTCGACACCCAGGGCGCGGTCTCGACGCTCGGGCTGCTGATGAAATTCGTCGGCGGCGGCGCGGACAAGCCGAAGGATGCGACCGGCACCGATGCCGGCGCCACCGGGGCGCCGCAATGATCGCGGCCCTGCGCGCCGCGGCGCTGGCGCTCGCAGTCGGGGCGACGGCGGCTGTCGCGCAGGATGGCGGCGACGGGCTGGCCGAGGCATCCGGCGCGGTGCTGCGCGGTCTCGACAAGGTGTCGGCGACCGCATCCGACATCGTGCTGGCGGTGGGCCAGACCGTTGAATTCGGTCATCTCCAGGTGACGCTGAAGGAATGCCGCTATCCGGCGGATGACCCCTCGTCGAACGCCTATGCCTATCTCATCATCACCGATCCGAACGTCGCGCAGCCGGTGTTCGAGGGCTGGATGATCGCCGACAGCCCGGCGCTCTCGGCGCTCGACCATCAGCGCTATGACGTCTGGGTCATGCGCTGCAAGACCGACTGAGCATCGGGCACCGGGGCCGCGGTGAAATCGGCGGCCAGGGGCAGCGCCGCAGCGAGCCGGCGGCGATACTCGAGCCGCGGGATCTCGACCCCTCCAAGGCTTGCCAGATGCGGCGTCAGGTATTGCGTGTCGAACAGCACAAACCCGGTCTGCTGCAGCCGGTCGACGGTGTAGGTCAGCGCCACCTTCGAGGCATCGGGCACGCGCGAGAACATGCTCTCGCCGAAGAAGGCGCCGCCCAGCGTCACGCCGAACACCCCGCCGACCAGCGCGCCCCCTTGCCAGACCTCGAGCGAATGGGCGTGCCCGATCGCGAAGAGCGCGTCATAGAGGGTGAAGAGCGGGCCGTTGATCCAGGTTTCCTCGCGCGCGGCGCAGGCCTCGACCACGGCACGGAAGGCGGTGTCGATGCGGATCTCGAAGCCGCCGCGGCGGATCGTGCGGGCAAGCGAGCGCGAGACATGGAAGCCCCTGAGCGGCACGATGCCGCGGGCGTGCGGCTCGAACCACAGAAGTTCAGGATCGTCGCGGCTTTGCGCCATCGGGAAGATGCCGTGGGCATAGCCCGAAAGCAGCATCTCTGCGGTCAGTCCCTGCACCATCGGCCCCCCTTTGCTGCACTGGCACAATGGGCCGGAATCGGGGCGGGTTCAAACGGGTTTGTGCAAAGAAAAACGCCCCCTTGCGGGGGCGTTTCTGTATCCGGGGGCCGGGCGGTTCAGCCGTAGGTCTTCTTCAGCCACTTCTCGAGCCAGTGGATCGAGTAGTCGCCCTTCAGGATGTCGGGCTCCTGCAGCAGCGCGGTGAACAGCGGCACCGTGGTGTCGACGCCATCGACGATCAGCTCGCTCAGCGCCCGGCTGAGACGCGCCAGCGCCTCCTGCCGGTCACGCCCGTGCACGATCAGCTTGCCGATCAGGCTGTCGTAATAGGGCGGGATCTTGTAGCCGTCGTACAGCGCCGAATCGACGCGCACACCGAGCCCGCCCGGGGCGTGGTACTGGGTGATGCGGCCGGGGCAGGGGGAGAAGTTCGGCAACCGCTCGGCGTTGATCCGCACTTCGATCGCGGCGCCGCGGATCTTCAGGTCTTCCTGGCGGAATTCCATCGCCTCACCGGCCGCGACGCGGATCTGCTCGCGCACCAGATCGACGCCGAAGATCGCCTCGGTCACCGGGTGTTCCACCTGCAGCCGGGTGTTCATCTCGATGAAATAGAACTCGCCGTCCTCGAACAGGAACTCGATCGTGCCGGCGCCCGAATAGCCGAGCTTGGCCATCGCGTCGGCACAGATCTTGCCGATCCGCGTGCGCTGTTCGGGGGTGATGCAGGGGCCGGGGGCCTCTTCCAGCACCTTCTGGTGGCGGCGCTGCAGCGAGCAGTCGCGCTCGCCCAGATGCACGGCGCGGCCCTTGCCATCGCCGAAGACCTGGATCTCGATGTGACGCGGCTTCTGGAGATATTTCTCCATGTAGACCTCGTCATTGCCGAAGGCGGCCTTCGCCTCCGAGCGCGCGGTGCGGAAGGCGATCTCGAGTTCGGCCTCGGTCTCGGCGACCTTCATGCCGCGCCCGCCGCCGCCGGCGGTGGCCTTGATGATCACCGGATAGCCGATCTCGGCCGCGGTGCGCTTCGCCTCGTCGACGTCATGCACGCCACCGGCCGAGCCCGGCACCACCGGAATGCCGAGGCTCTTCGCGGTTTCCTTGGCGGTGATCTTGTCGCCCATGATGCGGATATGCTCCGCCGAGGGGCCGATGAAGGTGATGCCGTGATCCTCGAGCACCTGCACGAAGTTCGCGTTTTCCGAAAGGAAGCCATAGCCCGGGTGGATCGCCTGGGCGCCGGTGATCTCGCAGGCGGCGACGATCGCGGGGATCGAGAGATAGCTCTCGGACGACGGCGGCGGGCCGATGCAGACGCTCTCGTCGGCCATGCGCACATGCATGGCGTCGGTGTCGGCGGTCGAGTGCACCGCGACCGAGGCGATCCCCATCTCGCGGCAGGCGCGGATCACCCGCAGGGCGATCTCGCCCCGGTTGGCGATCAGGATCTTGTCGAACATGGGCATGCCCTCACTCGACGATCATCAGCGCCGAGCCGTATTCGACCGGCGTGCCGTCGTCGACGAGGATGCGCTTGACCGTGCCCGAATGCGGCGCCGGGATGTGGTTCATCGTCTTCATCGCCTCGACGATCAGCAGGGTCTGGCCCTCCTTCACCGTGTCGCCGACCTTGACGAAGGCATTGGCGCCCGGTTCCGGCGCCAGATAGGCGGTGCCGACCATCGGCGAGGTCACGGCGCCGGGCAGCGAGGCCGGGTCGGCATCGACCGCGGCGGCGGGAGCGGCGGCCGCAACCGGCGCAGCGGCGGGGGCCGCATAGACGGGGGCGGGGGCCGCGGCGATCACCGTCGCCTGCTTCACCACGCGCACTTCGAGGCTGTCATCCTCGCCGTATTCCCGCACAACCGAGATTTCGGTGAGGTCGTTGCTGTTCAGAAGCTCGGCGAGCGCCTGAATGAAAGCCACGTCGTTTTCATGGGATTGTTTGGTCATGCCGTCCTCAAAGGATGCTGTCAGGTTCTGGTCGGCCCGGTCGTTTGGTGCCGGGCGCCCCGGTATCAGGACCGCCTTATACGCCAGCCGGGCCGGGGAGGAAAGCGCGAACGACTGACGCCGCGGCAGGGCGAAGGCCGGCGATTTCGCCCAATTTTTCGGCAAGACCGCGCGGGATGCCGCGGTTGCGGGCAAATCCCCCCGGATGCGGCGGCGCGGCGTATTTTACCACTTGATAAAATTTTGGCCCGTGCAAGCGTGGGGACAATAACAAAGCCAGGGAGGTCCAAGGTGACCAACAGCCAGTTCACGCCCGGGGTCGCGCCCGGGCGGCTTTCGCCCGAGCTCTATGCGGCGAATTTCCAGGATGTCGCGCCGCCGCTCACCGCCCATGCGGCCGCGGTGGCGGCGGATCGGTGCTATTTCTGCCATGACGCGCCCTGCGCCACGGCCTGCCCGACGACGATCGACATTCCGCTCTTCATCCGGCAGATCGCCACCGGCACGCCCGAGGCGGCGGCGAAGACGATCTTCTCGCAGAACATCCTCGGCGGCATGTGCGCCCGCGTCTGCCCGACCGAGAACCTGTGCGAGGGCGCCTGCGTGCGGATGGAGGCCGAGGGCAAGCCGGTCGAGATCGGCCTGCTGCAACGCTTCGCCACCGACACGGTGCTTGAAAAGCAGGGCCACCCCTTCACCGCCGGCGCGCCCACCGGGCACTCGGTCGCGGTGGTGGGCGGCGGGCCCGCGGGGCTTGCCTGTGCGCACAGGCTTGCGCTCAAGGGCCACAAGGTGACGCTCTACGAGGCGAAGCCGAAGCTTGGCGGGCTCGATGAATACGGCATCGCCGCCTACAAGGCGCCTGATGATTTCGCCGCGCGCGAGGTGGCTTGGCTGTTGCAGGTGGGCGGCATCGAGGTGGTGACGAACTGGGCGCTTGGCCGGGCGGGCGACGGCACGCTCGCGGATCTGCTCGGCCGGCACGACGCCGTCTTCCTCGGCATCGGGCTGTCCGGGGTGAACGCGCTGAACCTGCCGGGGGGCGAGCTTGCGACCCCCGCGACCGCGTTCATCGCGGCGCTGCGGCAGGCCGACGACCTCGCCACCCTGCCGGTCGGGCGCAAGGTGGTGGTGATCGGCGGCGGCATGACGGCGGTCGATGCGGCGGTGCAGGCAAAGCTGCTCGGCGCCGAGACCTCGACCATCGTCTATCGCCGCGCGCAGGCCGAGATGCCGGCCTCGGGTCACGAGCAGGAGCACGCCGCGACGCATGGCGTGCGGATCATCTGCAACGCCGCGCCGGTGGCGATCCATGCCGTCGCGGGCGGGCTCGAGGTCGAGTTCGCGCGCACCGAGACCGGCGGCGCCGGGCTGCGGATGCTCGACGACACCTTCCGGCTGAAGGCGGATCAGGTGCTCTCGGCGATCGGCCAGACGCTTGGCGCGCTGCCCGAGGGGGTGAAGACGGCCGGGCCGAAGATCGGCACCGACGGGGCGGGGCGGACAAGCCTTGCGCGGGTCTGGGCGGGCGGCGACTGCGCGCCCGCGGGCGAGGACCTGACGGTGACCGCCGTCGCGCAGGGGCGCGATGCGGCCGAAGACATCCACTCTTTCCTGATGGGGGCCTGACACATGGCGGACCTGCGCAGCAACTTCATCGGCATCAAGTCGCCGAACCCGTTCTGGCTCGCCTCGGCGCCGCCGACCGACAAGGAATACAACGTCCGCCGCGCCTATGAGGCGGGCTGGGGCGGCGTCGTGTGGAAGACCCTCGGCGCCGAGGGGCCGCCCGTCGTCAACGTCTCGGGGCCGCGCTACGGCGTGATCTATGGCGGCGACCGGCGGGTGATGGGGATCAACAACATCGAGCTGATCACCGACCGCCCGCTCGAGGTCAACCTGCGCGAGATCAAGTCGGTCAAGCGCGACTATCCCGACCGGGCGCTTGTCGTGTCGCTGATGGTGCCCTGCGAGGAGGACAGCTGGAAGGCGATCCTCGCCCATGTCGAGGATACCGGCGCCGACGGCGTCGAGCTGAACTTCGGCTGCCCGCATGGCATGGCCGAACGCGGCATGGGCTCGGCGGTGGGGCAGGTGCCCGAATACATCGAGATGGTGACCCGCTGGGTGAAGCAATATTCGCGCATGCCCTGCATCGTGAAGCTGACGCCCAATGTCACCTCGATCCTGCCGCCGGCGCTTGCCGCGAAGCGCGGCGGGGCGGATGCGGTCAGCCTGATCAACACGATCAAATCGGTGACCTCGGTCAATCTCGACGACTTCTGCCCCGAGCCGATGATCGACGGCAAGGGCACGCATGGCGGCTATTGCGGCCCGGCGGTGAAGCCGATCGCGCTGAACATGGTGGGCGAGATCGCGCGTTACGCCGAGACCCGCGGCCTGCCGATCTCGGGCATCGGCGGCGTCACCACCTGGCGCGACGCGGCCGAGTTCCTGGCGATGGGGGCGGGCAATGTGCAGGTCTGCACCGCGGCGATGACCTATGGCTTCAAGGTGGTGCAGGAGATGATCTCGGGCCTGTCGGACTATATGGACAGGAAGGGCTTCACCTCGGTCGAGGAGATCGTCGGGCGCGCGGTGCCGAATTTCTCGGAATGGCAGCACCTGAACCTGAACCACGTCACCAAGGCGGTGATCGACCAGGAGGATTGCATCAAGTGCGGGCGCTGCTATGCCGCCTGCGAGGACACCTCGCACCAGGCGATCGCGATGAGCGAGGACCGCACCTTCACCGTGAAGGACGAGGAATGCGTCGCCTGCAACCTCTGCGTCGATGTCTGCCCGGTCGATTGCATCAGCATGAAGACCCTGCCGCTTGGCACGGTGGACCCGCGCACCGGGCGCAAGGTTGCGCCCTATGCGAACTGGACGACGCATCCGAACAACCCGGGCTCGTCGAACTACACCGGCGGCATCGCCGCGGCAGAGTGATCCCGCTCAGCGCGTCACGTCGAGGCTTGGCCCCGGCGGGACCGCGCCCCTGACCTCGGCCCCGAGCGGCCAGGCGCCCCGCGGCAAGGTCGCGGGGCGTTCGTCTGACGCGGGGGCGGTGGCGCTGGCTTGCGCCGGCGCGACGGCGGGTCGCATCGGAACGACCTGCGCCGCGACCGTGGCCGCAAGGTCTTCGCCGGCGGGCGCGCGAAGAGAAGACATCTCGTGCAGCGGGCGCGGGCGCAGGGCGGCGACATGCGCCTCGAGCGGCGTCACCTCGAAGGCCGGGGGCGGCCCGGTCGGCGCATCGGGGTCCGGCGCAGCCTCGATCCGCGGCACGATGGCCCTGGCGGCGTCCGGCCCGGCCGGATCGGCTCCGGTGCCGTCCTGTCGCAACAGGCTGCGGATCCGGGCCACGAAATCGGTGCCGCTGCCGGTGTCGACATCCGCCCCCATCCCGCCGGCGGTGTCGGCGCTGCTGCGGACCGGCTCGACGGTGGTGGCAGGGGCGGCCTTCGGTGCAGCCGGAACCAGCTGCGGCGACCAGCCGATCTGGGGCAGCACTCCGGAAATCCGGTCCATTCCCAACCTCCTCGCCCGGTTCCTCCACGGGTTCACTCTGTGCCCTCGGGGTTATCCGCGGGTAAATCCGGGAGGGTTTATTTCAGGGAGTGGTTAATGCAGCCGCTCAGGGGGCGAGCAGCCGCTCGAACAGCGTGTCGAGGAACTGCCCGGCCTCGTCGAGCGGGTCGCGCCCGGGGCCGAGCACGGCGCGCACCTGCACGTCGAAATCGGCGTAGTGCTGGGTCAGCGCCCAGATCGAGAAAATCAGGTGATGGGGATCGACCGGGGCGATGCGGCCGGCCTCGGACCAGGCGCGGATCACCGCCGCCTTCTCGTCCACAAGCTCCTTCAGCTCGCTGCCCAGAAGCGCGCTCATCCGCGGCGCGCCTTGCAAGATCTCGTTGGCAAAGAGGCGGCTCTCGCGCGGCATCTCGCGGCTCATCTCGAGCTTGCGGTGCATGTAGGCCATGATTTCGGCCTTGGGCTCGCCCGCCGGGTCCATCGCGCGCAGCGGCGCCAGCCAGTCGTCGAGCAGCCCGCTCAGCAGCTCGACGTGGATCGCCTCCTTCGAGGGGAAGTAGTAGAGCAGGTTCGGCTTCGACAGCCCCGCCGCCTGGGCGATCTGGTCGAGCGTCGCACCGCGGAAGCCCTGCGCCGAGAACACCTCGAGCGCGGCCTCGAGGATGGTCCCGATGTTGCGGCGCTGGATGCGGGTGCGCGGACGCTGGGGCGTGATCTCGGCCAAATTCTCTCCTCCGGATCCTCGCGGTATACTTCAGGTTTCCGGGGGGTTCAACGGATCGGGGCCGGTTCTGCGCCGGCAGGGGCCGGAGGCCGCGAGGCCCCGGTCCCGCGGTGGACGGGCGGGGGCGGACTGCAGGCGCGGGCCGGCGGGCGACCGGGCGCCGCCGCCGAAGGCCACGATCCATGCCAGCCCTGTGCGGCGGTGCCCGGAAGTCGTTGATTTTCCCTGATCCGGATCAGGATTTCGGCGCGGCGCCGATGCCGCGCAGGATGATCTCCTTGACCGAGGCCTTGGCCGCGGCCCAGTCTTCCTCGCTCAGCGGGCCGCCGTTCAGCACCTCGATCTGATGGCCGAAATCGGCGTAATGCTGGGTCGCGGCCCAGAGCATGTAGAGCAGGTGCTCGGGGTTCACCTCGGCCATCTTGCCCTCGGCGATCCAGCGCCGGATCACCGCCGCGCGCCCCGCCGTCCAGTCGCGCAGCGTGGTCTCCAGATAATCCTGGATCACCGGCGCGCCATGCATCACCTCCGACGCCCAGACCTTCGAGCCATTCGCATGCCGGCGCGAGATCTCGAGCTTGGCGTCGATATAGGCGCCGATGCCCTCGGCCGGGCCGGCGGCATCGTCCATCACATTCGCCGCGGCCAGCCAGATCCGGAAGATGCGCTCGACCACGGCGCGATAGAGCGCCTCCTTGGTGGCGAAATAGTAATGCAGATTGGCTTTCGGCAGGCCCGCCATGTCGGCGATCAATTGCATTGTCGCGCCGCCGAAACCGGCCTCGGCAAAGACGGTTTCGGCCGCCTTGAGGATCGTTTCCTCGTTCGCCTTGCGGTTTGCGGTGCGGCGCCCATTTTTTGGGCGTCCTGCTGCGGTGGTTTCGTTCACGGCGCCCCCTGCGGTGGAAAACTTGTTGACCGGATGGTCAGGACGTGGCTCCCTCAACCTGACCATACGGTCAGAAAAAGATTCGTCGCAAGAGGGCAAGACGCCCCGCAGTCGACAGGGAGTTCGCAAGATGTCTGCACCCGGAGAAAACCTCCGCATCAATTCCGCACGCCTGTGGGACAGCCTGATGGAGATGGCGAAGATCGGCCCCGGCGTGGCCGGCGGCAACAACCGCCAGACCCTGACCGATGCCGACGCCGAGGGCCGCGCGCTGTTCCAGAGCTGGTGCGAGGCCGCGGGCCTGACGATGGGCGTCGACCAGATGGGCACGATGTTCATGCGCCGCGAGGGCACCGAGCCCGACGCGCTGCCGGTCTATATCGGCTCGCATCTCGACACCCAGCCGACGGGCGGCAAATATGATGGCGTGCTGGGCGTTCTGGCCGGGCTCGAGACGCTGCGCACGATGAACGATCTGGGGATCAGGACAAAGCATCCGATCGTGCTGACGAACTGGGCGAACGAGGAGGGGGCGCGCTTTGCCCCGGCGATGCTCGCCTCGGGCGTCTTCGCGGGCGTGCATACGCTCGACTACGCCTATGGCCGCAAGGACCTCGAGGGCAAGACCTATGGCGCCGAGCTCGAGCGGATCGGCTGGAAGGGCAGCGAAGCGGTCGGCGCGCGCAAGATGCACGCCTATTTCGAATATCACATCGAACAGGGGCCGATCCTCGAGGCCGAGGAGAAGACGATCGGCGTCGTCACCCATTGCCAGGGGCTGTGGTGGCTCGAGTTCACCCTGACCGGCAAGGAGGCGCATACCGGCTCGACGCCGATGGCGATGCGGGTGAACGCGGGCCTCGCGATGGCACGGATCTTCGAGATGGTGCAGGAGGTGACGATGGCCGCCCAGCCGAACGCCGTGGGCGGCGTCGGGCAGGTGACCTTCTCGCCCAATTCGCGCAACGTGCTGCCCGGCACGGTGGTCTTCACCGTCGACATCCGCACCGTCGATCAGGAAAAGCTCGACGCGATGCGCGCCGCGATCGAGACCCGCGCCGCGGCGATCTGTGCCGAGCTCGGCGTCGGCTGTGCGGTCGAGGCGGTGGGCCATTTCGACCCGGTGACCTTCACGCCGGAACTCGTGGGCCGGGTCCGCGCGGCGGCCGAAAAGCTGGGCTACAGCCACATGGACATCGTCTCGGGCGCCGGCCACGATGCCTGCTGGGCCGCCAAGGTGGCGCCGACCACGATGATCATGTGCCCCTGCGTCGGCGGTCTGAGCCACAACGAGGCCGAGGAGATCAGCCCCGACTGGGCCGCGGCCGGCGCGGATGTGCTGCTGCATGCGGTGCTCGAGACGGCGGAAGTCGTCGCCTGAGGCACGGCCGGGGGCGCTGCCCCCGGACCCCCGGAGTATTTCGGCCAGGAAAAAGGCCAAGGGAGTTATCCATGACCACCACAGTCATCAAGAACGGAACCATCGTCACCGCCGATCTGACCTACAAGGCGGACGTGCTGATCGAGGGCGGCAAGATCATCGAAATCGGGCCGGATCTGGCGGGCGACGCGGTGCTCGAGGCCGAGGGCTGCTATGTCATGCCCGGCGGCATCGACCCGCACACCCATCTCGAGTTTCCCTTCATGGGGACCTTCTCGGCCGATGATTTCGACTATGGCACGCGCGCGGCGCTGGCGGGCGGCACGACGATGGTCGTCGATTTCGCGGTGCCGGCGCCGGGGCAGAGCCTGCTCGACGCCTACAAGGCCTGGCACAACAAGTCGGCGCGGGCGCGCTGCGACTATTCCTTCCACATGGCGGTGACCTGGTGGGGCGAGCAGGTCTTCGAGGAGATGAAGGAGGTCGTCGGCCTCGGCATCACCACCTTCAAGCATTTCATGGCCTACAAGGGCTCGCTGATGGTGAATGACGATGAGCTGTTCGCCTCGTTCAAGCGCTGTGCGGAACTCGGCGCGATCCCGCTCGTCCATGCCGAGAACGGCGATATCGTTGCCGAGATGTCGGCAAAGCTCTTGGCCGAGGGCAACACCGGGCCCGAGGCGCATGCCTATTCGCGCCCCTCGCAGGTCGAGGGCGAGGCCACCAACCGCGCGATCATGATCGCCGACATGGCGGGGGTGCCGCTTTACGTCGTGCACACCTCCTGCGAGGAGGCGCACGAGGCGATCCGCCGCGCCAAGATGAACGGCAAGCGGGTCTGGGGCGAGCCGCTGATCCAGCATCTGACGCTTGACGAGAGCGAATATGCGAACCCCGACTGGGATCACGCCGCGGGCCGGGTGATGTCGCCGCCCTTCCGCAACAAGAAGCATCAGGACAGCCTCTGGGCCGGGCTCGCCTCGGGCACGCTGAGCTGTGTCGCCACCGACCATTGCGCCTTCACCGTCGAGCAGAAGCGCTATGGCGTCGGCGATTTCACCAAGATCCCGAATGGCACCGGGGGCCTTGAGGACCGGATGCCGGTGCTGTGGGAGAAGGGCGTGAACACCGGTCGGATCACGATGAACGAATTCGTCGCCGTGACCTCGACGAATATCGCGAAGATCCTGAACTGCTATCCGAAGAAGGGTGCGGTGCTGGTCGGCTCGGACGCCGATCTGGTGGTCTGGGACCCGGAAGTGTCGAAGGTGATTTCCGCCAAGACCCAGCAATCGGCGATCGAATACAACGTCTTCGAGGGCATCGAGGTGCACGGCCTGCCGCGCTACACGCTGTCGCGGGGGATGCTCGCCTATGCCGATGGCAAGGTGCTGGCGCCCGAGGGCCATGGCGAATTCGTGGCGCGCGCGCCGAACGGCACGGTCAACCGCGCGCTCTCGACCTGGAAGGAGCTCACCGCGCCGCGTCCGGTCGCGCGTGCCGGCATTCCGGCCTCGGGGGTGTGATGGCAGCGATCCCGATCATCGAGGCGCGGGGCGTCGATCTGGTCTTTCAGACCAACGACGGCCCCGTGCAGGCGCTGCGCGATGTAAACCTCGAGGTCGCGAAGGGGGAGTTCGTCTCCTTCATCGGGCCCTCGGGCTGCGGCAAGACCACCTTCCTGCGCTGCATTGCGGCGCTCGAAACCCCCACCGGCGGCACGCTGAAGGTGCGCGGCATGAGCGCCGACGACGCCCGCCGCGAACGCAGCTATGGCTATGTGTTCCAGGCGGCGGGGCTCTACCCCTGGCGCACCATCGCCGGCAACATCCGCCTGCCGCTCGAGATCATGGGCTATCCGAAAGCCGATCAGGAGGCGCGGGTCGAGAAGGTGCTCGAGCTGGTCGACCTCAAGGGCTTTGGCAAGAAGTTCCCCTGGCAGCTCTCGGGTGGCATGCAGCAGCGCGCCTCGATCGCGCGCGCGCTCGCTTTTGACGCCGAGATCCTGCTGATGGACGAACCCTTCGGCGCGCTTGACGAAATCGTGCGCGACCGGCTGAACGAGGAGCTTTTGAAGCTCTGGTCGCGCACCGGCAAGACCATCGGCTTCGTCACCCATTCGATCCCCGAGGCGGTGTATCTGTCGACGAAGATCGTGGTGATGAGCCCGCGGCCGGGCCGGATCACCGACGTCATCGACAGCCCGTTGCCGCGCGGCGAGCGGCCGCTTGAAATCCGCGACAGCCGCGAATTCCTCGAGATCGCGCACCGGGTGCGCGAGGGGCTGCGGGCGGGGCATGCCTATGAGGTCTGAGCGCGGCGCAGGGGGAGAGATGCCATGAACCGGATCCTGCCGGTGCTGACCGTTGTCGCCGCGATTGTCGTGCTGTGGTACGGCGCGGCGGTCTGGCTGAATTCGAAATGGGTCTATGACCAGGCCGCGCGGGCGGGCACCGAGGTGACGACGGCGCAGCTCCTCTCGGAAACCATGGCGCAGGAGCGCCCGGTTCTGCCCGCGCCGCATCAGGTGCTGAAAGGGCTGTGGGACGGCGTTGCGGGGCAGAAGATCACCTCGAAACGCTCGCTCGTCTATCACGGCTGGGTCACGCTCTCGGCGACGCTCGCGGGCTTCGTGCTGGGCACCGCGGCGGGGCTGATCCTTGCCGTGGGCATCGTGCACAGCCGCGCCATGGACATGTCGGTGATGCCCTGGGCGATCGCCAGCCAGACCATCCCGATCCTGGCGATCGCGCCGATGGTGATCGTGGTGCTTGCCTCGCTCGGCATCAAGGGGCTGGTGCCGAAGGCGATCATCGCGGCCTATCTCAGCTTCTTCCCGATCCTCGTCGGCATGGTGAAGGGGCTGCGCGCGCCCGACGGGATGCAGCTTGACCTGCTGCGCACCTACAGCGCACCGCGCGCCGCGGTGCTGTGGAAGCTGCGGCTGCCGTCCTCGATGCCCTATCTCTTCGCCTCGCTGAAGGTCGGTGTCGCGGCGGCGCTGGTCGGCACGATCGTCGCCGAGCTGCCGGCGGGGGCGACTGCGGGTCTGGGCGCGCGGCTGCTCTCGGGCAGCTATTACGGCCAGACGATCCAGATCTGGGCCGCGCTCTTTGCCGCGGCGCTGCTGGCGGCGGCGCTGGTGGCCGTGGTCGGCGCGGTCGAGGCGGTGACACTCAAGCGCATGGGGATGGCACGATGAGCTGGCAGGGCTGGGCGGCACTCGCCTTCTGGATCGCGGCCTCGGCGCTGAACGTCGCCATCGCCAACCGCTGGGGCGGGCATCGCTGGGCGCGCCTGCTGGTGCCGGTGCTGTTCGGCATCACCTTGCTGGTGCTGTGGCAGGGGATGGTGATCGGGCTGGCGGTCAGCCCGGTGATCCTGCCGCCGCCTTCGATGATCGCGGCGCGCTTTGCCGAAAGCACTGCGCTGCTCTGGGGTGATTTCGCCCAGACCATCCTGAAGGGCGCGCTGGCGGGCTATGTCATCGGCTGCGGCGCGGCGGTGCTGGTGGCGATCGCCGTCGACCGCTCGCCCTTCCTGCAGCGCGGCCTGCTGCCGGTGGGCAATTTCGTCGCCGCCCTGCCGATCGTCGGCATCGCGCCGATCCTGGTGATGTGGTTCGGCTTCGACTGGCAGTCGAAGGCGGCGGTCGTCGTGGTGATGGTGTTCTTCCCGGTGCTGGTGAACATGGTCGCGGGGCTTGCCGCCACCGACGCGCTGCAGCGCGACCTGATGCAGACCTATTCCGCCACCTACCGGCAAAGCCTTCTGAAGATGCGCCTGCCGGCGGCGATGCCCTTCCTGTTCAACGGGCTGAAGATCGCCACCACGCTGGCGCTGATCGGCGCGATCGTTGCCGAATTTTTCGGCAGTCCGACGCGCGGCATGGGCTTCCGCATTTCGACCGCGGTGGGGCAGCTTGATATGCCGCTCGTCTGGTCGGAAATTGCGGTGGCGGCCCTCGCCGGCTCGGGCTTTTTCGGGATGATGGTGCTGATCGAGAAGGCGGTGACCTTCTGGCACCCCTCGCAGCGCGCGAAATGAGTTTTTCAACACCGGGGAGACACCCGGGGTCAACTGTGGAGACGACGATGAAGAAATTTCTGATCGGTGCGGCGGCGCTGGCCCTGATGGCGGGGGGCGTGTCGGCCGAAGAGGTCAAGCTGCAGCTGAAATGGGTCACCCAGGCTCAGTTCGCAGGCTATTACGTGGCCAAGGACAAGGGCTTCTACAAGGAAGAGGGGCTCGACGTCGACATCATGCCGGGCGGCCCGGACATCTCGCCCACGCAGGTGATGGCCGGCGGCGGCGCCGATGTCACCGTCGACTGGATGCCCTCGGCGCTTGCCGCGCGCGAGAAGGGGCTGGCGCTTGTCAATATCGCCCAGCCCTTCAAGCATTCGGGCATGATGCTGACCTGCCTGAAGGAAACCGGGATCAAGGGGCCCGAGGACTTCAAGGGCAAGACGCTCGGCGTCTGGTTCGGCGGCAACGAATACCCGTTCCTGAGCTGGATGGCGACGCTTGGCATCCCGACCGACGGCTCGGCCGATGGCGTGAAGGTGCTGAAGCAGGGCTTCAACGTCGATCCGCTGTTGCAGAAACAGGCCGCCTGCATCTCGACGATGACCTATAACGAATACTGGCAGGTGATCGATGCGGGCATCGCGCCCGAGGATCTCGTCACCTTCAAGTACGAGGACGAGGGCGTCGCCACGCTCGAGGACGGGCTTTATGTCATGGAAGACAAGCTCAAGGACCCGGCCTTCAAGGAGAAGATGGTCAAGTTCGTCCGCGCCTCGATGAAGGGCTGGAAATACGCCGAGGCGAACCCCGACGAGGCGGCCGAGATCGTGCTCGAGAACGACGAGTCGGGCGCGCAGACCGAGAAGCACCAGAAGCGGATGATGGGCGAGATCGCCAAGCTCACCATGGGCTCGAACGGCGCGCTCGATCCGGCCGATTACGAGCGCACGGTGAAGATCCTGCTGGCCGGCGGCTCGGACCCGGTCATCTCGAAGGCGCCGGAAGGGGCCTATACGCTCGAGATCACCGACGCGGCGCTGAAGTAAGCACGGCCCGCGCGGATCTGGGGCGCCCTGCGGGGCGCCCTTTTTTCATGCGCGATTCCTTAATCCCTCTGTGCTGATCTCGGCGGCGGAGGACTGCCCATGACCCGCACCTATGTGACCGACGAGGACCTGCCCGCGCCGCTGCTCTGGACCGGCGGCGGGCTGCTTGTCGTCGTCGTGGCGGGGCTGTTCTGGGCGGTGTGGAAAAGCCAGTTCGCCGCGCCGCCGGGCTATCTTTTCGACACCCCGACCGAGGCGGTCGAGGCGGGCTATTGTCTGGCCGTTGCGCAGGAATACCTGCCCGCGGGCGCCCCGGTCGGCTCGTTGCAGGACGAGGCGGCGCAGTTCTGGATCGGCCGCTTGCGCCGGCTCGATGTCTCGGGCATGGGGCCGGCGATCGCCGCCGGGCGGGGGACGCTCGGCGCCGACCTGAGGGCGTCGCACGGGCGCGAGCGGGCCTGGTTCGACTTCGCCCTCGACCGCTGCACCCGCCGCGCGATGAATTATGGCGCGCACTTCGGCAGTCTCGAAAACTAGCTCCGCGTCTTCGGCAAGGGGCGGGCGCGGGGCGGTGCTGACGGTGATTTCCTCGCAGGTGCGGGGCAGGGCGGAGAGCGGGGCGGCGCCCCCCCCGGGAGCGGACGGTTTTCCCCGCCGCGGGCCTGAAAACACCGGCTGCTTTGCGTAAAATGCTTTTTCTGCCAGTCTATTGCCTGTAAATTCTGGGAATGGACACGAAGGGAGGTGACCGTGGCCCGTTCCGCCCTCACCGGCACGCGGATCCGCGAGCGGCGCACGGCGCTGCAGGTGAAGCAGGCCGATCTCGCGCGCGGCGTCGGCATTTCCGCGGCCTATCTGAACCTGATCGAGCACAACCGCCGCCGCGTCGGCGACGATCTGCTCGAGGCCTTGGCACGCGCGCTCGGGGTCGAGCCGGTGGCGCTCTCCGAAGGGGCCGAGGCGGGGCTTTTCGACGGGCTGCGCGAGGCCGCCGCAGGGACGGAGAAGGCCGGGCCAGAGCTCGAGCGGATCGAGGAATTCGTCGGCCGCTTCCCGGGCTGGGCCGCGGTTCTGGCCGATCGTCAGGCCCGCGTCGGCGCGCTCGAGCGGGTGGTCGAGGCCTATGCCGAGCGCATGGCGCAGGACCCGTTCCTGCTCGACAACCTGCACGAGGTGCTCTCGGCGGTGACCTCGTTGCGCTCGACCGCGGCGATCCTGGCCGAGACCGAGGATATCGAGCCCGAATGGCGCAGCCGTTTCCTGCGCACCATGGCGGAAGAAAGCCTGCGGCTGTCGGGCACGGCGGAATCGCTGGTGGGCTATCTTGATGAAATGGAGACCGCCGAGACCGGTCTTGCCGCACCGCTCGAGCAGCTCGAGACCTGGCTTGCCGGGCGCGACTGGCATCTGGCCGAGCTGGAAACCGACGCCCCGCCCGCGCCCGAGGTGCTGATCGAGGGGGTGCCCGAGCTTGCCTCGGCCGCGGCGCGCGAGCTGGCGCTCGCCCATGTCGCGCGGGCGGCGGCCGAGGCGCGGGCGCTGCCGCTGGCGGCGTTCTCCGACGCGCTGACCGAGCTCGGGCCCGAACCGGGGCTTCTTGCCGCGCGCTTCGGCGCGCCGGTCGAGATGGTCTTTCGCCGCCTCGCCACGCTGCCGCCGGGCCTGCCCGGCCGGGTGCCGGCGGGGCTTGTCGCCTGCGACGGCTCGGGCACGCTGACCCTGCGCCGGCCGGTGCCGGGCTTCGCCCCGCCGCGCTTTGGCGCCGCCTGTCCGCTCTGGCCGCTCTACGAGGCGCTGGCGCGGCCCTCGCAGCCGGTGCGCGCGGTGATCGACGTGGCCGGGCGGCTGCCGGCGCGCTTCCTTGCCTATGCCTGGTGCGCCCAGCACCCGGTCGGCGGCTTCGACGGGCCGGTGCTGCGCGAGGCGATGATGCTGCTTCTGCCCGCCCCGCCCGGGCGCACGGAGAGAGCGCGCGCGGTCGGCAGTTCGTGCCGGATCTGTCCGCGTGCGGGCTGCCCGGGGCGGCGCGAGCCCTCGATCCTGCCCGAACGTTGAGGCCCCCGATACCGCGCGCCGTTTGACAGCACGGCCCCGGCCCGCGATAGTCGGCCGAGGGGGAGAGGAGGCACAGGATGGCGCAACGTCAGGTGCTGCTGATCGAGGACGAGCCGCATATCGCCGAGGCGATCCGGTTCATCCTCGGACGTGCGGGATGGCAGGTCATGCTCGAGGCGAACGGGGCGCAGGCGCTCGCGCGCATTGCCGAGTTGCGACCCGAGGCGGTCATCCTCGATCTGATGCTGCCCGGCCGGTCGGGGCTCGAGATCCTGACTGACCTGCGCGCCGATCCGCGCCTTGCCGCAACGCCGGTGCTGATGCTGACCGCCCGCGGCCAGGCGCGTGACCGCGAGGCGGCCGAGCAGGCCGGCGCCACCGCCTTCCTTGCGAAACCCTTCGCCAATGCCGATGTCGTCGCCGCGCTCGAGGCGATCGCCGGGACCGGCACCCCGGGCGGGGCCGCAGCCGCGGTCGCCGGGCCGGGGCAGCGCTGATGCCGCGCGGCGCCGGCCAGCCGCTGTTCCTTGCCCGCCGGTCCTACCGCCGCCGGCGGATGATGGACGGCGGTCGCGTGCTGCCGCTCCTCGGGGCGGTGCTGTTGCTGCTGCCCGGGCTGTGGCATTCGGACGGCAGCGACTGGCCCGGCACCGGCGCCGGCGGGATCTATCTCTTCCTCGTCTGGTGCGGGCTGATCCTTGCGGCCTTTGGTCTGGCCCGCGGCCTTGGCCCGGCGCTCGAGGCCGAGGAGGAGGCGGTGGGCGGGCCGCCGCCGGGCACCGGGCCGGGCGAGGACGGCTGACATGCCCTTCGACAGTCTCGTCGCGGTCAGCCTCGGTTACGTCATCCTCCTCTTTACCGTGGCCTTCGTCGCCGAGCGGCGGGCGCGCCTTGGCCGGCTGCGGTTCCTGCGCAGCCCCTGGGTCTACACCCTGTCGCTGTCGATCTATTGCACCGCCTGGACCTTCTATGGCGCGGTGGGCTATGCGGCGCGTTCGGGGCTCGAATTCGCCACCATCTACCTTGGCCCGACGCTGGTCTTCGTCGGCTGGTGGGCGCTGCTGCGCAAGCTGGTGCGGATCGGCCGGGTGCAGCGGGTGACCTCGATCGCTGACCTGATCTCCAGCCGCTATGGCAAGTCGAACCTTCTCGGTATCATCGTCACGCTGATGTCGGTGGCCGCCGCCACCCCCTATATCGCGCTGCAGCTGCAGTCGGTGACGCTGAGCTTCGGGGTCTTTGCCGCCGAGACGCCCGAGGGCTGGGCGCTGCCCGATCAGGGCTCGACCGCGCTCTGGATCGCGGGGGGGCTGGCGCTCTTCACCATTCTCTTCGGCACCCGCAACCTCGATGCGAACGAGCGCCACCACGGCGTGGTGATGGCGATCGCACTCGAGGCGGTGGTGAAGCTGCTGGCCCTCCTCGCGGTCGGCATCTTCGTCGTCTGGGGCATCGCCGACGGGCCGGCCGATGTGCTCGCCCGCATCGACGCCTCGCCGATTGCCGGCTGGGACCTGCGCCCGGGCCGCTTTGCCGGGCTGACCTTCGTCTCGGCCGCCGCCGTGCTGACCCTGCCGCGGATGTTCCAGGTGCTGGTCGTCGAGAATGTCGAGGAACGTCACCTCGCCACCGCGAGCTGGGCTTTCCCGGCCTATCTGATGCTGATGAGCCTGTTCGTCGTGCCGATTGCCGTGCTCGGGCTCGAGCGGCTGCCGGCGGGAGCGAACCCCGACCTCTTCGTGCTGACGCTGCCGCTGGCCGAGGGGCAGGGGCGGCTCGCGCTCCTCGCCTTCCTCGGCGGGTTCTCCTCGGCCACCTCGATGGTGATCGTGGCGGCGATCGCGCTTGCGACGATGGTGTCGAACCACATCGTCACGCCGCTGTGGCTGGCGTTGCGTTCGGGCCGGGCGCAACAGGGCGACGTGCGCGGCCTCGTGCTGACCAGCCGGCGGCTGTCGATCGCCGCGGTTCTGGCGATGGGATATCTCTATTATCACCTGTCGGGCGGGGCCGAGGCGCTCGCCGCGATCGGGCTCATTGCCTTTGTCGGCACCGCGCAGGTGCTGCCGGCGCTGATCGGCGGGTTGTTCTGGCGCGGGGCGACCCATGTCGGCGCCACGGTGGGGCTGGTGAGCGGTTTCGCGATCTGGCTTTATGCGCTGTTCCTGCCCTCCTTCGGCGGCGGCGGGCTGATGTCGGCGGGGCTGTTGGCAGAGGGGCCCTTCGGCATTTCCTGGCTGCGGCCGCAGGCGCTCTTCGGGCTCGAGGGGCTCGACCCGCTGCTGCATGCGCTGTTCTGGTCGCTGCTGGTCAACACGCTCGCCTTCCTCGTCTTCTCGATGACCAGCTTCCCGGGGCCGATGGAGCGGCTGCAGGGCGTGGCCTTCGTCAATGTCTTCGATCAGGGCCAGGGCGCGCGCAGCTGGTCGCGCGGTCAGGCCGAGGCCGAGGATCTGCTCAGCATGGCGCAGCGCATCCTCGGCGCCGAGGAGGCGCAGCAGTTCTTCCAGACCCAGGCGGCAGCGCAGGGCAAGGCGGGCTTCCTGCCCGACCCGACGCCCGAGTTTCTGGCAAGGCTCGAGCGCCAGCTGGCGGGCTCGGTCGGCGCGGCGACGGCACATGCGATGATCGCGCAGCTCATTGGCGGCGCCTCGGTCAGCGTGCAGGATCTGATTGCCGTTGCCGGTGAGGCCGCCGACATCAAGGAATATTCGGCCCGCCTCGAGGCGAAGTCCGAAGAGCTTGCCCGCACCGCCCGCGCGCTGCGCGAGGCGAACGAGAAACTGACCTCGCTGTCGGTGCAGAAGGACGCCTTCCTCGGTCAGATCAGCCACGAGCTGCGCACGCCGATGACCTCGATCCGCGCCTTTTCCGAGATCCTGATGGAGCCGGATCTGCCCGAGGCGCTGCGCGCGCAATATGCCGAGATCATCCACGAGGAGGCGCGGCGCCTGACCCGGCTGCTCGACGATCTGCTCGACCTTTCCGTGCTCGAGCATGGCAAGGCGCAGCTCACCGTCTCGGTCGCCAACCTGCACGACCTGATCGACCGCGCCGTCGCCGCCGCCTCGAACACCCGCCCCGAGCGTGACCTCCGCCTCGAGCGCGACTTCCCGGCCGAGCACGTGCCGATCTTCACCGACACCGACCGGCTGGTGCAGGTGTTCATCAACCTCGTCTCGAACGCCCACAAGTATTGCGATGCCGAGCGCGCGGTGCTGCGCATCGAGGTGAAGCGGCGCGGCCAGAAGGTGCAGATCGACTTCATCGACAATGGCTCGGGCATCCCGAAGGCAAGCCAGGCGCTGATCTTCGAGAAGTTCTCGCGCCTCACCGACACCTCGAAGGCCGGCGGCGCGGGGCTGGGGCTGGCGATCTGCCGCGAGATCATGGCCAATCTCGGCGGCAGCATCGACTATCTGCCGGGGCAGGGCGGGGCCGCCTTCCGCGTCACCCTGCCGCTGCGCCGGCGCGAGGGCGATGCCGCCTGAGGTGGCGAAATCCCCCCGCGTCTCAATGATCTGTAAACCCTGAGCGGCGCATTCTGGCCGGCGAAAGCGCCCGTGCGGCGCGGGCAGGAGCGGGGCGGATCGGGCGGATGGCGGCGCAGGCGCAGGACAGGTCGGTGTTGGCGCGCAAGGCAGAGGCCGGGCGGTGCGACCCCGGCGTGCCGCCGATGACGGCCGGGCGGGCGATCTCGCAGGCGCTGTCGCGCGCGGCCGGCGAGATGTTCGATCTGCCGCTCGCCGTGCAGGCGATCCGCGAGCGGCGGATGACGCTTGCCGACCTGCCCGAACTTCTCGAAGACCTGTCGCTGCTTGCGCTGATCGAGGGGCCGGAGGAGGGGCTCGGCCTGCTGGCCCTGCCGCCGGCGACGCTGTCGACGCTGATCGAGGTGCAGATGACCGGCCGGGTCGGGCGCGCCGTGGCACCGCCGCGCCGGCCGACCCGGGTCGATGCGGCGATGGCCGCGGCATTCGTCGATACCTTCCTCGAAGGGGTCGAGGAGGGGCTCATGGGGATGGAGGATCAGGTCTGGGCGGGGGGCTATCGCTATGCCTCGCATCTCGACGACCCGCGCCCGCTTGGCTTGTTGCTCGAGGATCTGGGCTATCGGGTGTGGCAGCTCGATCTGCTGCTCGGCCCGCCCCCGGGGCGATCGGCGGGGCTTTTGTGGGCGGTGCCGGCGCAGGGCCGGTTCCGGCAGCAGCCGGTGCAGTGCGCGGCCGAAGCGGCGACGCATGTCGCCCCCGCGCCGGACAGCGATGCGGCCGGGGCGGCCGACTGGGCGCGGCGGATGGAGGGCACGGTGATGGGCACGCAGGCGGTGCTCGAGGCGGTGCTGCACCGCGTCACCCTGCCGCTTGCCGCGGTGATGGCCTTCGCTCCCGGCACGCAGATCCCGTTGCCCGAGGAGGCGCTCGAACGGCTGTCGCTCGAGGGCGCGGGGGGGCGGCGGCTCGCCCCGGCGCGCCTTGGCCAGCACCGCGGTTTCCGCGCGCTGCGGCTCGCCTCGGACGAGGACGAGGCGGCGCTGCCGCAGGCCGTGAAACCGCTGAAGATGACTTCCGCGCCGCCGTTCGAGCCGGGGGCGAGCCCCTTTGCCGCCCGCTCCGCCGCCCCGCCCGCAACCGCCGGCACGGGGGCGCTCGGTCTTGCCATGGACTGGGACGGCGAGGCCGGGGAGGCGCCGGCCAAACCGCCGGCGCGGCGCGGCTCCTCGGCCTGAGGCGGCTCAGACCACCATGCAGACGGTCTTCGTCTCGAGGTAGTTCTCAAGCCCGTTCGGCCCGTTCTCCACCCCCCAGCCCGAGGTCTTCATCCCGCCCTTCGGCAGCTCGGGCGAGAAATAGCTGTGGCAATTCACCCAGACCGTGCCGGCCCGCACCGCCGCCGCCATCCGGTGCGCGGCACTCAGGCTTTCGGTCCAGACCGAGGCGGCAAGGCCGTAGTCGGTGTCATTCGCGAGGGCGAGCGCCTCTTCGGGCTCGTCGAAGGGGGTGATCGCGGTGACCGGGCCGAAGATCTCCTCGCGCATCAGCGCCATGTCTGGGGTGACGCCGGCAACGACCGTCGGCGCGAAGAAGGCCGGCGCCTCGGTGAACCCGGTGCCGCCCGCCAGCACCTCGGCCCCCGCCGCGCGCCCGCCCGCGACATAGGCCGCGACGCGCGCCGCCTGCTCGGGGCTGACCAGCGGGCCAAGATCGGAAGCCGGGTCGAGCCCGTGGCCAAGCCGCAGCCGCCCCGCCGCGCGCGCCAGCCCCTCGGCCATCGCCTCGTAGACCTTGCGCTGCACATAGACGCGCGAGCCCGCAACGCAGACCTGCCCGGAATTGGCGAAGATCCCACGCGCGACGCCGGGAATGGCGCGCGACAGGTCCGCATCGGCCATCACGATCGCCGGCGACTTGCCGCCCAGTTCCAGCGTCAGCTTCTTCAGGTTGCCGCGCGCCGAGCCGAGCAGGATCCGCCCGACCTCGGTCGAGCCGGTGAAGGCGACCTTGGCGACGCCGGGGTGACGGGCGAGCGCATCGCCCACCTCGGCGCCGAAGCCGGTCAGCAGGTTGACGACGCCGGCGGGCAGCCCGGCCCCGAGCATCAGCTCGCACAGCCGGATCGCGGTGAGCGAGGTTTCCTCGGCCGGTTTCAGCACCACGGTGCAGCCCGCGCAAAGCGCCGGGGCAAGCTTCATCGCCGCCATCAGCAAGGGCGAGTTCCACGGCGTGATCGCCGCCACCACGCCGACCGGCTCGCGCCGGGTGTAGGCCATCACCTGCTTGCCGGCGGGCGCATAGCCGATCGAGGGGGTGATCGCGGTGCCGAGGATTTTGCTCGCATAGCCCGCATAATAGCGGAACTGCGCGATCGCACCGGGGATCTCGCCGAAGCGGGCGGTGGCGAAGGTCTTGCCCTGATCGAGGCTTTCGAGTTCGGCCAGTTCGTCGGCGTGCGCCTCGATCGCATCGGCGATCTTCCACAGCAGCGCGCCGCGCGCCATCGGCAGCATCTCGGCCCAGCCGGGGCGGGCAAGTGCCGCCTGCGCGGCGGCGACGGCGGCCTCGGCCTCGGCCGCGCCGGCGCGGGCAAGTGTGGCAAGCGGCGCGCCGGTCGCCGGATCGGTGGTCTCGAAGGTCGCGGCGGTGGCGATCCATTCGCCGCCGATCAGGATCTTCTTCGCGCCGCCCTGCAGAAAGGCGCGCGCGCCTGCGGTCTTCGGGGCATGGGGGGTCAGGCTCAGGGTCATGGCTGGTCTTTCAGGCGGTCGCGGGCGGTTCTCGCGCCGCGCAGGATCGAATGGTAGCCGGTGCAGCGGCACAGATTGCCTTCAAGCGCCTCGGCAATGCGGGCGTCGTCGGGCAGCGGGCGGGCGGAGAGCAGCCCCGCCAGCGTCATCATCATGCCGGGCGCGCAATAGCCGCATTGGAAGGCGTTTTCCTCTTCCATCGCGGCGGCCAGCGTCTCGCCCACCGGCAGGGCGGCGAGCGCCGCGATGGTGGTGACCGCGCGGCCCGCGACCTGCCAGCCCGAGAGCAGGCAGGCGTTCACCGCGGCGCCGTCCAGAAGCACCGTGCAGGCGCCGCAGCGACCGATGGCGCAGCCCGCCTTGACCTCGGTCGCGCCAAGCCGCTCGCGCAGTGCGTCGAGCAGGGTTTCCTCGGCGCCGATCGTCGCCGGGGCGCCGTTCAGGGTGAAGGCGAGGGGCGGGCTCATCGGGCGGCCTCCAGCATCGCAAGCAGGGTTTCGGGCGGGAAGGGCGCGGTCGCGGGCCAGGCGCCAAGCGCATCGGCGACGGCATTCGCGATCGCCGGCGTCACCGCGCCGATGCCAAGCTCGCCCACCCCGCGCGGGCCGAAGGGGTCGGCGGGGTCGAGCGGTTCGTGCGCCGTCGCCCGCATCCGCTCGGGCACGTCGCGCACCGTGGGCATCAGATAGCTGTCGAAGTTGCGCGCAAGCGGCCTCCCGCCCGTCATCTGCATGTCCTCGGTCAGGGTGAAGCCAAGGCCCTGCACCAGCCCGCCCTCCATCTGGCCAAGATACGAGGCCATGTCGATCACCTTGCCCGCGGCGGTGTGGATCTCGAGGTCGAGCACCCGCACCGCGCCGCTCACCCGGCTGATCGCGACACGGGCGAGGGTAACGCCATAAGCGAAGATGAAGCGCGCATTGCCGGCGCGGTAGTCGCTTTTCGGGAAGGCGAAGAAGGTCTCGGCGCGCTCCGGCGCCAGTTCAGAAAAGGCGAGGGTGGGGCTGTGGTTGCCGCCCTCGGCCTGGACCCCGCCCAGCACGATGCGCAGCCGGTCCGCGGGCAGGCCAAGCCGCAGGGAGGCCTGCGCGAGGATCTTTGCGGCCAGCGCCGGCGCTGTCTCCTCGACGCCGCGCCACACGACATAGCCGCCGCGCGAGGCGGTGGTCGAGCCGCTGTCGGGCGCGGTGCCGGTGTCGCCGAAGATCACCTCGATGTCGGTGCGCGCGCAGTGCAGCCGTTCGGCCATCGCGGCATGGACCGAGGCGACCATGCCCTGACCGATCTCGTCGAGCCCGGTGAAGACGCGGATCTTGCCGCCTTCGAGCCGCACTTCGAACCGCGCCTCGTCGGTCGGGATGGTGCCAAGCCCGTTGCCCTGATAGTTCAGCGCGATGCCGGTGCCGGTGACCTCGTCGGGGCGCGCGGCGGCGGGCGCCCACAGGTCCGAGGCCGCGGCGACATCGAGCATCTCGGACAGCTTCTCGGTCGGCGCGACGGCTTGGCCGAGGAAGCCCGGCTCGCCCGCCCGGCGCAGGTTGCGCCGGCGGATCTCGACCGGATCGAGCCCGCACAGTGCGGCAAGCCGGTCGATCTGGCATTCGATCGCATAGCTCATCTGGTTCGCACCGAAACCGCGGAAGGCACCGCCGGTGCCGTTGTTGGTATAGGCAAGCCGGCCGCGGGTGCGGATATTCTCGACCCGATAGGGGCCAGCGGCGTGCTCCATCGCGGTTTCCAGCACGCCGGGCGAGAGCGAGGCATAGGCGCCGCTGTCGGCAATCGCCTCGACCTCCTGCGCCACAAGCCGCCCCGCGGCGTCGCAGCCGGTGCGCATGCGGATCACGAACGGGTTGCGCTTGGTGCCGGCAAGCACGCTTTCGGCGCGGCTCAGATGCAGGCGGACCGGGGCGCGCGCCTTCAGCGCGAGCAGCGCGAGTGCGGGCTGCACCGTCAGCTCGTCCTTGCCGCCGAAGGCGCCGCCGGTCGGAGAGGTGACGACGCGGATCCGGTCCTCGGGCAGGGCGAGGATGCGGGCAAGCTGCATCCGGTCGCGCGCGCCATGCTGACCGCCCGCGCAGACGATCACGCCCTCGCCCTCGGGGGCGGCCCAGCCCCCCTCGGTCTCCATGAAACCGTGCATCTGCCGCGGCGTGACATAGGTGTCCTCGACCACATGCACGGCAGCGGCAAAGCCCGCGGCCAGATCGCCGCGGCTCAGCCCGACCTCGGTCACAAGATTGCCCGCGGCATGGACGGGCTGGGCACCGGGGGCAAGCGCCGCCGCCATGTCCTCGACCAGCGGCAGCGGACGATAGTCGACGCGGATGAGCGACAGCGCGCGTTCGGCGGTTTCGGCGTCGATGGCCGCCACCGCGGCGACCGCATCGCCGATATAGCGCACCCGGTCGGAACACAGCGCCGGCTGGTCCTGGAACAGGATGCCGAAGGCATTCAGCCCCGGCACGTCGCGATGGGTGACGACGGCGCGCACGCCGGGCAGGGCCTCGGCCGCCGCGGTGTCGATCGCCAGGATCTCGGCATGCGGATGGGCGGCGCGCAGGATGCGGCCGACCAGCATCCCCTCGGCCCGCACATCGGTCATGTAGGCGAGCGTGCCGCGCACCTTGGCGGGCATGTCCTCGCGCATGTGCCAGCGCTCGCCACCGGCGGCGCGGCTCAGTTCCGTCAGCTCGGGCAGCGGCGCGGGGGCAGGGCGCGGACGCGCGGGGCGGGGAAGCGGCGCCAGCCCGACCAGCCCCGCGACCAGCGCATTCGCGGCGACGCGCCGGCGGTAGCGGGCGCTGCGGAAGGCGCAGTCGGGGGCGGCGATCTCGGCCTCGATCCGGGCGCCGAGCGCCGCGCGGTCGAGCGTGGCGAGCGGCCGGCCGAGCAGCCAGCCCTCGGTCTCGGGCAGGCGCGCGGGGGCGACCGCGCCGCCGCCGACCGCGAGCCGCACCGCGGCGATGCGGTCGTCCTTGAGGCTGAACGCGCCCGCCGCGGCGATGATCGCGGGGCAGAAGCCCGCGCGCAGCCCGGTCTTGCGCCAGATCTGGTGTGCGAGCGGCGAGACGGTGACCGACAGCACCAGCCCTTCGGGGCGGGCGAGCCAGTCGGCGAGCGGACGGGGGCCGTGAGTGGTCCCGACCTGCGCATCAAGCGCAAGAAGGGCAGGAAGAAGGCACCCCGCCCGCCAGCCGATGGTGCCACCGAGCGTCGCCAGACGGCGGATGTTCGGAGCGGCGACATCGGCCGCCGCCGCGCTCAGAAGCGGCACTGCTCCCCAACGCAGGGTTTCGAGATCGGTTCCCGCACCGATCCGGTTTTCTGTGATCCCTTTCGCCAGAAGGGCGCCGATGGCGACCAGATCCGCCGGCACCGGCCTGCCGGCCGCGGCGTCCAGGCGAAAGGCGGTGCCGCCCGCGACCGGGCGTGCCCCCGCGGCGATGCGGGCCAGCGCCTCGTCGAGCGTTCGGGGGCAGGTGATGCTCATTCAGCGGCCATCGCGGCGGGCTCGGCGGTGGTGCCGAAGGTCAGGCCCTTCTCCTTCAGCCAGCGCCGATAGGCGATCGAGGAGCTGTCGGCGCGGGTCGGGGTCTCGGCCCGCGGCTCGAGCGGCAACAGCAGCGGACGCTGATTCTCGACGATGATCCGGTCTTGCAGGAAGATCACCTGCTCGAAGCGCAGAAGCTGGGTCCGCGTCGCCTCCTGGTCGAGCAGATACATCACCGGCTGTGCCCGGCACAGCCCGGCCTCGATCGGGTGGATGAAAAGCGCGATCGCATCCTCGCGCTCGGGGGCGGAGGGGCAGACGCGATAGAGCATGACGACGAAGGGATCGGGCACGCGATAGGTCAGGCGGGCGAATTCGCCCTCGGGCCGGGTGCTGGTCATCTGCGGCTGGAAGAAGGTGCAGTTCGTCGCCCAGACCTCATCGACCTCGCGGCGGATCTCGGACTTGTAGCCGGGCACTTCGGTGTGCGGCTCGGAGCCGAGGATGTCGGTGTGCACGAAGGGAAAATGCGCCATGTCGAGAAAGTTCTCGACCACCCTCAGCCCCGAGGCCCGCAGGGTCACCCAGCCGCAGGGGACGAAGCGGCGGTCGGGTTCCCCGGCTTCGGCGATGTCGAAGATCTCGCGCCCGGGGGTGCCGAGCGTGGTCCACAGACAGCCGAATTTCTCGCGCACCGGCAGGGCGCGCGCGTCTGATGTCACCTGCCGGCCCGGCCCGATGGTGATCGGGTGGCCCAGCAGTTTCGTCTCCTCGACCCGGTAGAGGTCGGCAAGCGTGGCGACCGCATACCAGGCGTTCAGGGCGACGGGATCTTGCGTGGCGCTCATCGTGGCCTCCTCAGGCATCGGTCCATTGTTTCGAGGCGTTCTCGGCCAGCCACGCCTTGCGCCGGGTGAAGAGGCCGGGGGCAAGGCGGTCGATGCGGGCGATGATCTCGCCCATGTCGCCGGTCTTCAGCTCGCCGTCCTCGACCACGATCGCGCCGTTGACCATGGTCATCGCCACGTCCGAGCCGCGCACCGCATGCACGAGGTTGTGCTGCAGGTTGAACCACTCGCCATCGGGCAGGAAGGGCGTCATCCGCGGCGTGTCGGCGCGCACCGCGATGATGTCGGCCTTCTTGCCGGGTTCGAGCGCGCCGGTGACATCGCCCAGCCCCACCGCCTTCGCGCCAAGCGAGGTGCCCATGCGCAGCGCCGTCCAGCTGTCCATCGCCGCGGCGTCGCGGTGCCGCAGCTTGCCCAGAAGCGAGGCGGTCTTCAGCTCCTCGAACATGTCGAAGTTGTTGTTTTCCTTCTCGCCGTCGGTGCCAAGCCCGACCGGCACGCCCAGCTCCAGCAGCTCGGCCACCGGCGCGATGCCGGAGGCGAGCTTCATGTTCGACACCGGGTTGTGCGCGACCGAGACGTTATGGCCCGCGATCAGCTCGATCTCGTCGCGGTCGAGCCAGACGGCATGGGCGAACATCGTGTGGCGGGTCTCGAAGAAGCCCAGATCGCGGAACACCTCCATCGGCCGGCGGCCATAGCGGCGGAGGAACTCGGCGACCTCGATCTCGGCCTCCGAGCAATGGGTGTGGAACGGCACGTCGTATTTCTTCGCCATGTCGATGGCACGCTGCTGCCCGGCCTCGTCGGCATAGAAGAGATGCTCGAGCCCGACCCAGACCGAGACCCGGCCGTCTGCGCCGCCGTTCCAGCGCTGGATCAGCGCCTCGTTCATCTCGAGCCGGTCGAAATAGTCGTAATCGGGGTGCTCGCCGACATAGGGCACGGCGATCAGCCGGTTGCCCATCACCTCGGCGGCCTTGGCCGAGCCCTCCATGAAGCGCCACATGTCGACGACGGTGGTGGTGCCGGAAAGCAGGCTTTCGGCATAGCACAGATAGCTCGCCGCCTCGGCCTCCTCGGGGCGCAACATCCGGTGCATCGGGTTGATGTGCAGCGTCAGCCAGTCCCAGACCGGCAGGTGCTCGGCGGTGCCGCGCAAAAAGCCCGAATGGGCATGGGCGTTGATCAGCCCGGGCATCAGCACGGCGCGGCCCATCGACTTGACCTTGGCGCCCGGGTGGGCGGCGAGGATCTCGTCGGCGGGGCCGACGGCGGCGATGGTGTCGCCGCGCACCACGACCGCGCCCTTGGCGATCACCCGCAGCGCGGCATCCATCGTCACCACGGCATCGGCGGTCAGGATCAGGTCGGTCATGCGTCCTCCAGAATGAATGTCGCCGCGCGTTCGCCGATCAGGGTCACGGGGGCGTGGGTATGGCAGGCGGGGATCACCGGGATCACCGAGGCATCCGCCACCCACAGCCCGCGCGTGCCCTTGACGGCAAGGCGCGGGGTGACCGGGGCGTCCTCGGCGGTGCCCATCCGCGCCGTGCCGCAGCAGTGAAAGAAGGTCGAGCAGCCGCGCCGCACGAAGGTGTCGAGTGCTTCGCCCGCAAGCCGCCCCTCGGGCGCGGCAAAGCCCGCGAAGAGCCCGGCAAAGGCCGGACCCGTCACCATGTCGAGCAGCGCCTCGACGCCGCGCTTCATCGCCGCCAAATCGCGCGGATCGGTGAGCAGGCCGGGGCGGATGTCGAGCGGGTCGTCGGGCCCGGTGCCGGTCAGCCGCAGCCGCCCGCGCGACCACGACCGCATCACGCCAAGGCCGATGGCGAAGAGCGGCCCCTGATCGGGCAGGCGGTAGTGCTCGATCAGCGCGGGCACGCCCGAGCGGCCCTGGATCGGGAAGGCGAGCAGGTCCGCCTCGGGCAGGCTGGCGTCGGATTTCCAGATCGTCAGCGTGCCGCCGCCGTTCCCCTGCATCGGGCCGAAGGGCTCGGTCAGGCGGAAATTCAGCGCGCGCAGCAGCGGGTGGTCCTGCAGGTTCTGCCCCACGCCTTCGGCCCGCACCCGGCAGCCAAGGCCGAGGCGGGCGAGCTCGGCCTCGGGGCCGATGCCGGCAAGGGTCAGCAGCCGCGGCGTCTCGAAGGCACCGGCGGCAAGGATCACGCCGCGGCGCGCGGTGACGCGGCCGGTCGCGGTCTCGACCCCGGTCGCGCGGTCGCCGGTGAAGATCAAGTCGAGCGCCCGGGTCTCGGGGCGCAGCGTCACGCCGCGGCCCAGCATCGGCCGCAGATAGCCGTCGGCCGAGGTCCAGCGCCGCCCGTCCTTCAGGTTGAAATTGCCAAGCGCAACGCCGAAGGGCTCGGGCCCGTTCGGATCGGCCAGTTCCGGCAACCGCATCGCGCGGCCGCCCGCCAGCATCGCGCGGGTCAGCGGATGGCCGGTGCTCGAGCGCTCGATCGAGAGCGGCCCGCCCGCGCCGCGCAGGTGGGTGGCGCCGCCCGCCCAGTCCTCGGCGCGGCGGATGAAGGGCAGGCAGTCGTCGAAGGACCAGCCCGGCGCCTCGGCGTCCCATCGCGCGTAATCGGCGGGGGTACCGCGATACCACATCATCGCGTTGATGGCGGAGGAGCCGCCCACCGCCTTGCCGCGCGGAATGGCGATGGTGCGGCCCAGCACCTCGGGGGCGGGGGCGTAGTCATGCGCCCAGTCCCAGATGCTGCGCTGCAACCCGAACCAGCACGACGGATCCTCGATCTCGCGCACGCCCTTCGGGTCGCGCCCGGCCTCGAGGACCAGCACCTCGGCGCCCGCCTCGGCCAGACGCCGCGCCACCGGCGCGCCGCCCGAGCCCGAGCCGATGACGATGAAATCGAAGCTGTCCTGCATGGCCCTGCGCCTTCTGCCCCGCGTGCCGTCTCAGTTGTGTTCCGAGGGGCCCATGATGGTGATCCCCTCGCTCGCCTCGACATGGCGCACGAAGATGTACTTGTCCTCGCGCCCGTCCGAATGCTTGCGGCGGATGTCGGGCTGCACCGTGCCCGCGACCTTGGCCACCACGATATAGGGCTCGGCCGCGGCAAGGCCCTTGCGGCAATGGTCCTCGAACTCCTCGAGGGTGCGGGCGGTATAGGCATGGGGCACGCCCGCGCCGCGCGCGATCGCCGCGATGTCGACCCGGCCGAAGGCGGTGTGGGTCGGCGGGCCGCCGATCGACTGATAGCACTCGTTGTCCCAGACCACGACGAACAGGTTCTTCGGCTGCTCGTTGCCCAGCGTGGCGAGAATGCCGAGGTTGAACATCATGCCGCCGTCGGTGTCGAGCGAGACGATGCGGCGATGCGGCAGCCCGGCCGCCAGACCGAAGGCCTGCGGCGTGACGCAGCCCAACTGCTGCTGGAACAGGCTTGCCGCGCGCATGTGCGGGGCGGCGTTGTACCATTCGTCGACCGAGGCGCCGAGCGACAGGATCACCAGCTCGTCCGACAGCATCGCCGCCAGTTTCGTCATGCAGTCAAAGCGTTTCATCGCACGATGCTCCCCGACAGCGCCACCGCGGTGTGGTAATAGCTGGCATAGGCCAGCTCGTAGGCGTCGACGATCGCCTGCTCGATCCGCGCTTCCTCGCGCTCGACCACATAGGGGATGCGCAGCGCCTGCAGCACCGGCTCCATCGTCAC
The DNA here is from genome assembly GCF_004022465.1 of Paenirhodobacter huangdaonensis. Classification (NCBI taxonomy): domain Bacteria; kingdom Pseudomonadati; phylum Pseudomonadota; class Alphaproteobacteria; order Rhodobacterales; genus Paenirhodobacter; species Paenirhodobacter huangdaonensis. The sequence continues at coordinate 97,846 of NZ_SAVA01000005.1, read as the reverse complement.
CCCGTGCGGCACCGCCCACCAGTTGTTCTCGCCCATGTCGCCGCGATAGCTCATCAGCATCACCACCGGGATGCCGGCGCCGAGTCCCATCCGGGCGAGCGGCTCGACCGAGGCGCGCAGGCCCGAGTTCTCCATCACCAGCGCCGCGCGCTGGCCCGACAGGAACACGCCGCCGCAGATCGCCGCGCCCTCGCCCTCGTTGGTGACGCGGATGGTGCGGATGTCGGGATCGGCATCAAGCGCCGGATACAGCTCCTTGAAGAGCGAATCCGGCAGGTAGCAGACGATCGAGACGCCTGCGCGCTTGAGCCCGCGGATCACGGCGTCGACGGCGCTTTGCTGCATGGGAGTGTCTTTCCTGCGTTGTCTTCCCACGCAGCCAACCAGCTTTCCGGTGTTCCGCAAAGACGATGATTTCCGAACCTGTCGTTGCCTCTGGCGCAACATCCGTCAGGTCAGTCGCTCGAGCGCGAGGCCAAGCGAGGAGCCAAGCGCCTCGGCCGCCTCCGAGGCCTCGCCCTTCGGCCGCGCAATGAGCGACAGGCGCCGCGCGCTGAGGCGCGAATCGGAGAGCGGGATGAACACCAGCTCGCCGCGCGCGATCTCGGCCTGCACGCCGAGCTGGGTCTGCAACACCGTGCCGAGGCCGCGCTTGGCAAGGTCGATCATCAGCCCGATCGAATTCGTCCGCGCCCGGCGCGAGAACTCGACGAAGCTGCCCGAAAGCACCTGCTCGATCGAGCTGTCGAGGGTGAGCGAATGATCGGACAGGATCACCCGCTCGCCGGCGAGGTCATAGGAACGCAACGGCCCCTTCTGCTGCGTCAGCCGGGTGCCGGGGGCGACCATCACCCCGAGCGGCAGTTGCACCGCGGTGATCCGGCGCGCGCCGCGCGGCAGGCGCATGTCGAAGGCGATGGCGATGTCGGCCTCGCCCTGCGTCACCAGATCCACCGCCTCCTGCGAGCCGCAGACATGCACGTCGACCGAGATCTCGGGATGGCGGATCCAGAACGCGGCGAGCACGTCGGGCACCAGGGCGCGGGCCGCGCTTTCGATCACCGCAAGCGTCACGGTGCCGCGCCGCAGCCCCTGAAGATCGCCGATCTCGGTCACCGCGCGGGTCAGCTCGCGGTCGGACTGGCGCAGGTGGTAATGCAGCAGCTCGCCCGCCGAAGTCAGCTTCAGCCGCTGCTTCTGCCGCTCGAACAGCGGCGTGCCGATGTCCTCTTCCAGCTGCTTGATGGTGCGGCTGACCGAGGAGGGGGCGACGTTCATCGCCAGCGCCGCCTGCCGGACCGAGCCGAGCCGCGCCACCAGCATGAAGTGATGCGTGCGCGAGGAGATCAGCCCGAGCCGGTGCAGGTCCATCTGTGCCCTCAGTGATAGTCCGGGATGCCCGGCATGGTGATGAAGCCCGGCGTGCGCCGCACCCGCCGCGCCCAGAGCCGCAGCGCCGGGAAGGCGTCGTGGTCGAGCCCGTGGTCGCGGCTGAGCGCGAAGGCCGGGAACAGCGCAAGGTCGGCGAGCGTCAGCTCGGGGCCGGCGAAGAAGTCAAGACCGCGGATCGTCTGATGCGTCATGTGGTCTTCCATCCGCCGCAGCATCCGCGCCGTCTGCGCCGAGAGCGCGGCAAGGTCGCCGGGGGTTGCCATCAGCGCAACCTCGCGCGCGGCCTTCGCCACGGCGAGATGCTGCGCCCAGAAGGCGAGCCAGTCATCGAGGCGCGCGGCGATCACCTCGTCCTCGGGCAGCAACCGCCGCTCGGGGTCGCGCGCGGCCAGCCGGCGCAGGATCGCCTCGGGCTGGGTCAGCACCAGCGCGTCGTCCTGAAGGATCGGCAAGGTGCCAAGCGGGTTCAGTCGCAGATAGGCATCCGAGCGGTGTTCGGCGCCCGGGAACATGTCGACGTTGCGCAGTTCGAGCGCGACGCCGGTGCAGGCGGCGACCAGCCGGGCGCGATAGCAATCCTCGTCGAGGTCGTAATTGTGCAAAACCGGCGCGCTCATGCGGCGATCTCCTTCTCGACGGTGCGGCGCAGCGTCTCGGCCCAGTCACAGATCGCAAGCAGGGTCTCGGCCGAGGCGCCGGGGCGGGTGGTGATGTGCAGCACGACGGCACCGGGGCGGATCGGCTGCACGCCGATGGCCAGCGGGCCGTGCCGGCTGTCGAGCGTGGCGAGCGCCCCCTCGATCACCGCGTTCTCCTCGTTCAGCAGCATGTTGGCCACCGAGATCAGCCCGGCCTCGATGGTGATCGAGCGCACCGGCACCGCATCGGGCAGGGCCGGCAGCTCGCCGGTCTCGGCGCCGAGCGGCAGCGCCGCCCAGATCATCGCCCCGGTCTCGGTGCAGCCATAGCGCGGCACGCAGATCGAGCCCGGCACCTCGAGCTCGGGGTGGGCCGGGATCTTGCGGCAGGTGCCGCCCGTGTCGAATTCCCAGCCATGGTAGAGGCAGGCGATGTGGTCGCCGCGCACGAAGCCGAAGCTCATCTTCATGCCGCGATGCGGGCAGCGGTCCTCCCAGGCATGGGCGCGGCCGTCGGCGTCGCGCCAGACCACGATCTCCGCGCCCTCCGCCGTGGTTCCCGCCGAGGTGCCCGGCGCGATGTCGCGGGCAAGCGCAAGCGGCAGCCATTGCGTCCCAGTCATTCTTCGATCCTCGCTGTTGCTCGTTCAGTCGTTGTCATTGTCGTTGTCATTGCGCTCCACCTCGCGCACCAGGCAATCGGCCGGGCCGAGGCTCATCGCCATCTCGAAGGCGTCGAGCAGGTCCGGGGCGCCGGCAACGCGCAGCCGCGCCGCCGTTGCGTCAAGCGCAACCGTGTCGAGCGCGACCGACAGCCGCGCCGCGCGGTGGGCGGCGAATTCGGCGAAGCTGTTCGGCCGGATCTGCCCGGAGAAGGTGAAGGTCGCGCGCGACGCGGGGCGCCGGGATGCAGGCATGGCGGGCCTTTCTGGCGATGGGAACGGGGCGATCCGGGCGCCGGAGCGGGGGAATCCGCCGCTCCGGAACCGGTGCCGGGTCAGTAAGACGAGCCCCGGCGGGCCCGTCAAGTGTTGCGTTCAGAGCAACATCAAGGTCTCTGATTTGGCGCTATTCAGAACGGCGGGAATCGGGGCACGCTGCAGATGCAAACGGTGTGCGGCCTGCCCGCGCCCCGCATGACAGAACCGATGAAACGGACCTCCGCCGGCAAGAGCGGATCTGCCGACCGACACTGGGAGCCTCCTCATGATCTCTATCAAGTCTCTTTCCCGCCGCGGCTTTCTGAACATGGGCGCGGCCGCGGGTGCGGGCCTGCTGCTGCCGAAGACCGGGCTCGTGCGCCCCGCCTTTGCGCAGGCGCCGCTCGCCCCCGTCGACGTCAAGGATGCGATGATCGCCTTCGGCCACACCGGCCCGGTCTCGGATGAGGGCTGGACCTGGGCGCATGACCAAGGGATGAAGGCGGTCGAGGCGGCCTTCCCCGGCATCCGCACCTCCTTCGTCGAGTCGGTCCCCTATTCGGCCGATGCCACGCGGATCTTCCGCCAGTTCGTCGCCGATGGCGCGAACATGGTCTTCGCCACCTCGAACTATGGCGATTTTCTCTATGACGTCGCCAAGCGCGCCCCCGAGGTCGCCTTCTATGAATGCGACGGCCGCACCCACATGGATAACCTCGGCACCTATTACGTGCAGCACTGGTATCCGTCCTATGTCGCGGGCATCGCCGCGGGTGCGATGTCGAAAACCGGCAAGCTCGGCTATGTCGCCTCCTTCCCGGTGCCCTCGGTCTATTCCGGCACCAACGCCTTCCTGATGGGGGCGCGCACGGTGAACCCGGCCGCGACCGTGCAATGCATCGTCATCAACTCGTGGTTCGACCCGCAGGCGGCGACCCAGGCCGGCACTGCGCTGCTCGACAACGGCTGCGACGTGCTTTTCGGGATCATGGACGAGGCCGGCTATCTGCAGGTCGCCGAGGCGCGGGGCGCGAAGGCGGTGATGTGGAACACCGACCTGCGCCGCTATGGGCCGAAGGCCTACATCACCTCGATCATGGTCGATTTCAAACCCTTCTACGTCGAGCAGGTGCGCCGCCGCCTTGCCGGCGAATGGACGCCGACCTACGGGCTGCTGCCGATGGGGCAGGGGGTCGACCGCGACGCCTGGGGCGAGACGGTGCCGCCCGAGGTCGCCGCCAAGGCCGATGCCGCGCGCACGAAGATGATGCAGGAGGGCTGGAGCCCCTTCGTCGGCGAGATCAAGGACTCGAAAGGCACCATCAAGGTCGCCGCCGGCCAGAAGATGACCGAGGAAGAGCTCTATCACTGGGACTGGTCGATCGAGGGCGTCTCGGGCCTCGACGCCTGAGGCGGCGATGGCAGAGCCTTCGATCCAGTCGCGTCTCGGCCTGGCGCCCGGAACGCCGCCGCTTGTCTCGCTGCGCAAGGTGGGCAAGGTCTTTCCGGGCGTGATCGCCAATGCCGATGTCGATCTCGACGTCTTCCCGGGCGAGATCCACGCGCTTTTGGGCGAGAACGGCGCCGGCAAGTCGACGCTGATGAACATCCTGACCGGGATCTATCAGCCCGACGAGGGCGAGATCATCGTCGCTGGCCGCGCGGTCAGCTTCGCCTCGCCGGTCGATGCGATCGCCGCGGGCATCGGCATGGTGCACCAGCACTTCAAGCTGGTGCGCGCCTTCACCGTGGCCGAGAACATCCATCTGGGCTGGAGCGAGACGCCAAGGCGGATCTCGCGTGCGGCGCTCGAGGCGCGCACGGCCGAGCTGTCGGCGCGGCTCGGTCTCGCCGTCGATCCGGCGGCGCGGGTGGCCGAGCTGTCGACCGGCGAGCAGCAGCGCGTCGAGATCCTGCGGGTGCTTGCCCGCAAGGCGCGGGTGCTGATCCTTGACGAGCCGACGGCGGTGCTGACGCCCGCCGAGGCGCGCGAGCTGTTTGCCGCGCTGCGCGCCTTCGTGGCCGGGGGCAATGCGGTGATCTTCATCAGCCACAAGCTCGACGAGGTGCTGGAGATCGCGCATCGCGTCACCATCCTGCGGCAGGGCCGCAAGGTGGCGACCGACTGGACCGATGCCTGCACCGAGAAGAGCCTCGCGCAGATGATGGTCGGCCGCGAGATCGTGCTGAGCGACATGCGCGGCACCGACCGGGGCCGCATCGGCGCGCCGGTGCTGACGCTCGAGGGCGTCAGCCTCCGGTCCGAGGGGGTGACGCTGCTGAAGAACGTCTCGCTTGCGCTGCGTGCGGGTGAGATCCTCGGCATCGCCGGGGTCGCGGGTAATGGCCAGCGCGAGCTGACGCAGGTGATGACCGGGCTCGCGGTGCCGACGACCGGCCGGGTGTGGCTCAAGGGCGCCGATGTCACCCGCGCCGGTGCCCGCAAGATCGCGGCGCAGGGGGTGGGCCATATCCCCGAGGACCGGCTGCACGCCGGCATGGCGCCGGCGCTGTCGATCACCGACAACGCGGTGCTGCGCGAATACGCGAAGCCGCCGCTGTCGGCCGGGCCGTTCTACCGGCCGTGGCGGGCGACGCGGCTTGCACGCGAGATCGCCGCCGCTGCCGAGGTCATGGTGCCGAGCTTCGAGATGCCGGCGCGCAACCTGTCGGGCGGCAACCAGCAACGCCTCGTGGCGCGGCGCGAGATGCGCATCGCCTCGAAGGTGCTGGTCGCGGCCTATCCCTCGCGCGGGCTCGACGTCGGCGCGATCAACACGATGATGCGCTATTTCACCGAGCTGCGCGACGCCGGCGTCGCCGTGGTTCTGGTGTCCGAGGAACTGGAGGAGCTGTTGACCCTCGCTGACCGGATCGCCGTGATGTTCCATGGCGAGATCATGGGTGTCGTGCCCGCCGAGGGCGCCGATATCGAGGCGATCGGCCTGATGATGGGCGGGAGGCGCGCGGCATGAGCTATCGTCTGCAACGCCTGCCTGTCGCGAAACCCTCGGTCGCCTTCGCGGCGCGCATCGCCTCGGTGGTGCTGGCGCTGCTGACCGCGGGGCTGCTGCTGAAGCTGGTCGGCATGGAGCCTCTGGCGCTCGCTGGCCGGGTGCTGAAATCGACCTTCGGCTCGAGCTTCGGGCTCGAGGATCTGGCGCTTTTGTTCACGCCGCTCCTTTATTGCGGGCTGGCGGTGGCGGTGGCGCTGCGGATCGGGGCGTGGAACATCGGCGCCGAGGGGCAGTTCAATCTCGGTGCCTTTGCCGCGACCGGGATTGCCCTTTTCGTGCCGGGGCCGGACTGGGCGCTGCTGCCGGCGATGGCGGTTGCCGGGGCGCTGGCGGGCGCCGCCTGGATTCTGGTGCCGACGCTCGCGCGTGCCTATGCCGGCGTGTCCGAGCTGATAACCACGCTGCTGCTGAACTTCGTCGCGCTGCTGCTCGTCTATTGGGTCTCGACCGGGCCCTGGCTCGACCCGTCGGGGCACGCGCTGGCCACTACCGCGCGGCTGCCGGTTGCGGTGCCCGAGGTCTGGGGCATCGTGCACTGGGGGCTGCCGGTCGCGATGATCCTCGCCGTCGGGCTGGCCGGCGTCTTTGCCTTCACCCGCTGGGGCTACGAGGTGCGGATCGGCGGCTCGAACCCGGGGGCGGCGCGCTATGCGGGCATGCCGGTGCGCCGCCACCTGATCGCGGTGATGCTGCTTTCGGGCGCGATCGCCGGGCTGGGCGGGATGATGGAGGTCGCGGGCACCGTCGGCCGGCTGCAGGGCGGGATCTCGAACAATTACGGCTATCTCGGCATCATGGTCGCGGTGCTGGCCCGGGCTGCGCCGCTTGGCACCATCGCCACCGCCTTCCTGATGGCCACGATCCTGAACGGCGGCATCATCTTGCAGACCCAGGGGCTGACCACCCACACCGTGCTCGCGCTGACCGGGCTGATCCTGCTTTATGCGGCGATCGGCGACGAGGCCGCGAAATACCGCATCGTCAAACTCGCGAAGGGAGCATGAGATGGACATTCTCGCAGGGCTGATCCAGACCGCCTTCCTTGCCGGCGGGGTGCTGGCGCTCGCCGCACTGGGCGAGGTGCTGGCCGAGCGCGTGGGCGTCGTCAACCTCGGCGTCGAGGGGCTGATGGCGCTCGGCGCGATGACCGCGATCACCACCGTCGTCGCCTCGCCCCATCCCTGGCTCGGCTTTGGCGCGGCGCTGCTCGTCGGGCTGGTCGTCGGCATGGTCTATGCCTTTGCCACCGTGGTGATCCGCGCCAATCAGGTGCTGAGCGGGCTCGCACTGACCTATATCGGCACCGGCATGGCGGCGACGCTGGGCAAGCCCGTCTCGGGCAGCCCGTCGCCCGCCACCTTCCGCCCGCTCGACCTCGGGTTTCTCTCGGACCTGCCCTTCTTCGGGCGCGCCTTCTTCAGCCACAACATCCTCGTCTACATCATCTTTCTGGTGTTGCCGGTGCTGCTGCACTGGCTGATGTTCCACACCCGCCACGGGCTGAACATGCGCGCGGTGGGCGAGAACCCGGCCGCCGCCGATGCAGCGGGCATCCCGGTGATGCGGTTCCGCTTCTGCTATACCGCGCTTGGCGCGGCGCTCGCGGCAGGGGCAGGGGCCTATCTGACGCTCGCCTTCGTGCCGAGCTGGTCCGAGGGCGTGGTCTCGGGCCGCGGCTGGATCGCCGTCGCGCTGGTGATCTTTGCGGGCTTCCGCCCGGTGAATGCGGTGCTTGCGGCGCTGCTTTTCGGCTTCGTCACCGCGCTTGGCTTTGTCGGGCAGGCGCGGAACTGGCCGGTCGCCGCCTCGATCCTGTCGATGCTGCCTTACCTTGGCACGATCGCGCTGATGATCGTGCCGGTGCTCGCCTGGCAGCGGATGCGCCGGCTGATGGCGGCGCCCGAAGGCCTGACCGAACCCTATTTCCGGGATGTGCGATGAAGATCCTTTTGAAGAACATCTCGGTCCTTGCGACCTTCGACGACGCGGGCGGCCCGGCCGGGCGCGAGCTGACCGATGCGGGGCTGTTGATCGACGGCAGCCGCATCGCGGCGGTCGGGCCGATGGCCGAGTTCGAGGGCGTCGCGGCCGACCGGGTGATCGACCTGAGCGATCACGTGGTGATGCCGGGGATGGTGAACACGCATCACCACTTCTACCAGAACCTGACCCGGGTGATGGTGCAGGACGATCCGCTCTTCGACTGGCTGAAGACGCTCTATCCGATCTGGGCGCGGATCGACGACCGGGCGATGGAGGTCGCCGCGCGCATGGCGATGGCCGAGCTGATCACCTCGGGCTGCACCACCTCGTCGGACCACCAGTATATCATGCCGAACGACTGCACCCTCGACACGCCGATCCGCGTGGCCGCGGAAATGGGGATGCGCTTTCACGCGGCGCGGGGCGCGATGTCGCGCGGCGAAAGCAAGGGCGGGCTGCCGCCCGACAGCTGCGTCGAGGCGGAAGAGGACATCCTGCGCGACGCCGAGCGGCTGATCCACCGCTATCACGACATGAGCGAGGGGGCGATGACACGCATCGTTCTGGCGCCCTGTTCGGCCTTCTCGGTGACCCCCGGGCTGATGCGCGAGGCGGCCGAGCTGGCGCGGTCGCACAAGGGCGTGCACCTGCATTCGCACATCGCCGAGGTGCTCGACGAAGAGGTCTATTGCCATGAGATCTATGGCATGCGGTCCGTGGGCTATGCCGAAAGCGTCGGCTGGCTCGGCCCCGATGTCTGGTTTGCGCACGCGATCTTCCTTGATGATGCCGAGATCCGGCTGTTCGCCGAAACCGGCACCGGCGCCACCTTCTGCCCCTCGGCCCACATGCGTTGCGGTCTTGGCATCATGCGGGCGCGCGAGATGCTCGATGCCGGGGTGACGGTGGGGCTCGGCGTCGACGGTTCGGCCTCGAATGACACCTCGAACATGTTCCAGGAGGCGCGCATGGCGCAGTATCTGCAGCGCGTCGCCCCGGCGCGATACCTGTCGGCCAAGCCCGGCGGGCGCGGCGGCTTCGGCGGCACGCCGGCGGCGCTGTCGGCGCGCGAGGCGTTGTGGATGGCGACGCGGGGCGGGGCGAAGCTTCTGGGCCGCGACGACATCGGCCAGCTCGCGCCGGGCAAGGCCGCCGACGTGATCGCGGTGCGGCGCGACCAGCTCGGTCTTGCCGGCACGCAGCGCGATCCGCTCGCCGCCCTCGTCATGTGCGGCCCCTTCGCGGTCGATTATTCCTTCATCAACGGCGTGCCGGTGATCGAGCGGCGGGGCTTCACCCGGCTCGACATCGACGCCGCCCTTGCCGAGCATGGGCGGACCATGGCGCGGATCTATGCCTGAGGAGAGGATGATGAATGCCCTCGTTCCCGACGTGACGGATGGCAGCAACGACCAGTGGTTCTGCCTTGGCTGCCTTCAGGACATGCCGCAGGGCCGCCACGGCACCCGGCTGCTCGGCCGCGATCTGGTGGTGACGAAATACGGTGACGCGCTCTCGGTGCGGATGGACGAGACCGAGCTGCCGGTGCGCCTGCGCTATGGCTATCTGTGGACCACGACCGGCACCCCCGCGGGCGGGGTGCCCGAGATCGCCGAGGCCGACGAGCCCGACCGCCGTTATGTGCCCTGCGGCGCGATCCCGGTGCGCGCCTCGGCGCCGCGGGTGATCGAGAATTTCCTCGACATGGCGCATTTCCCCTTCGTGCACACCGACATCCTCGGCTCGGAACCGCTGACCGAGGTCGAGAAATACCGCTGCGAGATCCGCCGCGACGTGGACGAGGTCTGGGCGACGGATTGCGTCTTCACCCAGCCGAAGGCGGCGCTGGCCGCGACCGGCGCGATCCGCACCGATTACATCTATCGCGTCACCACGCCCTTCACCGTGCTGCTCTACAAGACCTGCCCGAATTCGGCGACGCGGTGGGACGTGATCTGCCTTTTCGTGCAGCCGGTCGAGCCCGGCGTCTCGATCGCGCATCCGGTGATGTTCCTGCTTGATGACGAGGGCACGACGCAGGACCTGATTGCCTTCCAGCAGGTGATCTTCCTGCAAGACAAGATCATCCTCGAGAACCAGCGCCCGGTGCTGCTGCCGCTCGAGCCGCGGGCCGAGACCCCGACCCGCGCCGATGCCTCCTCGATCGCCTACCGGCGCTGGCTGAAGGAGAAGAACTGCCTTTACGGCACCAGCCTCGGCCCGAAGGCGGCCTGAGCGATGCGGCTGCGCCGGCTGATCGCCGATGCCTTCCACGCCCCCCGCGCGGGCGAGGTCGAGGAACTGAAGGACGCGCTCTTCACCCTCGATGCGGACGGCACCATCCTGTCGGTCGAGCCGGGCGGGCGCGCGGAGGAGGCCGAGCGCCTGCCCGCGGGGCAGGTGCTGTTGCCGGGCTTTGTCGATCTGCATGTGCATGCGCCGCAATATGCGCAGCTCGGCACGGCGCTCGATCTGCCGCTCGAGGACTGGCTGAACGCCTACACCTTCCCGCTCGAGGCGCGCTTTGCCGATTGCGACTTCGCCGAGACGGTCTATCGCGCGCTGATCGCCGACATGCTGGCGCTTGGCACCACCTCGGCGCTGCATTTCGCCACGATCCATGTGCCGGCGACGAACCGGCTCGCCGAGATCTGCCTTGAACTCGGCCAGCGCGCGGTGATCGGCAAGGTGGCGATGGATCACCCCGAGACCTGTCCCGCCTTCTACCGCGATGCCTCGGCCGAGGCGGCGGTCGAAGGCAGCCGCGCGGTGATCGCCCATGTCGCGGCGCTGCCCGGCAATGCCGGGCTGGTCGCCGCCGCGATCACCCCGCGCTTCGTGCCCGCCTGCACCGATGCCTGCCTCGAGGGGCTTGGCCGGCTCGCTGCGGAAACCGGGGTGCGGGTGCAGTCGCATGTGTCGGAAAGCGATTGGGAACATGGCTTCGTGCGCGCCCGCATGGGCCGCTCGGACGCCGAGACGCTGGCCCATTTCGGCCTGATGCCGGCGCATTCGGTCTTTGCCCATGCGACGCATCTGTCGCCGTCGGACATGGATCTGCTGCGCGACCATGGCGCGGGGGTCGCGCATTGCCCGCTCTCGAACGCCTATTTCGCCAATGCCGTCTTCCCGCTGCGCAGGGCGCTCGCGCGCGGGCTGCGGGTCGGGCTCGGCACCGACATCTCGGGCGGGCCCGCGCCCTCGGTCTTCGAGGCGGCGCGGATGGCGGTGGCCGTGTCGCGGATGCGCGAGGGGGGCGTCGATGCCGATCTGCCGGCCGCGGAGCGGGGCGCCGGACCGGCCCGCATCGACATGCGCCTGGCCTTCCACCTTGCCACCCGCGGCGGGGCCGAGGCGCTTGGCCTGCCGGTGGGCGCCTTCGTGCCGGGGCTGAAGTTCGACGCGATGGCGGTCGATACAGCGGCGCCCGACGGCACCATCCGGGTCTTCGGACAGACGGGCGAGCGGCTGCTGGAGAAGATCCTGCACGGGGCAAGCCGGCCGAACATCGCGCGGGTCTGGACCGACGGGGTCGAGCGCCACCGCCGCTAGCGCCTATTGCAGGCGGGCGAGGTCCTCGGGCGTGTCGATGTCGGCCAGCAGATGCGGCATGCAGGGCACCCGCACCACCTCGGGCGCGCCGCGCAGCAGGCTGCCCGCGCCACGGTCGCCGTCAAGCGCGCGCAGCTCGTCGAACATCGAGGCCGGCAGGCAGACCGGCGGCGCGCCATGGTTGCCGGCCCAGGCCGAGGCCGGGCGGTCGGCCGCGGCATGTTCCAGCACCTGACGCATCAGCGACGGCGGCACCCGCGGCATGTCGGCGAGCACGATCAGCAGCAGCTCGGCCCCGACCGCCTCGGCATGGTCGATCGCGGCGCGCAGGCTGTCCGACTGCTGGCACCCTGGTGCGACCTCGACGATTTCGTAATCCGCCAGCAGCGGGCGCAGCGCCGGCGAGGAGATCACCGCCACCCGTTCGTCAACCGGCACCGCGAGCAGGGCGTGGGCGGCATGGGTGGCAAGCGGTCGGCCGCGAAAGGGGGCAAGCAGCTTGTCTTCGGCTCCGAAGCGGCGCGAGATCCCCGCCGCCAGCAAGGCACCGATCGTGCGCGTCATCTTCATCCCTTCCAGCCGACAGGATTGACCTGCATCAAGGCCACTTTTTACACTTCCGGCCACAATACACCGGAAACAGAGGAGAAAGCCATGAAATCCCTCGATACCCGGCGGGCGGAACTCGAAGCTCGCAAGGCGCTCCTTCTGGCGCGCGTCGACCAGATTTCCGACGACCTCGAGGAGAGCGAGGGCGAGAAAGACTGGGCCGAACAGGCGACCGGGCACGAGACCGACGAGGTGCTGCGGGGCTTGGGCGTCTCGGCGCAGGACGAGATGCGGATGATCGAGGCGGCCGAGCGGCGGATGGCCGAGGGCGAATACGGCTATTGCACCGTCTGTGGCGAGAAGATCTCGGAAGAACGGCTCGATCTGTTGCCGGCAACCCCCTTCTGTCGCAACCACGCGCCGAAGCACAAAACCGCCGCCTGAGCCGGAACTCGCGTCAAGTCTCTGGAAAAGGACGGTTTTTCCTTGCAGGCGCAGGGCTTGTCCGTAAACTCTGCGAAACGGCGGAGCGGAAGGGCGATGACGAGACGGGCAAGGCTGCAGCGGCGCGAGGGCGTGGCGCTCATCACTCTGGCGGGGGCGGCCGAGGCGCCGGCGGGTGCGGGCTTCGACGCGGGGCTGCGTGCGGCCCTGGCCGGGGCGCTGGCCGCCTGCGATCAGGACCCGGAGCTGCGCGCGATCGTCTTGCGCGCCGGGGATGGCGGCTGGCCGGTGGCGGCCGAGGCTGCGGAGGATTATGCCGAAACCGCGGGCGTGCCGACGCTGGGCGTGCTGGCCAACCGGATCGCCACGGCGCGGGTGCCGGTGGTCGCGGTGCTGACCGGCACGATTGCCGGCGGCGGGCTGGCGCTTGCCCAGGCCTCCGGGCTGCGCATGGCGCTGTCGGGAACCCGTTTTGCCGCGCCCGAGGCCGGGATCGGGCTGATTCCCGCGGCCGGCGGACTGGTGCGTCTCGCGCGGCGGGCCGGGGCGGCGGCGGCGCTTGATTTCGTGACTGCCGGGCGGGGGCTTGATGCGCAGGCGGCGATGCGGGCCGGGCTGTGCGATGCCGTGGCCTCGGAGGGGGCGGTCGAATCCGCCGCGCTGACCGAGGCATTGCGGGTGGCCGACAGCGGCGCCGCGCCGCTGCCGCCGCGCGAGGGCTCGGTCGAGGACCCGGTGCGCTATCTCGACGGGCTCGAGGCGGCGCGGGCGCGGCTGCCCGAGGGGCCGCTGGCTGCCGTCTTCGCCCGCGCCGCCGAGGTGATCGAGGCGGCAGCGCTCCTGCCGCTCTCCGAGGCGCTCGAATTCGAGGCGGTGGCCTATGCCGACCTCGCCGGTGCCGAGCTTTCGGCGGCGCTGCGCCATGTCGCCGCGGCGCGGCGGGCGGCGGCGCAGATCGCCGGCGCGCCGGTCGTGGGCGAGGTTGCGCGGGTCGGCTCGGTCGCGCTCTGGAACCAGCCCGACCGGCTGGCGCTCGCCCTGCTCGGGCGCGGGCTCAGGGTGCAGCTCGGCGCCACCGATCCGGCACGGATCGAGGCCTCGGTGCGGCTGATCGCCGAGGCGCAGGAGGCGGCGCTGCAGGCCGGCCGGGTCAATGCCGCCAAGCGTGACGCCGATTGGGACCGGCTCGAGCCGGTGGCCGCGCCCGAAGCCTTTGGCCCCGCCGACGTGATGCTCGCGGCCCCGGGTGCGGGCGAGCTTGCGCGGCTGCGCGCGGCGCTGCCGGCCGGGACGCTGGTGGCGCTCGAGGGCGGCGGGGCGGGGGCGGAGCTGTCCTTCGTCCGCTGGCCGGGCCTGACCGAGATCTGGGCCGCGGCGCCCGAGCCGGGGGCGGCGCTGCACCGGCTTGCGGCGGTGCTGCGTGCCGAGGGCGGTGCGGTGGTTCATGCGCGCGGGCTCGGCGGGCAGCTCGAGGCGGCGTTTCTGGCGGCGGCCGAGCGCGCGGTGATGGCCGGCGCGGCACCGGCCGCGGTCGATGCGGCGCTGACCGGCTGGGGCTTTGCCGAGGGGCCCTTCGCCCGGCTCGACCGGATCGGGCTTGTGGCGGGGCAGGGGCTTCTGGCCGCGGCCGGGCGCAGCGGCGGCGCCTATCTCGCCTGGCTCGGGCTCGAGGGGCGCACCGGCCGCGCCGCGGGGCGCGGCGTCTGGCTTTACGAGGCGGGCAAGCCGCCCGCGCCCTGGCCGGACGAGGCGCCCGTGCTCGAGGCCTTGCGGGTCGAGGCCGGGGTGGCCGTGCGCCGGCTTGGCGCGGCCGAGATCGTGGCGCGGGTGCTGGCCGAGATCGCCGGTGCGGGGGCGGCGGCATTGCAGGCCGGCGCGGCGCATCGCGCGGGCGATGTCGACCTTGCGGCGATCGCCGCGACGGGCTTTCCGCGCCACCGCGGCGGGCCGCTGTTCCAGGCGGACCGGACGGGGCTGCTCGCGCTGCGCAAGCGGTTGCGCGCGCTCGTGGACGAAGGCGCGCCCGAACCGGTCACGCTGCTCGATGTGCTGATCCGCAACGGCCGGCGCTTTGGCGAGCTTGACGGCTGAGCCCGCGCCTCAGCGCAGGATCACGCCCACCACCACCATCATCAGCCCGAGCGCCGAGATCAGCAGCGCACCGATGTTCAGAAGCACCGCATGTTGCAGCCTCTCCCGCAGCGCGGCGTCACTGAGCCCCGCGCGGCGGGCGCGGCCGACGGTCAGCACGCTCCAGACGATGCCGGCAAGGCCCGCCAGGACGATGATTGCGCCCGGCCAGATCAGATAGTCCATCGCTTCCTCCCGCGCTTTCCCTCTCCGGCCTAGCCCGGCAGGCCGTGCTTGGCAAGCGGAGCGCAGCCGGTATGGCCCAGCGGGCGCTTGAAGCGCGGGGGCCGGCGGGCTAGTCAGGGCGCACCGACCGAGCAGGACGAGCAGGAGCAGAGCCATGAATGATGCCGCCTACAACGTGACCGCCGACGAACTGCGCCAGTTCATCGAGCAATTCGAGCATCTCGAAGCCGAGAAGAAGGATATCGCCGAACAGCAGAAGGACGTGATGTCCGAGGCGAAGGCGCGCGGCTACGACACCAAGGTGATGAAGAAGATCATCGCGATGCGCAAACGCGACCGCGACGATCTGGCCGAAGAGGAAGCGATCCTCGACATCTACAAGGCAGCGCTCGGCATGGCCTGACCGGGGCACGGATGCGGGCCGGCCCTTCCCGCGCGGGAGGGGCCGCCCGGTGCCGGGCTCAGGGGGCGATGAAGGTCACGCCTTCCATCGCCGCGATCTCGGCCACGTCGGCCTCGTAGGCGCGGGTGATCTGCGCCACCAGATCCCCGGTCCAGCCCGGCAGCGACAGCTCGATCTCGAGCGTTTCGGGGAGGACGAACTTGTCGAGGAAGGCGCTGACCACCTTGCGCCGCTGTGCCACCGACTGCGGCGGGTGCTGCGCGAGATAGCCGCGCAGCCGCGTCATCCCCTCATGCGTCATGATCTCCTCGAGCAGGCTGTCCTCACCCACCAGCGGCACGCCGGCGGGGATGCCGCCGAGGCTGCGCAGCACCTCGGGGAAGATCAGCGGCTGGTCCTCGTTGCACCACACCACAAAGCGCAGCCCGCGCGCGGCGGCGACCATCTCGCGCACCACCGGCGCCCAGCGGAGGGTCGCGGGCGCCTGTCCGGCCATGAACTCCTCATAGTTGCGTTCGGGGGCGCGGGCGACCAGTGCCGCGACCAGCGTCGCGGGATTGATCAGGCCGAGGTGGAACTCGGCCTGCGCATCGGGAAAGAGATTCGCCAGCGGCTCGAGCTTGGCCGGGGCCGAGGCGTAGAACCCCGCCTCGGTCACCGCCCGGTCGTAAAGGCCGAGAAAGTTCGGGTGGCTGAAGATCAGCCGGCTGCCCTCGGGGGCGGCATCGCCCAGACAGGTGGCGAGCAGGCTCGCCTGGGTCTCGGGGTCGGCGGGCTGGCCCTTCAGCGCGATCAGCGCGTCGCGCAGCGCGCCGCGATAGGCGCGCGGTGCCGGCACCACCGCGCCGACCCGGGCCAGGGCATCGTGGTTTGCCGCCAATGTGGTGATCAGCCGGTCCTCGTCGGTGGAATGCGCGCCGAGGTGAAAGACGACCTGCATGGAATTGTCCTTTGCTGCTCGGCGGCGAGAATAGCTGCGGATTTCTGGACAGGCAAACCGCTTCTGGGATAAGGAAGCGCATGGAATCTGATAAGAACACTCGGAATTGCGCGGCAGGGCCCGCGGCGGCGGGCGCGCTGCGCCAGGCGGGCTCGGGCCTGTGGTCGGCGGGGGCGCTGGCGATTGCGGCGCTGATTGCGGCACCGCTCGTCGCGGTGATCTGGATCGCGCTCAATCCGACCGAGAACATCTGGCCGCACATGCTGGCCTCGACTCTGCCGCGCTACCTGACCAACACCGCGGTGCTGGCGGGCGGGGTGGCGGCGCTTTCGGCCGCGGCGGGGACCGGGGCGGCCTGGCTGGTCGTGATGTATCGCTTCCCGGGCAGCCGGCTGCTCGAGTGGCTGCTGTTGCTGCCGCTTGCAGTGCCGGCCTATGTCGGCGCCTATGCGCTGGTCGATTTCCTCGACTATTCCGGGCCGGTGCAGGCCGGGCTGCGCGCCGCCATGGGCTGGACCACGGCGCGCGACTACTGGTTTCCCGAGGTCCGCTCGCGCGGCGCGGCGACGCTGGTTCTGGCGGCAGCCCTTTACCCCTATACCTACCTGCTGACCCGCTCGGCCTTCCGCGAGCAGTCGGGGGCAAGCTACGAGGTGGCGCGGGCGCTTGGCGCGGGGCCTTGGGCGCTCTTCTGGCGGGTCGGGCTGCCGCTTGCCCGCCCGGCGATCGCCGCCGGTGCGGCGATCGCGATGATGGAGACGGTCGCCGATTTCGGCGTTGTCGACTACTTCGGCGTGCAGACCCTGACCACCGGCATCTTCACCACCTGGCTCGAGGCCGGCAATGCGGGCGGTGCGGCGCAGATTGCCTGCGTGATTCTCGGCGTCGTGCTGCTGCTCGTCGCGCTCGAGGCGGCGGGGCGGCGGCGGGCGCGGCATTACCAGTCGGCGCGTGGCGCCCGCCCGGTGATCGCGACGCGGCTGCCGGGGCTTGCGGGGCTCGCCGCGACCGTGGCCTGCACAATCCCCTTCGCCGCGGGCTTCGTGCTGCCGGTGGCGGTGCTTGGCGCGCAGGCCGTCGCCCATCCCGAGGCTTGGGGCGGACGCGGCCTTGCCCGTGCCTTCTGGCACACGCTGGCGACGGGGGGCGTGGCGGCGGTTCTGACCGTCGCGGCGGCACTGTTCCTCGTCTATGGCGTGCGGCTCTCGGGGCGGCGGCTGCCGCGGCTGGTGCTGCCGGTCACGGTGCTTGGCTATGCCGCGCCCGGCGCGGTGCTGGCGGTGGGCATCCTGCTGCCGCTCGCCGCGCTTGACCACCGCATCGCCGATGCGGTCGCGGCGCTCACCGGCCACGACCCGGGGCTGATCCTCACCGGCTCGGCCACGGCGATCGTGCTGGCCTATGTCGTGCGCTTCTTCGCGCTCGCCGAGGGCTCGGCCGAGACCGCCTTCGGCCGGATCCCGCCCTCGCTGCCGATGGCGGCGCGCTCGCTTGGCCGCAGCGCGGGCGGTGTGCTGCGCGCGATCTACCTGCCGCTGATGAAGGGCTCGATCGGCTCGGCGCTGCTGCTCGTCTTCGTCGATTGCGTGAAAGAGCTGCCGGCGACGATGCTGTTGCGGCCGTTCAACTACGAGACGCTGGCGACGCGGGTGCACGAGAAGGCGAGCCTCGAGAACCTCGGCGACGCGGCGCCGCCGGCGCTGCTGGTCAGCGCCGTGGGCCTTGCCGCCGTGGTGGTGCTGGCGCGGGCGAACCTGCGCCGGCGCTGAGGCTTGCGCGATCGGGCCGGGCCCTGTATCGAGGGCCGCGTGCCGGCGTAGCTCAGTTGGTAGAGCGGCGATCTTGTAAGTCGAGGGTCGGGGGTTCAAGTCCCTCCGTCGGCACCAGTTTCCCAATTCAGTGTATTGATATTGTCTTTGATGTGCGGGGCGGGCCGGCCCCACGCTCATAGTGTGCCGGAAGGCGTCTTCCCATCGGCGTTCACCCGGCTGCCGCGCTGCCGGTGAAGGAGGATCGCGCCGCGCACCGCAGACGTGACGGACGCCGAGGAGGCGCGGTCACGCCGGCCGAGGCAGGGTGTAACGGTGCAAAAATCTCTGCGAATAGACAGATCTCGGCGCGGTGACGGCCCTCCAGGCCGCAAGAAATTCCGGCGGCATCGCCAGATCCGTGGCCGCCCGCAGATGCGGATAGAGCGCGAAAGCCTGCGCCTCGGAATCCGCGGCGACATTCGAAAGATAGCGCTCGGCATTGCCGGTATAAATGACATCCGGGCGGATCAGCGTCACCATCTCCGGATGCAGAAAGCGGGTGCGCAGGCAGATCACGCGGGTGAAGACCATGCTCAGGTGCTGCAACATCATCCGGAAGAATGAATCGCCGAAGAGCAGGACGATCCGGTCATGCGCGGCCTCGGGGCTGATCAGGATATCCACCAGCCCGTCGTTGAAACCGCCGGGGCTGCGGAAGGCGGTCACCGGCCAGTCGGGATCGAGGACGACACCATCCTGAAACAGCCGGGGGGTGAACTTGACGCCGAGATCCCCCGGCCAGCGCCGAGGCTTCACAATCCGCCGTTCCACGCGCGTCAGACTCTCGTCGGCCTCGATCCCGGTGGCCGAAAGCATCATCCGCAGCACCGCCAGAGACCCATGATCGGTCATATGCGTGTCGAGCGGCAGGAAGGGCGGTCGCTGCTCGTCCCGCAACCTGTCCGCCGGATACAGCACATAGGGCCGCAATTCGGCATCGAGGGGCGCGAGATAGGCATCCCCAAGCCGGTGAACAGGCCTGATCGGAAAGGCTTCCGTCATCACCGATTGCTTGTCCGGAAAGATCACATGGAGATAGGGGATCCCCTGGCCATGCGCGATGCTTGCCCGCTCGGCAAGATTGCCGGCAAAGGTCGCGAGCGAGGTGGGAGTGGGCGCCAGCTTGCCTGTCACATATTGCAAGACCGAATGATTTCCGCCGACGAGGAACGCGACGTTATCCTTGGTGAGCAACGCGTCGCCTTCGATGCGGTAGGCCTGCGACGCCGCATCTGGTTGCGGGGCCGTTGTGGCGACATCCAGATTTTTCGCGGCAATGGCCTGGGCATAGCGTCCTGTCGTGTCTGCCGCCAGGATCTTCGCGCCGTTCCGCATGTGGAATTTCAAGATCTGGTCTGGCGGAAGACGATTTCCGTTGATTGCCGACATCAGGATTTCAAAACTTAGACCTGCAATGTTCCCGGTGGTGAGGCGCTGCTCGATCAGCCGGATCAACTCAACGGAGTTGTTGGAGAGCAAGGCGAGTTGAAGCAACTGTTGCGAAAAATCTCCCGCGACGAGCGGGGTGTCGCGCAGCTTGGCGAGCAGAGCGGCGGCCTCTTCTACTTTACGTGCCCGAACGAGATTTGCGGTGTGGATATGAAGCGTCAGTGTGGCTGTTGCGACGTCGAGTTTCTGCCCCGCATGCCACTGCGCCTCCAAGAGCGCTACCGATTTGCCTGATAATGCCGCGGCGCGTTGATGGCTTCCTCTGCTGGAAAGGATTCTTGCTGCCCCTGTGAGAGCAACCGAGGAAGCACTTCGATGCGAGCGGACCGACCGCAAAAACGCATCCCGGTCAAACTTCCCCGCCAGAACACTTCGAATGGTGTCACTGAGCATGCCGCATTCCAGTAGCATGCGCATTGAGGAGTGACTACAAAACAGCACGGGGACGCGGTGGATGTCGGCAGCGGTGGCGGCGATCATGCGCGCGTGCTGATCGTCTTCGGCATGTGTCGGATCGTAGAACAGCCAGGTCGGGGTGCTCAGCCCGGTGTCCAGCCAACGATCGTCGAACGTCTTGATCCGGCGTCGGTCCGCCATCCAACGCGGCTCGAAATCGGCGCGGGAAAGATCGACGCTGGCTTGGGGACTCATCGCAATCGCGCCCGCGGCATCGAGCCGGTCGGCGAACATCAGCGCCCCCGCACCCCCCATGCTGGCGCCATAGGTCCAGAGCGCGCGCGTGCCCCGCCTGTCCCTGATCGCCTGCAGGACCTCCTCCATTTCGTCCAACTGCCACCAGTGGTTCCATTTCGCGACGACATGGAACACGGAGATGCCCGATTTGCGGAAGAACTCCTGGCCAAAGCCTGCATTCGGATGAGCCGGCCCGGGCCGCGGTGCGCCGAGACGCGGCGAGAAGGTCACCACCACCTGTTCGGACTGGTCGAGCGGAACAGAGTGCAAGGAAAGGTTGTCATTCTCGAACAGGATGGTGGTCATTGCGCGGCCCCTCCGGTCCCCATGCCAAGGCGCCGGGCGAGGCTCCCGGCGCGCGGCCGATCCTCCCGGCCGGGGAGCGGGCGCAACGGTCGCGCAGAGATCGGGCCACGGGCGCGGGATGGGGGCCCGGTGCGGCGCTGGACCGGGCCGGCAGGTGCCAGACCGTCCATGGCGCCGCGGCGGGGGAAGGGGGCGATTGCGATCGCGCCCGCCTTTGCCAAAGGCGCAAGGCACCGCGACCGGACCCGGGAAAATACCGCCAGTTCCTTGAAATGATCGAGAATATCCAAGATGAACCCTCCTGCAATCGGGGCAAGGATGGCCTGTTTTCTGCGGCTTGGCCATGGTCTTCGCGGCGATATGTTGGTCTTTGGCGAATTTCCGGATCGCCGGGCTCAGGCTTTCGGTGGCGGCGGTCCCCGGGGCTCCGGGCGGTGCTGACGATCCCCCTTGCGGTCGGGCGGCGGGATCTGGCCGTCCCCCGGGAGAGAGGATGACGCCCACCTGTTTTCCGCTCCGGTTTCGTGGCATTGCTTTTCTCGAACTGACACATGTCGCCGGGAAATCTCGATGCGCACCTCCCTTCTTCTTCTTGCCGCCTTCGGTGCGCTCGCCGCGCCAGCCCTGCCTGCGGCGGCGCAATTTGCCACGCTGCCGTCCTCCGACGCTCCAATGAGCTTTTCGCCGGCGCAATGCAGCGCGCTGCGGGAAATCGAGGGCGGGGTGGCGACCCGGCCGGCGGCCGAAATCGAGCGGATCGGCGCCGTCCTGGAGGCGAACCAGAACGCGGATCCCGTCGAGGCGGCGCGGGTTTCGGGACTGTCCGTGCCGACGGTTGCGACGATGGGGGCGCTGACCCCGCAGCAGGGCATGGCCTTCTCCCTGGTGTTCGGCTCCATGCTGCGCCAGTATCATCCTGACCTGCTGCTCAAGGTGCTGCGCGAGCGTGGCCCGCTTGGTCAGGTGCCGGACGTCTCCGACAGCCCGCTCGGGATGACCCTTCTGGACGGCATGCTGGACACCGCCCAGCAGAACTACCTGATGCAGTGTTCCTGAAGCGGGCAGGGGCGTTCTGGCTTCGAAGCGGTTCCGCCTGCCCCGGGGATCGGCCCGGCTTAGCCGGAGCGCGGGTGCCCGGGCGGGCCGCCGGTCGGCACCGGGGGGCGCGGTCAGGGCGCCGAGCGCGATGGACAGGGCCTCGGGGGTGCCGACCGGGCCGGGGCCGAATGTCCGCCGGCCGATCGGATCGCCGGTCCAGCTGTCCGTCTGCCCGAGGTCGCGCAGCTGGAAACTCGAGGCGGGTGTGATCGTCACCAGATCGCAGTCGAAGCGGGCCTGAAAGGCGCAGGTCGCGTCGGCGAGCCGCTCTTCGTGCTGATCCGCAACGGGATGGTGCTGCCAGAACGCGACCGGAACCGCTGCCCCGGGCTTGCCCTGCCTGGCCTGTTCGGCCTGCTCCAGACAGCGCTGTTTCGCCAACATCGTTCAGCGATCCCTGTCAGCGGCCGGTGCGAAAAACGGTCTGCACCGGCGGAACTGCGACCGGGTGAAACTTGCGCAGGGGGGCCGCGTGCACAACCGCCGCCTGTGCGCTGCAGGGGCCGTCGGAAAAGGTCGCGCCGCGCTGGCGGAACGGCAAAAGCCCGCCACGAGGGACGGGCTTTCGGGGCGGGCAGGGCGCGCGATCAGCCGCGGCCGAAATCGGTCAGCAGCGTGTAGCCGCGTCCGGCCATGCAGCGGTCGACGACGCGGCGCGGGCCGTAGGTGACCAGATCGTGGTCATAGTCGCCCGCTCCGGCCCCGGCGGCGGCCCCGACTGCGGCGCCGGTCAGGATGTAGTCGTTGCGGTAGCCGGTGTGGGTGCCGGCCGCCGCCCCCACCAGCGCGCCGACAATGAGGCCCGCGGCAAGGTTCTTGCCCATCTCCTTCTGCTGGCGCGCCTTGTAATCCGCCTCGACCTGCAGGGCGACGGTGCGGCAGGCCTCGAGATCCTTCTCGTAGCGCGCCTGATTGGTCTTGCCGGGGTCGACGGCGGGGCGGTATTCGGCGAGCGGCTGCACCGGCTCGCAGGCCGCAAGCAAGAGGAACGCGCCGGTGCAAAGCAGCGCTGCGGGTTTTCTGAACATGATGTTTCCAAATTGACGGTCGTTTACCTGCGGAAGATCACAGGACCGTGAACGAATTTGCAAGCCGATAATGCCGGCGCGACGCCGCGTCCGGTCGGCGTGCCGCGGTCTAGCCCTTCCGCCGCAGATGCCCCTCAAGCGGCACCGCGGCCGAGAGGGTGTTCGAGATCGTGCCGTATTTCAGGATGTTGCGGTGCAGCAGGTCCAGCCGCTGCTCGGTCTCGGCGCTGTCCACCACGATCTCGTAGCGGATTGCCACCAGTTTCGGCGGCGCATCCTGGCGCAGCGCCTCGAGCGTGACCTCGACCCCGTCGATCTGGAACTGCAGCATCGGCGTGACCCGCTCGATCCCCTTCAGCATGCAGGCGGCAAGTGCGGAGAGCAGCAGCTCGACCGGGTTCATCGCATCCTGCCGCCCGGCAAGATCGGTATCCAGAACCACCTCGGCCGCCTTCGCCCGGGCGAGACTGCCATGCGCGTCGATGCGCCGGGCGTGAACGCGATAGTCCATCATCTGTTGATCCAGTTCCGTCAGCGGGGCGGGCGGCGTCGCGGCCGTCGCGGTGACGAAATTCGAGCGGATCCTGCGGCCCGGGTCAAGCGCGAAGACGGTCGTCCCTGCCGGCGTCAGGGCCGGCAGGGCGGTTCGGGGCGTGCGGATCAGGGCATCGGGTGCGGCGTTCCGGCGACGCTGGCCGGAAGCACGGGATACACGATCTGCGGCATGTCGCCGGTCAGGCTGCCGAGGAAGGCCACGATCTGCCCGAGCTGCTGGTCATCAAGCTGTGCGCCGAGCTGCGCGTCGGCCATCACCTTCACCGCCTCCTTGAGGTCCCAGACCGCGCCGGAGTGGAAATAGGGCGCCGTCAGGGCGATGTTGCGCAGCGTCGGCACCTTGTAGGCGTATTTGTCGGCCTCGTCCTTGGTGACGGCATAGCGCCCCATGTCCTCGGGCGGCCGGACCGACGGGGCGGGCTGGGCGACGACGCCGAACACCTGATAGCTGTTGCCGCCGATGTTCATGCCGTTGTGGCAGCTGCTGCAGCCGGCCGACATGAAGAGCGACAACCCCTGCTTCTGCTCCTCGGTCATCGCCGCATCGTCGCCCTGCAGCCAGCGGTCGAAGGGCGCGTTCGGGGTGATCAGCGTGTCCTCGAAGGCGGCAATCGCTGCGGTCGCATTCTCGAAGGTGACCGGGTCGGTTGTCTCGGGGAAGGCGGTGGCGAAGATCGGCGTATAGCCGGGGATCGCCTTCAGCATCTCGACGACATGGTTCGGGTTCGAGGCCATCTCGACCGGGTTCTGCATCGGCCCGCCCGCCTGTTCGATCAGGTTCGCGGCCCGCCCGTCCCAGAACTGGGCGAAGTTGTAGGTCGAGTTCAGCACCGTCGGCGAGTTGCGCCCGCCTTTCTGCCAGCGATGCCCGAGCGAGACACTGGACAGGTCGACGCCGCCGGTCGAGAGGTTGTGGCAGGTGTTACAGCTGATGTTATGCGCCTCGGACAGACGGGGTTCGAAGAACAGCATCTTGCCAAGCTCGGCCTGGGCCGGGGCGGGCGCCGGATCGGGGGCCTGCGGGATCGGCTCGAAGACGCCCTGGGCATCGCTGCGCAGCGCGGCGTCGTCGATGGCAGGATTGGCCGCGACGGCGACACCGGCTTGCGCGCCGATCAGGGTCAGGGCTGCGAGTACTGGTTTCATGGCAGATACCTCATGGCAAGAATGGCCGACCGTTGCCGGACGACCCCGGGGGGGCGGGAAGGGTGCGACCGACGACGGCGGCAAAGCGGCCCGGGCGGGGAAATCCCGGATCTCGAAAGCAAGTCGGGTCTCTGGCCGCCGCGGGGAAACGTGATCGCACCGATCTTCGTGCCAGATCTAGCAACCTCGCGCTGACAGAAGCCTGACAGCACACGCCAGACGTGTTGCGGCAACATCGGGGCGGGGTTGCACCCGGCGCAAGCCGTCCGTCAGGATCACGTCAGGTTGTGCGGTCTATAGCTCGACGATGAGACCGCCGCTCCTTCTCCTGTCGATGCTTCTGGGGGCCGTCGCCGGCCTGCCCGCCGCGGCGGATCCCGAGCATGACCACAACCGCGCCCAGAGGGCATTGGAGCGTGGCGAGATCCGCCCGCTGCATGCGCTTCTGGCGCCGGTCGAACAGAGGTTCGGGGCCCGGTTGCTCGAGGTCGAGCTGCGGCAAGAGCGCGGCCGGCTGGTCTACGGGATCAAGCTGATCACGCCCGACGGCCGGATCTTCGAGGTCGGGGTCGATGCCGCCACGGGGGGGATGCTGCCGTCCGATCCGGGAGGCGGGCACTGATGCGGGTGCTGGCCGTCGAGGATGATCCGAGGATCGCGGCCGATCTCGGCGCCGCACTGGGCGCTGCCGGGCTGCGGGTCGAGTTCTGCACCGACGGCGACACCGCGTGGTTTCTCGGCGATACCGAGGAGTACGACCTCGTGGTGCTGGATCTCGGCCTGCCGCGGCTCGACGGGCTGACGGTGCTGAAGCGCTGGCGCGCCAACGGCCGGGAGATGCCGGTGCTGGTGCTGACCGCGCGCGGCACCTGGACCGAGCGGGTCGAGGGGATCGACGCCGGCGCGGACGATTATCTGCCGAAGCCGTTCCGCATGGAGGAGCTGGTGGCGCGCGCGCGGGCGCTGATCCGGCGCTCGGCCGGCCGCGGCAGCGCCGTGCTGCGCGCCGGCAGTCTGGCGCTCGATACCAACCGGATGTCGGTGATGCGGCAGAACCGGCCGGTGCAGACGACGGCGCTGGAATACCGGCTGCTGGTCTATCTGCTGCTCAACCGCGACCGGGTGGTGCCGCCGACCGAGCTGCTCGACCATCTTTACGGCGACAATGAACTGCGCGAGGTCAATGCGCTCGAGGCGGTGGTCGCCCGGTTGCGGCGCAAGCTGGGGCCAGGGGTGATCGGCACCCGGCGCGGCTTTGGCTATTTCCTCGAAACAGCGGGGGATGCGCTGTGAGGCGGCTTTCGCTGCGGGTGCGGCTGGCCTGTGCCGGGGCGGTCACGGTGGCGGTGGCGATCACGCTCTCGTCTCTTGGGCTGGCCGCGCTCTTCGATGCGCATGTGAAGCGCCGCGCCCTGGTCGAGCTGTCGGTGCAGCTTGACCAAGTGCTGGCCGGTGTCGAACGCGCCCCCTCGGGCGCGCTGGAACAGACCGCCACCCCCGCCGATCCGCGGTTCCAGCGCCCCTATGGCGGGCTTTACTGGCAGATCGCGGCCGAGGGCGGGATGCTGCGCTCGCGCTCGCTGTGGGATTACGAGATTCCGCTGCCGCGCGACGAGCTGCGGGACGGGGCGGAACATGTGCACGAATTGTCGGGGCCGGCGGGGCAGCCGTTGCTGGCGATCGAGCGCAGCGTCGTGCTGCCGCGCCGGCTCGGCGGGGCGGGGATGCGGGCCACCGTGGCGATGGACCGGACCGAGCTCGCCGCAGCGCGCAACGGCTTCATCTCCGACCTCGCGCCCTATTCGGTGGTGCTGACCGTGGCGCTGATCCTCGCCGGATGGGTGCAGATCGCCGTCGGCCTGCGTCCGCTCCGGGTGATCCGGCAGCGCGTGGCCGACGTGCGCTCGGGGCGGGCGCGGCGGCTCGGGGCCGATTTCCCGGTCGAGGTGCTGCCGCTGGTGCGCGAGGTCGACGCGCTGCTTGCGGCGCGGGGCGAGGAGGTGGCACGGGCCCGCACCCGCGCCGGCGATCTGGCGCATGGGCTGAAGACGCCGCTGCAGGCGCTTCTGGGCGAGGCGGGCCGGCTGCGGGCCGAGGGCCGGGCCGGCGTCGCGGCTGACATCGAGGCGATTGCCGGGGCGATGCGCCGCCATGTCGACCGCGAGCTGGCGCGCACCCGCGTCGCCATGCGCGGGCACGAGGCGCGCGCCGAGATCGCCCCCGCCCTTGCCGGCGTGCTGCGGGTCGTGCGGCGCACCGGGGCGGGGGCGGGGCGCGATTGGCAGCTCGAGGTGCCGGCCGGGCTGGCGGTTGCCGCCGATCCCGATGACCTGACCGAGGCCCTTGGCGCGCTGATCGAGAATGCGGCGCGCCATGCCCGCCGGAGGGTCCGGATCACCGCGGTTGCCGCCGAGGGCGCGGTCACGATCTCGGTTTGCGATGATGGCCCGGGCATTCCCGCCGACCGGATCGGGGCGCTGATGGCGCGTGGGGCCCGTGCCGACACGCAAGGTCAGGGCAGCGGGCTCGGGCTCGCCATCGCCCGCGACATCGCCGAGGCGCTGGAGGGCGAGCTGACGCTGCATCCGGCGACGCCGGGGCTCGAGGCGCGGCTGCGGCTGCCCGGGGTGTGCGGCCCGCCGCGCCAATGAGGTCCGGCGAAAGCGCGCGCGCGTTTTCGGCAAACCAGCCGTCGAACCAGCGCGGTGCCCCCGGTCCGTGCCCGCCGCGGGAGGCGGCCCGGCATCCGCAGCGGGCTTTGCGTGCCCGGGCGGGGGGCGAAGCCGCTCGCCCGGGCCGCCGCGGTTTTTCAGCCGTTGCGGCGCTGATCGACCTGCGTCGCCATCACGCACATCAGCTCGAACATCACCGTCGCGCCGGCGAGCGCGGTCATGCCGCCGACGTCGAAGGGCGGCGCCACCTCGACCACATCGGCGCCGGCGATGTTGACCGGGCCAAGCAGGCGCAGCATCTGCTGCGCCTCGCGGGTGGTGAAGCCGCCAATTTCGGGCGTGCCGGTGCCGGGCGCCATCGACGGGTCGATCGAGTCGATGTCGAAGGTGATGTAGGTGGGCTCCTGCCCGACGATCTCGAGCGCCTCGGCGATCACCGCCGCGGGGCCGCGGGCCACGAATTCTTCCATGTAGATGATGCGGATGCCCTGCGCCTTCGCCCAGTCATGCTCGCCCGGCTCATAGACCGAGCCACGGATGCCGATCTGCACCACGCGCTTCGGGTCGAGCACGCCTTCCTCGATCGCGCGGCGGAAGGGGGTGCCGTGGGTGAAGCGGTTGCCGCCGAAATAGGTGTCGTTGGTGTCGGAATGCGCATCGAAATGGAGCATGCCCAGCGGCTTGCCGCCACCCCGCGGGCCGCGCGCGACGGCGCGCAGCGAGGGCAGGGTGGTCAGGTGATCGCCTCCGACGGCAAGCGGCAGCGCGCCGGTCGCGACGATCGCCGCCATGCCGGCCTCGATCCGTGCGATGCCGTCCATCACGTCGATCGGGTTCACCGACAGATCGCCGACATCGGCGATATTGGCGATCTCGAAAGGCGCCACGCCCGAGGCATGGTGCGCGCTGCGCATCAGGCTCGACATGTTGCGCACCTCGCGGGGCCCGTGGCGGGCGCCGGCGCGGTTCGTCGTGCCGCCATCCCACGGAATGCCGACGAGCGCGATGTCGAGCCCCGCGGCCGTGGCCACGGCGGGCAGGCGCATGAAGGTCGAAAGCCCGGCAAAGCGCGGCACTTCGGCGGCGTCGATGGGCTGGTGGAACTTGGTCATTTTCAGCGTCCTCAGTTGAATTCGCGGGCGACGGCGGCCACGATGCCCGCCGTGCAATCGGCCAGCAGCCATTCGCCCTTTTCCGCCGAAGACCCTTCGGTCAGCGACAGCACGCCCGAGGGCGGCACCTCGGCGCAGGGCTTGGGGTAGCGGTCATAGGGCAGGAAGGCGGCGGGGCCGTCATGGGCGGCCTTCGTCAGATCGACAAGCTCGGGGCGCAGCGCCATCATCATCGAGGTCTCGATCACCGAGGCATGCTCGAGTTCGATCCCCGGATAGCCGTCGGGGAAGATCCGCTCGAGCGTCGCGCCCTGCACCATGTCCCAGTGATCGACGCGCAGGATCACGAGGCCATCGCTGCGGTCGCGCCCGATCGCGTCGAGGGCAAGCTCGATCCCCTCGATCGTCGGGCCGATATTCTCGTAATGCCCGTTCACGGTGACGATCTTGCGTACCTTCTGGCGGAAGAGATCGCAAATCACGTCACGCAGGATCAGTGCGAAGGTCTGTGCGCTCAGGTTGATCGTGCCCGGAAAGCCCGGTCCGCCGCCGGTTTTCGGCTGCGAGCGATTGCCATAGGCGAGCGTCGGCAGCACCAGCCCGCCGACCGCGGCCGCCGCGCGCGCGGCAATCGCGGTGGGCAGCACCACATCCACGTTCAGCGCCATGTGCCGGCCATGCTGCTCGGTCGCGCCGAGCGGCAGGAACACCGGCGCCCCGGCGGCGATCCGGGCCTCGACCTCGGGCCAGGGCAGTTCGGCATAGAAAACGGTTTCGGTCATCGTCTGGTCCATCACATCATCACCGCGCCGCCATTGGCGCCAAGGCATTGTCCGATAAAGAGCGTGGCGCCGGGGCCGGCGAGGAAGACGACGGCGGCCGCGACTTCCTCGGGGCGGCCGATGCGGCCGATCGGGTAGGCGGTTTCCTCGGCCTGCGCCCGGGCGTCGAGCCTCTCGAAGCCCAGCAGCGGCGTGTCGGTCGGCCCGGGGGCGACGGCGTTCACCAGCACCCGCGGCGCAAGTTCGCGCGCCCAGGAGCGGGTCGCGCCCAGCATCGCCGCCTTGGTCGCGGCATAGACCGAGGCATTGGCGCGGCCGAGATAGGCGAGTTCCGAGACGGTGTTGATGATCCGCCCGCCGTCCGGCAGATGCGGCAGCACCTCACGCGCGACCAGCATCGCGCCGCGCACGTTCACTGCGAACATCCGGTCGATATGGGCGGCGCTCAGCGCACCAAGCGGCGCTTCCTCGAGGATGCCGGCGTTGTTCACCAGAATGTCGATCCCGCCCATCCGCGCCGCCGCGCCGGCGACCGCGGCGACGATCTGCGCCTCGTCGGCAAGATCGCAGGCCAGGATCTGGAATGGGGCCTCGGCGGCGCGCAGATCAAGGCCGGTGACCTCGGCGCCCGCCTCCTGCAATGCCAGCGCCGTCGCGCGGCCGATGCCGCTCGCCGCGCCGGTGACAAGGGCACGCTTGCCCGCAAGCGGTTTCACCATGGGACTTCTCCTCGGTCGACGCCCAGCGACTGGCCGGTGATGTTCGCGGCAAGGTCGGAGGCCAGAAACAGATAGGTGGGGGCCATGTCGGGCGGCTCCATCAGCCCCGGCAGGGCCTGCCCGGCGACGATCTCGGTGAGCAGATCCTCCTCGGCGCGGCCCGCCCCGGCGGCGATCCGGCCGAGCGAGCGCATCGAGGCCTCGGTCCGCACCCAGCCCGGGCAGACCGCGTTCACCCGGATGCCGCGGGGGCCCAGCTCGCGCGCCCAGGTCTTCGTCAACCCGATGATCGCGTGTTTCGAGGCGACATAGGCGCCGAAACCGGGCTCGGCGACGCGGCCCCAGATCGAGGCGGTGTTGACGATCGCGCCCCCCGTGCCCATCCGGCCGAGCGCCGTGGCGGTGACCAGTGCGGTGCCGGTGACGTTGATGTCGATCACCCGGCGGAAAGCGTCGGTCGTTGCGTCATCCGCCCCGGTGATCGGCGTCATCAGCTCAAGGCCTGCGTTGTTGATCAGCACGTCGATGCGGGCAAGCGGGGCGAGGGCGCGGAGCACCTCGGATTTCACCGAGATATCCGCCTCGGCCGCGGTCGCGCCGAGATCCGCGGCGCGGGCATGCACCGCGGCGTCATTCGCGATCAGGTGCAGCGTCGCGCCGGCGCGGGCGAAGCCTTCGGCCACGCCCAGCCCGATGCCCCGGCTCGATCCGGTGATGACGACCGTGCGGCCGGAAAAGTCGATGCCGGTCATTTGTGCCCCTCCTCGCGCATCATGCGCATGATCTTGCGCTCCATCTCGGCGTAGCCCGGCAGCGAGATCACATCTTCCTTGTTGCGCAGCCGGCCGGGCTTGAAATCGGGAAGGATCTCCTCCTTCAGCCGGCCCGGGTGGCTCGACAGGAAGACGATCTTGTCGGCAAGGAAGATCGCCTCCTCGATGTCGTGGGTGACGATGATCATCGTGGTGCCCGAAGCCTCGGCCACCTCGATCATCAGCTCCTGCATCTGCCAGCGGGTCTCGGCATCGAGCGCGCCGAAGGGCTCGTCCATCAAGAGCACCTCGGGGGCGTTCGCCAGCGTGCGGGCGATTGCCACGCGCTGCCGCATGCCCCCCGAAAGCCGCGAGGGATAGGCGTCGATGAATTTCGACAGCCCGACGAGGCCGATGAAGCGTTCGGCCCGCGCGCGCCGCTCGGCCGCGGGCACGCCATTGATCTTCATGCCAAATTCGACATTCTTGCCGACCGACATCCAGTCGAACGAGCTGTAGGCCTGAAACACCATGCCGCGCTCGCGCCCGGGCCCGTCGATCGGGGTGTCGTTGAGCAGCACGGCGCCCGAGGTCTGGGTTTCAAGCCCCGCGATCATCCGCAAAAGCGTGGACTTGCCACTGCCCGAGGGGCCGAGCAGCACGCAGATCGAGCCCTTCTCGACGGCGAAGGAGACATCGTCGACCGCGGTGAGCGCCTGCCCGCCGGGAAGATCGAAGGTCTTGGAAACGTTCTGGATCTTGAGCAGGGCGGACATCAGCGCTTGTCCTCCAGATAGGGGAAGAGGCGGCGGTGCAGAAGGGCGAAGGCCATGTCGCAGGCCATGCCGAGCGCGCCGATCACGATGATGCCGGCGAGGATCTCGTCGGTCTTGAGAAACCGGCGCGCGCGCATCATCATCGCGCCGATGCCGGTGGTGGAGGCGACGATCTCGGCGATCACCAGATAGGTCCAGACGACGGCGAGCATCTGCCGCATCGCGACGAGGATATTGGGCAGCACCGCGGGCAGCATCACCTGAAACACGGTGACCCGGCGATTGGCGCCCAGCGTCAGCGCGGTCTCGATCAGCTCCTTGCGGACCTCGCGGGTGTGATCGGCGATCAGGGTGACGAGGAAGAAGATCACGCCCAGGAAAAGGAGCGCGAGCTTCGGCGTCTCGCCGGTGCCGAACCACATCAGCAGGATCGGGATGAAGGAGGGCGCCGGCAGGTAGCGCCAGGCCGAGACGAAGGGCGCAAGCACCGCGTCGATCGCCGGGAAGGCGCCCATCGCGACGCCGAGCGGCACCGCGACGAGGCTGGCGAGTGCGAAGGCGATCAGCACCCGCCCGATGGAGATCAGCACATCGGCGCCGAAGCCCTGCTCGGCGAAGAGCCGGATGATGGTGGCAAAGACCTTGCCGGGCGGCGGCACCAGGATCGGGTTCACCCAGCCAAGCCCCGAGGCGAGGATCCAGATCCCGAAGAACAGGGCCCAGATGCCGAGGGCGGAGATCAGCGCCTGCCGCCCCGAAACCGGGACGCGGATTTGCAGCAGCCGGGGCCTGCGCCCCCTGGAAGCGGTCGACATGGGGTCCTCCGTTGCTCCCCGCGGCCGGAACCGCGGGGCGATATCGGGATCAGTTTGCGCCGAAGGACTGACGATAGCCCTGCGCCACAAGATCGCCCATCAGCGAGCAGTCGATGCCCTTGGCGGGGTCGATCTTGCCCTTCATCAGGCCAAGCTTGACCCACCAGTCGTTGGTCAGCGCGACCGAACCGGGCATCGAGCCATTGGGCAGCCCGAAGGGCGGATCGCCGGCGAGCACGCCGCAGGTACGGGCGGATTCGTCGAAGTCGAAGACATAGATGCCGCCGTCGAGGCTCTTGCCGTTGGTGCCGATCACCGCGTTGATGTCCTCGACCGGCCATTGCAGATAATCGGCCATCAGCGCATTCACCTCCCCGACATGGTCATGCCAGTAGCCGCGGGCGTCCCATTCGGCCTTGAGCACTGCAAGCGCCGCATCGCGCTTCTTCGCGATGAAATCCTTGTTCATGTAGAGCGAGTCCATGAAGATGCCGGTCTTCAGCATGTCGGGGTCGGTGGTGTTGACCACCGATTTCGCGCCGGGCGCGGCCTCGAGCACCTTCGAGATCCAGGGCTCGTACATATAGGCGGCGGCCAGATCGCCCGAGAGCATCGGCCCCACCGCCTCGTCGGCATTGAGGTTCACCCAGGTCACGTCGCCGGGCGCGATCCCCTGCCGGTCAAGCCAGAGCCCCATCAGGAGTTGCCCGATATAGGCCTGCGGCGCGGCGACCTTCTTGCCCTTCAGCGCGCCGGGCTCCACGCCCGCGGCGAGGATCACGTGATCGACGCCATAGGAGGGGTTCAGATAGGCGACGTTGACCTCGTTCAGCCCGGCCTCGACCGCGACCGGCACGTAATCGGCGGTGCAGCCGTAGACGTCGATCTGCCCCGCGGCAAGCGCCGCATGGCCGCCGAGCGGGTCCTCGAAATTGGTGATGTTGAGGTCGTAATCGGGCAGCAGGTTCTTCTGCTTGGCCACGTCGAGCATGGCATAGCCGGGCCAGGACACGCACATGCCGACGTTGATGGTGTCCTTGGCCGAGGCGGTTCCGGCACTCAAGGCGGCAATGGCAGCAAAGGCGATGGTCAGCGTCTTCATGATGGGGCTCCCTGACGGTCGTCGTTTTTCTTGGTGATGTCGCGAGTGGTGGTCGTGTGAGTGGTGGTGGTCTTGAGAAAATTCATACGGAGCAAAATTCTTTAGTCAATAAAAAATTTGAGACCGTAAATTGTTGATTGCAATTCCCGCCCCGAGACGAAATGATGCCGCCATGACGGAACAACAGCCCACCAGCCTGCGCGAGCGGCAGAAGGAAGACCGCAAGGCGCGCATCATCGCCGCCGCCAAGAGCCTGTTTCTCGAGGCCGGTCTCGAAAAGATCACCATGGAGGCGATCGCCGAGATCGCCGGCGTCTCCAGTGTCACCGTGCACAATTACTATGGCACGAAATCGGGGGTTCTGCTGGCGCTCGTGGCGGAAAGCGACCGCGAGCTGCTGGCAACGCTCGAGCGCGGCCTGCGCGGCCGCACGGCGACCCTTGCGGAGCTGGTCCTCGGCTTTTTCGAGATCGTCTGCCGCCACACCCAGACCCATCTCGACAAGGCGATCTGGCGGCAGGTGATCGCGGCCTCGGTCTCGGGCACCGAGCCGCGCTTCGGCAAGCTCTATCACGAGCTCGACAACCGCCTTGCCTCGGTGCTGATCCGCGAGATCGAGCGGATGGTCGGGGCGGGGCTGCTGCCGGAAACGGTCGATCCGGCGCATCTGGGCTGGGCGCTGTTCAACCTGCAAAACGCCCGCTTCATCGAGTTCATCGCAGCCGAGGGCAGCAGTTGCGAGGCCGGACTTCAGCACCTGCGCAACGACCTGAGCGCGCTGATGCCGGGCGGGTTTCCGGGGCGCTGAGGCTCAGCTTTCGGTAAAGAC
The DNA here is from genome assembly GCF_004022465.1 of Paenirhodobacter huangdaonensis. Taxonomy (NCBI): domain Bacteria; kingdom Pseudomonadati; phylum Pseudomonadota; class Alphaproteobacteria; order Rhodobacterales; genus Paenirhodobacter; species Paenirhodobacter huangdaonensis. The sequence goes on along the minus strand of NZ_SAVA01000005.1, from coordinate 64,047 downwards.
CTCGCCCGGGCGGAAGGCGCGGAAACGCTCGGGCGCGATGCCGGCGGTGGCAAGGGCCGCGGCCAGAAGCTCGGCCGGTTCCTCGCGCGGCTCGTCGGTCAGCTGGAACGTGCCCCAGTGAAAGCCAAGCGCCGCGCGCGCGCCGATGTCGCGAAAGACCTGCACCGCCTCGTCGGGCGCGATGTGTTGCGCGGCCATGAACCAGCGCGGCGCATAGGCGCCGATCGGGATCAGCGCGAGGTCGGGGGCGCCGTGCCGGGCGCGGATGGCGCGGAAAAGGGCGCCGTCGCCATAGCCGGTGTCGCCCGCGAACCACAGCCGCGCCGCGGGGCTGTCGATCCAGAAGCCGCACCACAGGGCCCGCCGCCGGTCGCCCAGCCCGCGCGCCGACCAGTGGTTCGCCGGCGTCAGCGTTGCGCTGACCCCGGCGGCGAGGGGCACCTCCTCGTGCCAGTCGGCGGTGATGATCCGCGCCCCCTGCACCGCGCGCCGCACCGTCGCATCGGTGCCGAGCGGCATCACCATCAGCGGCCGGTGCCGCGCCTGCAGCCGGCGCAGCGTGGCGATGTCGAGGTGGTCATAGTGGTTGTGGCTGAGCAGCACCGCGTCGATCGGCGGCAGGTCGTCGAAGGCGATCCCCGGTGCGGTGACGCGGCGTGGCCCGATCAGCCGCGAGGGGCTCGCGCGTTCGGACCAGACCGGATCGGTGAGCAGGTTCACCCCGGCCAGCTGGATCAGCATCGTCGCATGGCCGACCATGGTGACGCGCGCGGGGCCCGAGCGGGCGGGCGGCACGGCGGGCGTCACCGCAACCTGTTTCGGCCAGGGCGCGCGGGCGCCCTCGCGCTGCCAGCGCAGGATCTCGCGCAGGCTGCGGTCGGGCGAGGGCTGGCCCGGCGCGTAGAAGCGCGTGCCGTCGAAATGGTCGCTGACGGGGCCGGCATAGGGGCGGGAGCGGAGCATGGTGATCGTCCTCCGGGCGGGCTGCCCCTTGCAGATGGGCCGGGCGGGCGGTGTTGTCCAGTGCCGCGGCCCGCGGCGGGCCGTCAGCCCCCGGCCCGTGCCTTGCGCCCGGCGGCGCTGCCGGCATGTGTCAGATGCGACAGGAAATCCCGCACCGGCGCGCTCAGCGGTTCGTTGCGGCGATGGAAGGCAAGGATCGTCACCGGCGGCATGTCGACGATGCGCCGTGCGGTCAGCCCCTGCATCGCATATTCATGCGCCGTCATCGCATCGACGATGCCGACGCCGCCGCAGGCACGCACCATGTCGCAGACATTGGCGCAATAGGGCACGATGCAGGCCGGGTCATAGCTCAGCCCCTGCGCCTCGAAGGCGGCGCGGATCGTCGCGCCCATCGGCGACCAGTCGGCGTTGTAGCACACCAGCGGATATTTCTGCATCGCGGCGCAGAAGAGCTCGGATCGCTGGGCAAGCGGGTGATCGTCGCGCAGCACCGCGACGAGCGTGCTGGTGCCGATCTCGTGCGACTGGAATTCGGCCTTGGGCGGAAAGGCCATCTGCAAGCCGATGTCTGCCACCCCCTCGCGCAGGTCCTCCTCGGGCGAGTTCACTCTCAGGATCAGCCGCTTGCGCCAGTTCTGATAGCCCGCGCGAATCAGGATCGGGCCGAGGAATCCCTCGACCAGCGCCGGCGTCGCCGAGATCGCCACCGGCCGTGCCGCGGCGTTGCGCAGCGCCGGCAGCCGGGCACGGACCTGCGCATAGGTGCTGAAAATTGGGGCGGAAAGGGCAAAGAGCTCGTTCGCCTCGCGCGTCGCCTCGAGCCGGTTGCCGGTGCGGTGGAACAGCGAAATCCCGAGATTCGCCTCGAGCCGCTTCAGTTGCGCACTGACGCTCGGCTGCGAAATGCCAAGGAGTTTCGCCGTTTCCGTTGTCGTCCCGACCCGCATCAGGGTGCCGAACAGTTCCATCTCGCGCAGGTTCATTATCAGCATCCTGATAGTTGGGCCAATATTTATCATTATTCACCGATCTGCCGCTTGTCTAACATTGCCTCAGAACAAGCGACCGACCGCGTGCGGAACGGCGCATCGCACCAACAGGCGAGGAAGGACCAAGCCGATGAAGACGAGACTGAATTTCCGGGCCCTGCTGCTGGCATCGACGCTGTCGCTGGCGGCGCTGTCGGCCGAGGCGGAGACGCTGCGCGTGGCGATGGGCTACGATCCGGTCAGCCTTGACCCGATCGCGACGAGCGACAACGGCTCGATCTGGACGCAGCTGCTGATCTACGACACCCTGGTGCGCCCCGATGCGACCGGCACCAAGCTGGAACCGGGGCTGGCCGAAAGCTGGACCGTGTCCGACGACGGGCTGACCATCCGCTTCAAGCTGCGCGACGCGAAGTTCTCCGACGGCACGCCGGTGACCGCCGAGGATGTTCAGTTCTCGATCGAGCGTGCGGCCTCGGAGGAATCGGGCTGGGGCCGGTTCTATCGCCCGATCACGCGGTTCGAGATCCCGAACCCGCGGGAGATCGTGATGCATCTGAGCGAGCCCTTCACCCCGGCCTTCAACAACCTCGCGCTGTTCGCCGCCGCGATCCTGCCGAAGGCCGCGCTCGAGGCGAAGGGCGCCGCCTTCTTCGATGCGCCGGTGGGCTCGGGCCCCTTCGTGCTGAAGAAATGGACGCGCGGCGCCTCGCTCGAACTGGTGAAGAACCCCTATTACTGGCAGGCCGGCAAGCCCGCCGTCGACGAGGCGGTGCTCGAGGTGGTGACCGAGCCTTCGGCGCGGGTGATCAAGCTCGAGGCGGGCGAGGTCGATGTGGCGCTTGACCCGCCGCTGAACCAGCTTGCCGCACTGAAGGCGGAACCGGGGATCACCACGGGCTCCGTCACCCCCTACCGCGCCGATTTCGTGCAGCTCAACACCCGCTATGCGCCGCTTGGCAACGAGAAGGTGCGTCAGGCGCTGAACTATGCCATCGACAAGACCGCGCTGATCAAGGGCGTGCTCTATGGCGAGGGCACGCCTGCGGCCTCGGCGATGCCGGTGATGGCCTATGCCGATCCGGCGCTGACGCCCTATCCCTACGACCCGGCAAAGGCGAAGGCGCTTTTGGCCGAGGCGGGCTATCCCGAGGGCTTCGAGGCCGAGATGCTGGTCGATTCCGGCATCGCGACGCAGCGCAACACCGCGATCGCGCTGCAGGCGATGCTCGCCCAGGTTGGCGTCAAGGTGAAGATCCAGATGCTCGAGAGCGGCACCCAGTGGGAGACGACGAAGGCGGGCGGCTATCAGATGTCGCTCAGCTACACGACCTCGGACACGATCGACCCGGACCAGATCATCGGCTTCGTCGCGGTCAATCCCGAGCGCGCCAACGCCTATCACACCGAGTGGAAGAACGAGCGCCTGAACGCGCTTTATGCGCAGGAGCGCAAGACCGTGAACGGGCCCGAGCGCGGCGCCATGTTCCGCGAGATGATCCAGATCCTGCATGACGGGGCGCCCTTCCTCTTCCTCTATCACCCGGCGACGGTCTGGGCCGAGAAGGACTACGTGAAGGGCTTCTCGGTGCTGCCGACCTCGAACTTCCGGCTCGAGGACGTGACGATCGCGAAATGATCCCCTGCCGGCGCGGCCTGTGTCGCGCCGGTCCTGGCCCGCCTCCGACCGGGGGCGGGCATTTTCCAGCCAGCGGACGGACGATGTTCCAGGTCATTCTCAAACGGCTCGTGATGCTGATCCCGGTGTTGATCGGCATCACGCTGCTCGGCTTCCTGCTGTTGCAGGTGATGCCGGGCGATCCGGCCTCGCGCGCCATGGGCACCCGGGCGAGCCCCGAGGAGCTTGCCGCGATGCGCAAGCTCTGGGGCCTCGATCAGCCGCTCTGGGTGCAATACCTCTATTTCCTGCGCGACTGCCTGACCGGCAGCTTCGGCGTGTCGATCTTCCACAAGATGCCGGTGATCGGGCTGGTGGCCGAGCGGCTGCCCTATACCCTCGCGATCGTCGCCTATTCGACGCTGATCGCGCTGGCCGTGGCGCTGCCCTTCGCCATTCTCGCGGCGCTCAGACGCGGCACGGTGGTCGACGGCGCGATCCGGCACGTCTTCGTCGCGCTGATCGCGATGCCGCCGTTCTGGCTGTGCTATGTGCTGATCTTGTGGCTCGCGCTCGGGCTTGGCTGGTTCCCGACCGGCGGTGTCGGGCAGGGGGTGGGGGAAAACCTCTACCGGCTGTTCCTGCCCTCGCTCGTCGTCGGGCTGTCGACCGCGGCGCTGATCCAGCAAAGCCTGCGCGCCGCGCTGATCGACACGCTGAAGGCCGATTACGTCGATACCGCCCGCGCCAAGGGGCTGAGCGGAGCGCAGGTGTTCACCCGCCACGTGCTGCCCAACAGCCTGATCTCGACGATCTCGATCATCGGGGTGCGGGTCAGCTGGATCATCGGCGGCACCGTGGTGGTCGAGAAGATCTTCTCGGTGCCCGGTCTCGGCAGCCTGCTGATCGACGCGATCGTGTCGCGCGACCTGCCGGTGATCCGCGGCCTCACCGTGTTCTTCGCGATCATGGTGGTGATCGTGAACCTCGTCACCGACATCTGTTACGCGCTGGCCGATCCGCGCGTGCGACTGGAGTAGGCCCTTGCGCATCCTGACCCATCTTCTGCGCAGCCCGGCGGGCGCGGCCGGCCTCGCGATGCTGGCGCTGACGCTTGCGACGACGGCGCTGACGCCCTGGTTCTCGCCCTGGGATCCCTATGCGCTCGATTTCGGCGCGGCGATGCAGGCGCCGTCCGCAAGCCACTGGTTCGGCACCGACAATTTCGGTCGCGACATCTTCACCCGGGTCCTTGCCGGGGCGGTGTTCGACCTGCGCATCGCGGTCGTCTGCGTCTTCGTGCCGATGCTGGCAGGCACCATGGTCGGCCTTGTCGCGGGCTTCTTCGGCGGCTGGGTCGATGCTGCGCTGATGCGGCTGACCGATGTCGTCTGGGCCTTTCCGTTCTACGTGCTGGTGCTGGCCATCGTCGGCGTGCTCGGGGCGAGCGAGGCGAACCTCTACATCGCCTTCTTCGTGGTGAACTGGATCGGCTATGCCCGCATCGTGCGCGGCGAGACCATCCTCATCGCCCGGCTCGAATACATCGAGGCGACGCGGGTGCTGCGCTTCGGCAAGCTGCGGGTGCTCTTGCGCCATGTCCTGCCGAATGCGGTCACCCCGGCGCTGGTCTACGCGATGTCGGACGTGGTGCTGACGGTGCAGGCGGTGGCGGCGCTGTCCTTCTTCGGCCTCGGGGTCCAGCCGCCGGCGCCGGAATGGGGCATCCTGATCGTCGAGAGCATCGACTACATGCGCGAGGCGCCCTGGATGACCGTGTTTCCGGGCTTCGCCATCGTCTGGATCGGCATCGCCTTCTCGCTTGTGGGCGAGGGGCTGTCGGTCGCGCTGAAGCCGAAGGGATAAGCCATGAGCCTTCTCAGCATCCGCAACCTCAGGACCGAGTTCAGCGGCCCGGCGGGGATCGTGCGCGCGGTCGACGGGGTCAGCCTCGACGTCGCCCCGGGCGAGATCTTCGGCATCGTCGGCGAGTCGGGCTGCGGCAAGTCGGCCACCTGCCGGTCCATCCTGCGCCTGTTCGGCGGCGCGCCGGCGCGCGTCGCGGGCGGGCAGATCCTGCTCGACGGGGTGGGCGACCTTGCCGCCATGCCCGAGCGCGCGCTGGCACAGGTGCGCGGCCGCGAGGTCGCCTTCATCTTCCAGGATCCGCTCACCGCGCTGAACCCGACGATGCGGATCGGCCGGCAGATCGCCGAGGTGATCTTGCGCCACCGCAAGGTCAGCCGGGCCGAGGCGCGGGAGGCGGCGCTCGGGCTGCTGCGCGACGTGCATGTGACCTCGCCCGAACGCCGCCTTGACGCCTATCCGCACGAGCTCTCGGGCGGGCTGCGTCAGCGCGTGGTGATCGCGATGGCACTGGCGCTGCGGCCGCGGCTGATTATCGCCGACGAGCCGACGACCGCGCTCGACGTCACGGTGCAGGACCAGATCCTGCGGCTGCTGCGCGAGCGGCGCGACAGCACCGGCACCGCGATCATCCTGATCACCCACGATCTGGGCGTGGTGTCGCAGGTCTGCGACCGGATGGCGGTGATGTATGCCGGCCGCATCGTCGAGACCGGCGCGGTGCGCGAGGTGCTTGACCACCCGTCCCATCCCTACACCCGCGCCCTGCTGGCGGCGCTGCCCGGACAGGCAAGCCGCGGCCGGGATCTGGTGCCGATCGAGGGCAGCCCGCCCGGCCTGATCGCGCCCCCGCCCGGCTGTCGCTTTGCGCCGCGCTGCCGCCTCGCCCGCGAGGATTGTGGCAGCGGAGCCGCGCCCGGGCTGCTGCCGCGGCCGGGCACCGCCCCGGGCCATCTCGATGCCTGCATCCTGTCGGAGGTGCCCGATGTCGCTTCTTGAGTTCCGTGGCGTGGCACGCCGTTTCCCGGTGCGGCATGGGCTGCTTGACAGGCTGGCCCGCCGCGACAGGGTCTGGCTGCACGCGGTGCGCGGCGTCGATCTGTCGGTCGCGCGCGGCGAGATCCTCGGCATTGTCGGGGAATCGGGCTGCGGCAAGAGCACGCTTGCGCGCATCGGCGTCGGGCTGCAGCCGGCGAATGCGGGCAGTGTCCGCTTCCACGGTGCGGCCCTCGACGGGCCGGACCCGGCGGGCCGCATCCAGATGGTGTTTCAGGATCCCTATTCCTCGCTCGATCCGCGGATGACGATCGGCGCCCAGCTTGACGAGGTGATCGCACGCTACCGGGCCGGGCTTGGCCGGGCCGGGCGGCGGGCGCTGGTGGCGCAGATGCTCGACGAGGTCGGCCTGCCGCAGGAGGTGGCGGCGAAATTTCCGCATGCGCTCTCGGGCGGGCAGCGGCAGCGCGTCTCGATCGCACGGGCGCTGTGCTCGGGCCCCGAGGTGCTGGTGGCCGACGAGCCGGTCTCGGCGCTGGATGCCTCGGTGCAGGCGCAGATCATCAACCTGCTGCGCCGGCTGAACCGCGACAAGGGGCTGACGATCGTCTTCATCAGCCATGACATGAATGTGGTGCGCTATCTGTGTGACCGGGTGGCGGTGATGTATCTGGGCGAGATCGTCGAGCTTGACGACAGCGCCCGCCTTTTCGCCGCGCCGCGCCATCCCTACACCCGCGCCCTGATCGAGGCAGTGCCCGACCTGCATGCGCCCCACGAGGCCGCCGCCGCGATCCGCGGCGAGATCCCCGATCCCTTCGCCGTCGTCGAGGGCTGCCGCTTTGCGCCGCGTTGCCCGCTGGCCGAGGCCGGCTGTGCCCGCCCCCAGGCCCTGCGCCCGCTGCCGCCCTCGGGCGCGGTGCGCTGCGACAAGGCCTGCTGAGATTTCCCGAACCTGAAAGCAAGACCATGGACTTCAAAACTGATACCGAGTGGACGCAGCGCTGCGAGACCCTGACCGCCGAGCTGATCGAACGGTTCGCCGGGCAGGGGCTGCGGCCCGACAATTTCGGCTTCGTCGCGCTGCGCGAGGGGCCGGCGCCGGCCGGCTTTGCCTATCGCGGCGACTGGCGCTGCTACCCGTGCAGCCTGGTGAAGGCCTTTCACCTCGTCCATGTGCTGAACCGGATCGAGGCCGGGGCGGTGGCCGAACACGACGACCTCGACCGCGCGATGCATGACATGATCGCCTGGTCCTCGAACACCGCGACGAATTACATCATCGACCTCGTCACCGGCACCACCGGCGACACCCGGCTCGAGGGGGCGGAATTCGCGCAGTGGCGGGCGCGGCGCGAGGGGCTGAACCGCTTCTTCCTGGCGCTCGGCTGGTCCGAGTTCGCCGGCTGCAACATCACGCAAAAGCTGATGGACGACACCCGCTATGGCCGCGAGGCGCAATATGCCGGGCCCGAGGGCGATTACCTGAACGCGCTGACCCCGGCCGCGGCGGCGCGGCTGTTTGCCGAGCTGTTCGCGGGCGAGGTGCCGCTGGGGGCGGCGGCTCGCCACCGCGCACAGGACATCTTGCTGCGTGATCGCACCAGCGAGAAGGCCGCCTCGCCGCATTTCCAGGTGTCGGAATATCTGGGCGGCGGGATGCCCGACGAGGCGACGCTGTGGAGCAAGGCCGGGCGCAATTCCTGGACCGGCGATCCGCGCGCGTCCTATTACAAGCACGACCTGATCCGCGTCGCGCTGCCCGGGCAGGCGCCGCTGATCCTGTGCCTGATGACCCAGGGCAAGGAAATCTGCGAGGACCGGCCCGAGGTCTTCCCGCAGATCGGGGCGCTTTTCGCCAGCCGGCTGCTCGAGGCTGCCCCGCTCTGAGCGGTTTTCCGTTCCGCTGACCACGCGGCCGGCCCGGCAGGGCCGGCCGTTTTGCATCGGCGCGCGCCCCTGCGCCGCCGCATCCGAAAAATCATTCCGTTCCGGAATGAGGTCGGGTCCAATCCGAATTGGCGTTTCGCGGTGCCGCGCGGCAGTCTTGGCGCATCGGGCGACGGCGCCCGACCTCGGGCCTCGTCCCGGTTCCCCCGTTCCGGATGTGTTGCCGGTCAGGTCGCGGCCAGCTGTCCGCGGGCCCGGGAGAACTGGTGCGCCGGCCTTGCCCGCGCCCGGCGGTTCCGGGCCCGAACGGATTGTCGAGGACGAGACCGAAGATGCGTGAACAGTATGATGTCGTGATCGTGGGCGGGGCCGTGATGGGCGCCTGCACCGCCTACTGGCTGGCGTCGAACCCGGATTTCGACGGCACGGTGCTGGTGGTCGAGCGTGACCCGAGCTATGCCACCGCCTCGACCGCGCTCTCGGCCTCGGGCATCCGGGTGCAGTTCTCGAACCGCGCCAATGTCGAGATCGGCCTTTTCGGCCATGACTTCATCCGCGACTTCCCCGATCTGATGGAGGTCGAGGGCGACCGGCCCAGCCTTGGCTATCATCCGGGCGGCTACCTCTTCATCGCCAATACCGACGATCAGGTCCGCATCCTGCGCGAGAACCACGCGGTGCAGCGGGCCGCCGGCGCCGAGGTCGAGCTGTGGGATGCCGACCAGCTGAAATGGGCCTTCCCGCATCTGAACACCGGGGACGTTCTGCTGGCCTCCTACGGGCTGAGCGGCGAGGGCTGGTTCGACAACACCGGGATCATGGCGGGGGCCCGGCGCAAGGCGCGCGCGCTCGGCGTCGATTTCGTCGCCGACGAGGTGGTGGCGATTGCGCGTGCGGGCAACCGGGTGACCGGCGTCACGCTGAAATCGGGGGCCACGGTCGGCGCCGGCACGATCGTCAACGCCGCCGGGCCGCGCGGCGGGCGCGTGGCGCGCATGGCCGGGCTCGAGCTGCCGGTCGAGCCGCGCAAGCGCACGCTCTTCGTCTTCGATGCCGCCGGCACGCCCGAGGGCACGGCGCGGGTGAACGATGGCCGGCTGCCGCTGATGGTCGATCCGACCGGGGTCTGGTGTCGGCCCGAGGGGCGTTTCTTCATCGCCGGCGGCGTGCCCGAGACCGACCTGCCGCCCGATTACGACGATTTCGAGCCCGACCACCCGGAATGGGAAGAGCAGATCTGGCCGGCGCTGGCCGAACGCTCGCCGAATTTCGAGGCGCTGAAGCTTGTGCGCTTCTGGGCCGGGCATTACGATTACAATACCTTCGACCAGAATGGCATCGTCGGCCGCCACCCCGAGGTGACGAATTTCATCTTCCAGAACGGGTTTTCCGGGCACGGGCTGCAGCAGGGCCCGGCGGTCGGCCGCGCGGTGATGGAGCTCATCACCTATGGCGGCTATCGCAGCATCGACCTGAGCGACATGCGCTTCGAGCGCATCGCCGAGGGCCGGCCCTTCCTCGAACAGGCGATCGTCTGAGCGGACGCGGCGGGGTGGGGTGGGGCGGCGGTCAGCCGCGCAGCCCCGCCCGAAGCGCCGCGATCACCTCGCGCAGCCCCGCGGTCAGCCGCTTGTCGCGGCGCAGCACCAGCCCGAGGCTGCGGCCGAGCCGCGGCTCGAGCGGCACCGCGCCGAGCCCGCCCGCCTTGCCCGGCCGCACCGAGGCGGCGGGCAGCACCGACCAGCCGAGCCCGGCGCCGACGATCTCCTTGATCGCCTCGACGCTGCCAAGCTCCATCACCGGCTTCGGCTGCAGCCCGGCCGCGGCGAACCAGCCGTCGATCAGCAGCCGGGTGTGGCCCGCGTCCTCGTAAAGCACCAGCGGCCGGGCGGCGAGGGCCGCCGCGGTCATCGGCCCCGCAGGCGCCTCGGCCGCGGGAAAGACTGCGACCAGATCCTCGTCGAAGATCGGCGTGACCTCGAGCGAGCGGCCCGGTGCGGGCAGGGTGACAAGGCCGAGGTCGAGGGCGTTTTCCTCGACCAGACGGCGGATCTCGGGGCTGTTGCCGGTGCGCACGGTGCATTCGAGCCCGGGCATGCGCCGCTTCAGCGCGCCAAGGATCGGCGGCAGCAGATAGATGCAGGCGGTGGCGCCGGTGCCGATCCGCACCCGCCCGGCGCGGCCGGCGCGGAAGGGCTGCACCGCCTCCTGCATCGCCTCGACCTCGTCGCGGATCCGGCCCGCACCGGCGAGCACCACCCGCCCGGCCTCGGTCGGCCGCATGTGCCGGCCGCTGCGCTCGATCAGGCGCAGGCCGAAGAAGGTCTCGAGCGCGCGGATCTGCTGGCTCACCGCGGGCTGCGAGAGCGCTTCCTTCTCGGCCGCGGCCGAGAAGCTGCCAAGCTCGGCCACATCGGCAAGCAGGTCGAGATGGCGCAGGGTCAGGATGTTCTTCAAGGTTTTCCTTATCGGTTGCATAAGAGGCATAGCATTTCCTTTTGCCAGCCGGAATGCCATCGTGCCCGCAACATCCTTGCGGAGCAGAGCATGAGCGGCGCCTTTCCCCTGACCTTGCGGCCTTGCCGGGCCGATGACCTTCCCGCCATCCAGGCGATCTATGCGGAGGCGGTGCGCGCGGGCACTGCAAGCTTCGAGCTTGATCCCCCGGATCTCGCCGAGATGCAGGCGCGCTGGCAGAAGGTGGTCACGGCGGGCTATCCCTATCTCGTCGCGCTGCGGCAGGGCGAGGTTGTCGGCTATGCCTATGCCGGCGCCTACCGGCCGCGCCCGGCCTATCGCGGCACGGTCGAGAATTCGGTCTATGTCGCGCCGCCGGCGCAGGGGCTTGGCGTCGGCCGCGCGCTGATGCAGGCGCTGATTGCCGAGTGCACCGCGGCGGGGTTCCGGCAGATGGTCGCGGTGATCGGCGATAGCGCCAATGCCGCCTCGATCGGGCTGCACCGCGCGATGGGGTTCGAGCCGGTCGGCACGCTGCGCTCGGTCGGCTGGAAGCACGGGCGCTGGCTCGATTCCGTGCTGATGCAGCGCCCGCTTGGTCCGGGTGACGGCGCGCCTTTCGAGGGCTAGCCATGCTGGCGCGCCGCACCGTCGCCGCGATCGGGCTGACCCAGCTGGTGAACTGGGGCCTGTCCTATTACGCGCTCGGCGTCTTCGGCCCGGCGATTGCGGCCGAGCCGGGCTTCGGCCCGGCGCTCACCTATGGCGGCTTCTCGCTGGCGCTTGCGGTGATGGGGCTCAGCTCGGCCGCGCTTGGCCGCGGGCTCGACCGCCATGGCGGGCGGGCGGTGATGAGCGCGGGCTCGCTGCTGCTGGCGCTTGGCTGCGCGATGCTGGCCGTGGCGCCGGGGGCGGGGCTTTATCTCGCCGGCTGGGGCGTTCTCGGGCTCGGCATGCGGATGTGCCTTTACGAGGCGGCCTTTGCCGCGCTCGTTCAGGCGGGCGGCAGCGCCGCGCGGCCGGCGCTGTCGCAGATCACCTTGCTCGGCGGTCTCGCCTCGAGCCTGTTCTGGCCGCTCGGCCACCTGCTCGAGGGCGCGCTTGGCTGGCGCGGGGCGCTGCTGGTCTATGCGGCGATCGCGCTTTCCATGCTGCCGCTCTACCGGCTGTTGCCGGCCGCGGGGCAGGGCGGGGGCGGCACTGCCGCGCCACGCCACGCGATGATCCCGGTCGAGGCCCGCACGGCCGCCCGCCTGTTCGCTGCCATCGTCGCGGCGACGGCCTTTCTCAGTTCGGGCCTTTCGGCGCATCTGATCGCGCTTCTGACCGGGCGGTGGATCGGCACTGAGACCGTCGTCGCCCTTGCCGCGGCACCGGGCATCGCGCAATCGACGGCGCGACTGCTCGAGATCGTGCTCGGTCGCCGGCTCGATCCGCGGGCGCTGGCGCTGGTTGCGGCCGGCATTCTCACCCTCGGCATGGCGGCGGGGCCGGCGATTGCCGGGGCAGGGCCGGGCGCGGCGGTTTTCGTGCTGGGCTATGGCGCGGGCAACGGGCTGTTGACCATCGCGCGCGGCAGTCTGCCGCTCGTGCTGTTCCCGGTTGCCGATTACGCGGTGATTGCCGGGCGGCTGATCGCCCCGTCCTTCTATGCCGCCGCCGCCGCGCCGCTTCTCTATGCCATGCTGATCGCGCGGGCAGGGCCCGCCGCCGCGCTGTGGCTGAGCCTCGCCCTCGCCCTGGTCATCGCCGCCGCCGCCGCGGCGCTGTTCCTGCGCCGTCGCACGGCATTTTGAGCCGGGTCCGGGACAGGGGGGGCGCCGGCGGCTTCCTCAGGGGCGCGCGGCTGCCGCGTTGCGCAGCTCTGCCAGCAGTGCGGCAGCCGCGATCGGGCGGTGTCCGGCACGGATCAGTGCGCACAGCCGCGCATTCACCGGCGCCTGCCGGTCCAGCCGGCCGGCCAGCGCCACCACCTCGCCGTTGATCCAGTCGATCTCGGACGCCCGGCCGGCATCGAGATCGTCGGCCATCGACGAGCGCGCCGTCGGGTCGATGCGCAGCATCGCCCCGGCGAGGCGGCGAAACAGCGGGTCGGGCAGTGCCAGCAGCCGCGGCAGCAATCCGGGCGGCAGCGGCGTCAGCTGCGCCGGGCGCACCCGCCCTTCGGCGCGCAGCAGCGCAAGCGCCTCGGTCTGGGCGAGCGCCAGCGCCCGGCGGTAGTCGCGCTGCGCGAGTTCGGCGCGCAACGGCAGGCCGGACAGCGCGTTGACCGCATTGTTGAGGTTGAGCAAAAGCTTGCCCCAGAGCACCGCCTCCATGTCGGTGCGCAGATCGAGCGGCAGCCCGGCCCGGGCGAAGACCGGGGCGAAGCGCGCGGCGCGGATGTCGGCGGCGATCCGGCCCGAGGTGGCGCGGTGGTGGCGCCCGTCCGGGCCGGTGACGAGGTTGAAGGGCACCATGCCCGCAAGCACCTCGACCCGGGGCAGGGTCCAGGCCAGCCGGGCGGCATTGCGCAGCCCGTTTTGCAGGCTCAGCACCGTGCTGCCCGGCGCCAGCACCGGCGCGAGGGTGCGGGAGGCCTCGCCGGTCGCGGCGGATTTCACCGCCACCAGGATCAGCGTGCAGCCGGCCAGCGCCCGCGGATCATCGCTTGCGACAAAGGCGCGGGTGCGGCTGTCGCGGCCGTCGAGGTCGGTCAGCCACAGCCCGTCGCGGCGCAGCGCCGCCATCCGCGGCGCGCGGCCGACAAGCACCACCTCGGCGCCGGAGGCCGCAAGACAGCCACCGACATAGCCGCCCACCGCCCCCGCGCCGAAGACGCCGATCCTCATGCCGCCCGCCCCGCGGCGCGGCCCGAGAACAGGCAGCCGCCCAGAAACGTGCCCTCGAGCGCGTTATAGCCGTGATAGCCGCCGCCGCCGAACCCCGCCGCCTCGCCGCAGGCGAAAAGGCCCGGGATCGGCTGTCCGTCCGCGCCAAGCGCCTGCCCGGTCAGGTCGGTCTCGATGCCCCCCAGCGTCTTGCGGGTCAGAACGTGCAGCCGCACCGCGATCAGCGGTCCGGCCTTCGGGTCGAGGATCCGGTGCGGCCGCGCCGTGCGCATCAGCCGGTCGCCGAGATAGGCCCGCGCGCCGCGCAGGGCGGTGATCTGCACGTCCTTGGCGAAGGGGTTTGCCAGCTCGCGGTCGCGCGCCTCGATCTGCGCGCGCAGATGATCGGCCGCGATCGGCCGCGCGCCGATCCGGTTCATCCCGGCCACCAGTTCCTCAAGCCCGCGGGCAACGACGAAATCCTCGCCGTGCCGCATGAACGCCTCGAGCGGCGGCGCCGCGGCCCGGCCAAGCCGGCTGCGCAGCAGAAGCGCGATGTCCTTGCCCGTCAGGTCGGGGTTCTGCTCCGACCCCGAGAGCGCGAATTCCTTCTTCGCGATCGCCTGGGTGGTGACGAACCACGAATGCGGCTGGCCGGTGCGGCACAGATGGGCGAGCGTGCCGAGGCTGTCGAAGCCCGGCAGGCAGGGCGCGGGCAGGCGGTTGCCCTCGGCGTCGAACCACAGCGAGGAGGGGCCGGGCAGAATCCGGATGCCGTGGTTCGGCCAGATCGGATCCCAGTTCCGGATGCCCTCGGTGTAATGCCACATCCGGTCGTTGTTGATGACCCGGGCGCCGGCGCGCTCGGCATGGCCGATCATCAGCCCGTCGACATGGGCGGGCACGCCGCAGACCATGCTTTCGGGCGGCGGGCCGAGCCGCTCGACCGGCCAGTTCTGCCGCACCAGGTCGGCGTTGCCGCCGATGCCGCCGCTCGCCACGATCACCGCCTCGGCGGCGATCTCGAAATGGCCGGTGATCTGCCGCGTGCTTTCCATGCCGCGCCCCGCGGCATCTTCGGCAAGGATCTCGCCCTCGACCCCGGTGATGCCCGCGGGGCCGCCGCAAAGCGCGGTGACGCGGTGGCGAAAGCGCAGCCTGAGCCGCCCTTCGGCCTCGGCCGCGCGGACGCGGGCGACGAAGGGGGCCAGCACCCCGGGCCCGGTGCCCCAGGTGACGTGGAAGCGCGGCACCGAATTGCCATGCCCGTCCGCCAGCCCGCCGCCGCGCTCGGCCCAGCCCACGACCGGGAACCAGCGCATCCCGAGCCCATGCAGCCAGGCCCGCATCTCGCCCGCGGCGAAGGCGAGATAGGCCTCGGCCCAGCGGCGCGGCCAGGCATCCTCGGTGCGGTCGAAGCCCGCCGAGCCGAGCCAGTCGGAGAGCGCCAGCTCGGCGCTGTCGCGGATCCGCATCCGGCGCTGCTCGGGTGTGTCGACCATGAACAGCCCGCCGAGCGACCAGAACGCCTGCCCGCCGAGGCTTGCCCGCGGCTCCTGCTCGAGGATCGTCACGCGCCGGCCGCGGTCGAGCAGCTCGCAGGCTGCAACCAGGCCCGCAAGGCCGGCGCCGACGACGATCACCTCGGGTGTCTCCTGCATTGTCTCCTCCCCAGACAAGGCCTCCCGGCCCGATGCTGGGGCAGGACCGGGCGCGGCGTCCATAACGACGCAGCGTCAGCGCCGGGGCTTGCGCGCGAGGTGCATGCGGATATGCTCGCGGCCATGGCACATCGCGCGCAGATAGGGGCCCCCGGGCCCGCCGAGCCGACCCTGCCCCGCGGGGTTCCGGGCGCGCCCGGCCTTGACGAGATGGCGCGGGCGGCGGGCGACGAGGTCTGGATGGACGTGCTCTCCGCCGTCGATCGCACCTATGCCGATCTCGTCGACTATCAGGAGCGGCTCGAGCGGCAGAACCACGCGCTCGAGGACATGCGCTCGTTCCTCGGCTCGATCCTCGCCAGCGTGTCGGATGCGCTGATCGTCGTCTCGCGCGCGGGCGAGGTGGTGGAGACCTCGGCCTCGGTCGGCACGCTGACCGGGCGCGGGGCCGCCGACTGGCACGGGCGGCCGCTTGCCGAGATGGTCGAGCCGGAGACGATGGCGGCGCTTGATGCGGCGCTGGCCGAGGCCGCAAACAGCCGCCGGCCGGTGACGCTCGAGGGTGCGCTGCGCGGTCCGACGGGCCCGGCGCCGCTGGAACTGTCGGTCAGCCCGCGGCTTGACGAGCGGCAGCGGGTGGTGGGCTATGTGCTGACCGGCCGGCCGCTGGGCGAGCTGCGGCAGGCCTATTCGGCGCTCGCGCGCGGCCACGAGGAGCTGAAGGCGGCGCAGGCGCAGCTTGTGCGCAACGAAAAGCTCGCCTCGCTCGGCCGGCTGCTGGCGGGGGTGGCACACGAGCTGAACAACCCGATCTCCTTCGTCTACGCCAATGCCCATGCGCTCGAACGCTATGCCGGCAAGTTCGAGGCCTATTTCGAGCAGGTGGCGCAGGGCGCGAGCCGCGAGCGGCTGATGGCGCTGCGCGAGGAGCTGAAGCTTGACCGCGAGGTGCGCAACCTGCGCGACGCGGTGCGCGGCGCGCGCGACGGCGCCGAGCGGGTGCGCGACATCGTCGAGGATCTGCGCCGGCTCTCGGCCGAGGGCTCGGGCGAGATGGTCGAGTTCGATCTGGTCGAGACCGCACGGATCGCCGCCACCTGGGTGCGGCGCGGCTCGAAGACCATGGCCGAGGTGCGCTTCACCGGCCTGCCCGTGCTGAAGGTGAAGGGCCGGCCCGGGCATATCCAGCAGGTGGCGATGAACCTTGTGCAAAACGCGATCGACGCGCTCGAGGGCCGAACCGAGGGCGCGATCGAGATCTCGGCGCGCGTCGCGGGCGATCGCGGCGTGCTCTCGGTCGCCGACAGCGGCCCGGGCGTGCCCGAGGATCTGGCGCAGGCGGTGTTCGACCCGTTCTTCACCACGAAGCCGGTCGGCCGCGGCACCGGGCTTGGCCTGTCGATCAGCAACAAGATCGTCGAGGAGCACGGCGGCCGGCTGCGGCTGTGCCCGAGCGGCAGCGCGCTTGGCGGCGCCTGCTTCAGCTTCGATCTGCCGCTTGCGACGGGGGAGAGCGTATGAACATCCTGTGGTTGCAGGCGGCCGGCTGCGGCGGCTGCACGATGTCGCTTCTGTGCGCAGAAGATCCGAACCTCTTCGACACGCTCTCGGGGGCGGGGCTGCGCTTCCTGTGGCACCCGGGGCTGAGCCTCGAGACCGGGGCCGAGGCGCGCGCGATCCTTGCGGCCGCCGAAGCGGGCGAGGTGGCGCTTGATATCCTCGCCGTCGAGGGGGCGATTGCGCGCGGGCCGCGCGGCACCGGGCGGTTCCAGATGCTGTCGGGCACCGGGCGCTCGCTGCTTGACTGGCTGCGCAGCCTGGCGCCGATGGCGGAAAACGTCGTCGCCGTCGGCACCTGCGCGGCCTATGGCGGGGTGACGACGGCGGGCGGCAACCCCTCCGATGCGGTTGGCGTGCACTATGACGGCGCCCATCCGGGCGGCGCGCTGCCGGCCGGGTTCCGTGCCCGCTCGGGCCTGCCCGTCATCAATGTCGCGGGCTGCCCGACCCATCCGGGCTGGGTGACCGAGACGCTGCTGATGCTGGCGGCGGGAACGCTCGGGCCCGACGATCTCGATGCCTTCGGCCGGCCGCTCTTCTATGCCCAGCACCTCGTGCATCACGGCTGCCCGAAGAACGAGTTCTATGAATACAAGGCCTCGGCGATCGTGCCCGGAGAGATGGGCTGCATGATGGAGAACCTCGGCTGCATCGGCACCCAGGCGGTGGGCGATTGCAACATCCGGCCCTGGAACGGCGAGGGCAGCTGCACGCGCGGCAATTACCCCTGCATCAGCTGCACCGCGCCCGAGTTCGAGGAGCCGCGCCACGCCTTCGGCGAGACGCCGAAGATCGCGGGCATTCCGGTCGGGCTGCCGACCGACATGCCGAAGGCCTGGTTCATGGCGCTCGCCTCGCTCAGCAAGGCCGCGACGCCGGCGCGGATCGCCACCAACGCCACCGCCGACCGGATCGAGACCCCGCCCACGCTGCGCAAGCCGAAGGGCCGGCGATGAGCGGGCCGACGCGGCTGGTCGTCGGACCGTTCAACCGGGTCGAGGGCGATCTCGAGGTGCATCTCGACATCGCCGAGGGCGCCGTGGCCGCGGCCGAGGTGAATGCACCGCTTTATCGCGGTTTCGAGCGGATGCTCGACGGCAAGGACCCGCGCGACGCGCTGACCATCGCGCCGCGGATCTGCGGCATCTGCTCGATCAGCCAGTCGGCGGCGGCGGCGCGGGCGCTTGGCGCGGCGATGGGGCTGGTGCCGACGCCGCAGGGCGCAGCGATGGCGGCGCTGATCCATGCGGTCGAGAACGTCTCGGACCACCTGCTGCATTTCAACCTGTTCTTCATGCCCGATTTCACCCGCCCGGCCTATGCCGGCCGGGGCTGGTTCCCGCGCGCGGTGGCGCGGTTCACCGCGATCGAGGGCGGCGCGCAGCGCGCGGCGATCGAGGCGCGGGCGAGCCTCATGCATATCCTCGGGCTGATGGCGGGGAAATGGCCGCATACGCTGGCGATCCAGCCCGGCGGTGTCACCCGGGCGCCCGGCCCGCGCGAGAAGCTGCGCATCGAGATCACCCTGCGCGCCTTTCGCCGTTACCTCGAGGAGGTGGTCTTCGGCGGCCCGCTCGAGGATTTTGTGGCGCTTCAGACGGTCGAGGCCCTGCTCGGCTGGGGCCGCGGCGACGTCGGACTGTTTTTGCAGATCGCCGCCGACACCGGCCTTGCCGGGCTTGGCCGCGGCGCCGGACGTTACCTGAGCTTTGGCGCCTATCCGCTTGAAGACAGGCGGATCTATGCCCCCGGCCTGTGGCAGGACGGGGCCGTGCAGCCGGTGGCGGAGGCGGCGATTGCCGAGGATCTGAGCCACGCCTGGATGCTTGGCGAGACCGCGCATCCCTTCGCCGCCGAGACCCGGCCCGACGAGGCGATGCGCCCGGGCGCCTACAGCTGGTGCAAGGCGCCGCGGCTGGCGGGGGCGCCGGCCGAGGTCGGTGCGCTCGCCCGGCAGGTGGTCGATGGCCACCCGCTTGCGCGCGCGCTGGCGGCCGGCGGCGGTGGGGTGCTGGCGCGGGTGGCGGCGCGGCTTCTGGAGCTTGCGCGCACGCAGCTGGTGATGGAGGATCTGGCCCGCGGCATCGACCCCGGGGCGCGTTTCATCACGCAAGGGAAGATCTCCGAGGTCGGGCAGGGCGCCGGGCTGGTCGAGGCAGCACGCGGCGCGCTTGGCCATTGGCTGCGGATCGAGGGCGGGCGGATCGCGTCTTACCAGATCATCGCGCCGACGACCTGGAACTTTTCGCCCCGCGACGGGGCTGGCGTGCCGGGGCCTCTGGAGGCCGCACTTGTCGGGGCGCCGGTGGCGGCGGGCGAGGACACCCCGGTTGCGGTGCAGCATGTGGTGCGATCGTTCGATCCGTGCATGGTCTGCACGGTGCATTGAGGCGCGGCGAGGGAGCCCCGGGGGCGCTGCCCCCGGACCCCCGGAGTATTTTTCCCAAGAAAAAGGGAAGCGGGATGGATGGCGTTCAGATCCGGGTGCGCGGCCAGGTGCAGGGGGTGGGGTTTCGCCCCTTCATCTGGCAGCTCGCCCATGCGCGGGGGCTTTGCGGCCATGTGCTGAACGATCCCGAGGGGGTGCTGGTGCGGGTGGCGGGCGAGATCGGCGATCTCGCCGCGGCGATCCGGGCCGGGGCGCCCCCCTTGGCGCGGGTCGATGCGGTCGAGGTCTCGGCCTATACCTTTGACGCTCCGCCCGAGGGGTTCGAGATCACCGCGTCGCGAGGCGCGGGGGCCGAGACCCGGGTGACGCCCGACGCCGCGACCTGTCCGGCCTGCCTCGAGGAGATCCGTGGGCACGGGCGACGGCGCGGCTATGCCTTCACCAATTGCACCCATTGCGGGCCGCGCTTCACCATCCTGAAGGGGCTGCCCTATGACCGGGCGCGCACGACGATGGCGCCTTTCGCGATGTGCCCGGACTGTGGCGCGGAGTATCGCAACCCGGCCGATCGCCGCTTTCACGCCCAGCCGATCGCCTGCCCCAACTGCGGGCCGCGGCTGTGGTATGAGGAGGGCGGCGGCGAGGTTGCGGGCGATGCGATTGCCTTGGCTGTGGCGCGGCTGAAGGCCGGGGGCATCGTCGCGGTGAAGGGGCTCGGGGGCTTTCACCTCGCCTGCGATGCGACCAATGCCGGGGCGGTGGCGGCCCTGCGTGCGCGCAAGCACCGGCCGGGAAAACCCTTCGCGCTGATGGCGCGGGAGGCGGATCTGGCGGCGATCGTCGAGGTTTCGGACGCCGCGGTGGCGGCGCTGCGCGACGCCGCGGCCCCGGTCGTGCTGATGCCCGCGCGCGGCACGCTCCCCGAGGTCGTGGCGCCGGGGATCGACAGTCTGGGCGTGATGCTGCCCTATACGCCGCTGCATCACCTTCTGCTCGATGCCTTCGGCGGCGTGCTGGTGATGACCTCGGGCAATCTCTCGGGCGAGCCGCAGGTGATCGGCAACGCCGAGGCGCGCGAGAAGCTTGCGGCCTTTGCCGACGGCTTCCTGATGCATGACCGCGAGATCGCGCGGCGGCTGGATGACAGCGTGGTGCGGGCCGATCCGCCGATGGTGCTGCGCCGCGCGCGGGGGCATGTGCCGGGCACGCTGCAGCTGCCGCCGGGCTTCGCGGACGCGCCGCCGGTCGTCGCCTATGGCGGGCAGATGAAGGCGGCGATCTGTCTGATCAAGAACGGGCAGGCGCTGCTTGGCCATCATCTGGGCGAGCTGGACGAGGCGCTGACCTGGGAGGCGTTCCAGCAGGCTGACGCCGATTATGCCGTGCTCTTCGATCATCACCCGGCCGTGGTGGCGACCGATCTGCACCCCGATTTCCGCGCGACACGCCACGGGCAGGCGCGGGCCGCGGCCGAGGGGCTGCGGCTTGTCGCGGTGCAGCACCATCATGCGCATCTGGCCGCGTGCCTGGGCGAGAACCTCTGGCCGCGCGAGGGCGGGCCTGTGGCGGGGATCGTGCTCGACGGGCTCGGCCTCGGGCCCGATGGCACGGTCTGGGGCGGCGAGATCCTGCTTGGCGATTACGCGGGGGTTGAGCGGCGGGTCTGGCTGGAACCCGCACCGCTGATCGGCGGCGACCGCGCGCAGATCGAGCCCTGGCGCAATGCGCTGGTGCGGCTTGATGCGGCGGGGCTTTCGGACTGGGCCGATGCGCTCTTTCCGGACGCCCCACGCGATCTCGCCCGGCAGGCGGCGGCGAAGGGGATCAACGCGCCGCTCTCGTCAAGCGCGGGGCGGCTTTTCGATGCGGTCGCGGCTTGTCTCGGGATCTGCCCGATGCGGCAAAGCTACGAAGGCGAGGCGGCGATGCGGCTGGAAGTGCTGGCACGACGGGCCGGGCGGGCGGGGGCGCCGAAGCCCCGCTTCGGCGCCCCCGCCCCGCGGGGCGGCGCGCTCGCGCCCCCAGCTTTGCTGCGGGAGCTGAGGGCGGCGCAACTGGGCGGTGCCGATCCGGGCGCTCTCGCGCTTGCCTTCCACCACTGGGTTGCCGAGGCCTTTGCTACCCCGGCGCGGGCACTGGTCGAGGCCGGAGGGGCGCGGGCGGTGGCGCTGTCGGGCGGGGTGTTCCAGAACGCGCTGCTGCACGAGCTGACCTGCGCCGCGCTGGCCGGATTGCCTGTGCTGACCCACCGGCGGGTGCCGGCGAATGACGGCGGGCTGGCACTTGGTCAGGCCCTCGTCGCTGCAGCGCAGTCGGAAAGCCCCTGACCAGTCGCGCGGCGCAAGCGGTCACGCGCTTGCCGCCCGGCGCGGAAGAGATCGCACCAATCCATTGATTTTACGATAAAAACACATGGTATGCCAGAGGGTGAAATCCCTTTGGCAGAGCCCGTCATCCCCCTGCATACCAAGGAATACAGCGCGCAGGCCCCCGGGCCCCGCGCCTCGAACGGGCCAGGGAGGGACCAGTGTCGACAATCGAAACCTTCTATGACGTGATGCGGCGTCAGGGGATCACCCGCCGCAGCTTCATGAAATATTGCTCGCTCACCGCGGCGGCGCTTGGCCTTGGCCCGGCTTACGTGCCGAAGATCGCCGAGGCGATGGAGACGAAGCCGCGCACGCCCGTCATCTGGGTGCATGGGCTCGAGTGCACCTGCTGTTCGGAAAGCTTCATCCGCTCGGCCCATCCGCTGGCGAAGGACGTCGTGCTGAGCATGATCTCGCTCGATTACGACGACACGCTGATGGCGGCGGCGGGCACGGCGGCGGAGGCGGCGCTTCAGGACACGATCGAGAAATACAAGGGCAACTACATCCTCGCGGTCGAGGGCAACCCGCCGCTCAACGAGGACGGCATGTTCTGCATCGTCGGCGGCAAGCCCTTCGTCGAGCAGCTGAAACACGCCGCCGAACATGCGAAGGCGATCATCAGCTGGGGCGCCTGTGCGTCCTACGGTTGCGTGCAGGCGGCGGCGCCGAACCCGACGCGGGCGACGCCGGTGCACAAGGTCATCACCGACAAGCCGATCATCAAGGTGCCGGGCTGCCCGCCCATCGCCGAGGTGATGACCGGCGTCATCACCTACATGCTGACCTTCGACCGGCTGCCGGAACTCGACCGTCAGGGCCGCCCGGCGATGTTCTACAGCCAGCGCATCCATGACAAATGCTATCGCCGGCCGCATTTCGACGCCGGCCAGTTCGTCGAGCACTGGGACGACGAATATGCGCGCAAGGGCTATTGCCTCTACAAGATGGGCTGCAAGGGGCCGACGACCTACAACGCCTGCTCGACGGTGCGCTGGAACGACGGCGTGTCCTTCCCGATCCAGTCGGGGCACGGCTGCATCGGCTGCTCGGAAGACGGGTTCTGGGATCAGGGCTCGTTCTATGACCGGCTGACCAACATCAAGCAATTCGGCATCGAGGCGAACGCCGACAAGGTCGGCGGCACCGCGGCCGCCGTCGTCGGCGGCGCCGTGGCGGTGCATGCCGCCGTCTCCGCGCTGAAGCGCGCGCAGAAGAAGAACGAGGAGGCGTAAGCCATGACCACCCAGACCCCGAACGGCTTCACCCTCGACACTACCGGCAAGCGCATCGTCGTCGACCCGGTCACCCGCATCGAAGGCCACATGCGCTGCGAGGTGAACGTCGACGAGAACGGCATCATCCGCAACGCGGTCTCGACCGGCACGATGTGGCGCGGGCTCGAGGTCATCCTGAAGGGCCGCGATCCGCGCGACGCCTGGGCCTTCACCGAGCGGATCTGCGGCGTCTGCACCGGCACCCATGCGCTGACCTCGGTGCGCGCGGTCGAGGATGCGCTTGGCATCCAGATCCCGGACAACGCGAACTCGATCCGCAACATGATGCAGCTGGCGCTGCAGATCCACGACCACATCGTCCATTTCTATCACCTGCATGCGCTCGATTGGGTGAACCCGGTGAATGCGCTCCGCGCCGATCCGAAGGCCACCTCCGAGCTGCAGCAGGCGGTGAGCCCGAGCCACCCGCTGTCCTCCCCCGGCTACTTCCGCGACGTGCAGAACCGTCTGAAGAAGTTCGTCGAAAGCGGGCAGCTCGGGCTTTTCAAGAACGGCTACTGGGACAACCCCGCCTATCTGCTGCCGCCCGAGGCGGATCTGATGGCGACGACCCATTACCTCGAGGCGCTTGATCTGCAGAAGGAGATCGTCAAGGTCCACACCATCTTCGGCGGCAAGAACCCGCATCCGAACTGGCTGGTGGGCGGGGTGCCGTGCCCGATCAACATCGACGGCGTCGGCTCGGTCGGCGCGATCAACATGGAGCGGCTGAACCTCGTCTCCTCGATCATCGACAAGTCGGCCGAGTTCAACCGCAATGTCTACATCCCCGACGTGATCGCGATCGGCGGTTTCTAT
The DNA here is from genome assembly GCF_004022465.1 of Paenirhodobacter huangdaonensis. NCBI lineage: Bacteria > Pseudomonadati > Pseudomonadota > Alphaproteobacteria > Rhodobacterales > Paenirhodobacter > Paenirhodobacter huangdaonensis. The sequence continues at coordinate 40,380 of NZ_SAVA01000005.1, read as the reverse complement.
CGCAACTGGCTCTATGGCGGCGGGCTCTCCTCGCAGGCCTGCCTCGCCTATGGCGACATCCCGGAAAACCCGAACGATTTCAGCCCCGAACAACTCCACCTGCCGCGCGGCGCGATCATCAACGGCAACCTCAGCGAGGTCCACGACGTCGATCCGCGCGACCCCGAGCAGGTGCAGGAATTCGTCGATCATTCCTGGTACACCTATGGCGAGCCGGGCAAGGGGCTGCACCCCTGGGACGGCGAGACCACCCCGCATTACGAGCTTGGCCCGAACGCCAAGGGCACCCGCACCAATATCGTCGAACTCGACGAGTCGGCGAAATACTCCTGGATCAAGGCGCCGCGCTGGCGGGGCCACGCGATGGAGGTGGGGCCGCTTGCCCGCTATGTCGTGGGCTATGCCAAGGGCCACGAGGACATCAAGAGCCAGGTCGACGGCCTTCTGCGCACCATGGATCTGCCGTTCAATGCCCTCTTCTCGACGCTCGGCCGCACTGCGGCGCGGGCGCTTGAAAGCGAGTATTGCTCGCGCCTGCAGCGGCACTTCTTCGACAAGATGATCGCCAACATCCGGAACGGCGACCAGTCGACGGCGAATGTCGAGAAATGGGATCCCTCGACCTGGCCGAAGGAGGCCAAGGGCGTCGGCATGACCGAGGCGCCGCGCGGCGCGCTTGGCCACTGGATCAAGATCAAGGACGGTCGCATCGAGAACTATCAATGCGTCGTGCCGACCACCTGGAACGGCTCGCCGCGCGACACCCAGGGCAATATCGGCGCCTTCGAGGCCTCGCTGATGAACACCAAGATGGAGCGCCCCGAGGAGCCGGTCGAGATCCTGCGCACGCTGCACAGCTTCGATCCGTGCCTGGCCTGCTCGACCCATGTGATGTCGCCCGACGGTCAGGAACTGACCCGGGTCAAGGTGCGCTGAGGGAGGAAGCGATGCAGATCAAGGCAAGAGCCAGGGGAGGGCCGGGCCATGAGTGACAAGATCTTTCACCCCGCCCGCGAGGCGCACGAGATCTTCGAGGCCGCGCGCCTGACCGGGGATGCGACGCTCGAGGATCTGGAATCGATCCGCCACAGCACCTCGGTCTATGTCTATCAGGCGCCGGTGCGGATCTGGCACTGGGTCAATGCGCTTGCCATCACCGTGCTGTGCGTCACCGGCTATCTGATCGGCCGGCCGCTGCCGACGATGCAGATCGCCGAGGCCTACGACCAGTTCGTGATGGGGTACATCCGCTTTGCCCATTTCGCCGCGGCGATGATCCTGACGGTCGGCTTCTTCGGCCGCATCTACTGGGCCTTCGTCGGAAATTCCCACGCCCGGCAAATGTTTTACGTGCCGATCTTCAACAGGAGGTTCTGGCGCGAACTGCTGTGGGAGCTGCGCTGGTACATGTTCCTCGAGAAGCACCCGAAGAAATATGTGGGGCATAACCCGCTCGCGCATGTGGCGATGTTCTGCTTCATGACGCTCGGGCTGACCTTCATGATCGGCACCGGCTGGGCGCTTTATGCCGAGGGCGCGGGACAGGGCAGCCTGCCTGATACCGCGATGGGCTGGCTTCTGGGCCTCGTGCAGAACAGTCAGCGGCTGCACACGCTGCACCACCTCGGCATGTGGGCGATCGTGATCTTCATGATCATCCACATCTATGCCGCGATCCGCGAGGACATCATGTCGCGCCAGTCGATGGTGTCGACGATGATTTCCGGCCACCGCATGTTCAAGGACGACCGGATCGACTGAACCGGAATGGGTAACGAGTGATCCGCTCGGCCGGACGGACAGGCGCGGGAGCCTCCCGCGCCTGTTTGCGTTCAGGGCTGCCATGCGGAAAATGAATTGCCGGATTTCGCGACCGGGTGGTAAGCTCCTTACCGGAATTCCTCTCTCGCCGGGCAGGGTTTCGGTCGGATTTCGGTGTCATTTCAAGGCGATGAGGCACAATGCCCGGGGCTTGAATTTTTCGGCGGCGACACGCGGCGGAAAGATTACTTTCGGAATCAATCGGGGGCGAAAAGCCTCTTGCCAGCAGACGGTCAAGGGGAGGGACCTATGCCAGCTGAACGACCTGAACGGGTGCTTGTCCTCGGCATCGGCAATGTGCTTTGGGCGGATGAGGGCTTCGGCGTGCGCTGCGTCGAGGAGATGGCCGAGCGGTGTGCGCTGCCTGAACGGGTGCGGCTGCTCGACGGCGGCACCCAGGGGCTCTATCTGCTGCCCTTCCTCGAAGAGGCCGACGCGCTTCTCGTCTTCGATGCCATCGACTTCGGGCTTCCGCCCGGCACGCTGCGGGTGCTGCGCGACGCGGACGTGCCGGCCTTCATGGGCGCGAAGAAGATGTCGCTGCACCAGACCGGGTTTCAGGACGTGCTGGCGACGGCGCAATTCACCGGCGGCTGCCCGGCGCGGCTGACGCTGATCGGCTGCCAGCCGGTCGAGCTCGAGGATTATGGCGGCGGCCTGCGGCCGGCGGTGGCGGCGCAGATCGGTCCGGCGATTGCCGAGGCGGTGGCCGAGCTTTGCCGCTGGGGCGTGCCGGTGGGTGCAGGCCGCACCGAGACCGGCGATCTCGCCGATGCCGCGATCCGGCGCGGCGCCTACGAGACCGGCCGCCCCTCGGCCGCGGCGGCCTGCCGCACCGGCGACGATCGTTTCTTCCCCGCGACAGCCAAGGAGACTGCGTGATGTGTGTGGGCATTCCGGTGCAGCTGACGGCGGTCGAGGGCATCCGCGGCGAGGCAATCGAGGAGGGGCGGGCGGTCATCGTCGACCTCTCGCTCACCCCCGAGGCGGTGGTGGGGGACTGGGTTCTCTCTTTCCTCGGTGCCGCGCGCGCGGTGCTTGCGGCCGAGGAGGCGGCGAAGATCACGGCCGCGCTTGGCGGGCTGCGGGCGCTGATGGCGGGCGAGGGGCTGGGCGACGCCTTCGCCGATCTCGAGGCGCGCGCGCCGCAATTGCCGCCCCATCTGCAGGCCGCGCTCGACGCCGGCAAGACCAGCGCCTGAGGAGGGCCCGATGCACGATCTCGTTCTTCCCGATGCTGCCCCCTCGGGCGTGATGCACCCGCTCGTGGCGCGGCTGATCGCCGAGCTGGGCTGGCCGCTGCTGGGCAACCGCTCGGATCTGGCCGAGTTCACCACCCGGCCCGGCGCGCATTGCCTGCTGGTGCCGGGCAACGCGAAGCGCAACCTCGAGACGCCCGACGCCGCCGTGGTGCTGCCCGAGCTGCGCATGGCCTTCCAGCACGCCTTCGACTGCGCCGTGGTCGGCGACGCGATCGAGGCGCAGCTGCGCGAGGAGACCCGCGCGCTGCGCACGCCGGCGTTCCTGTTCTACCGCGACGGCGTGTTCCTCGGCGCGATCGAGAAGATCCGCGACTGGGACGATTACATCGCCCGCACCACCCATATCCTGACCGCGAAAGGCTGAACCGATGGTTTCCAATTTCCACCTGCCGCCCGTCGGGTTCGGTCCGGGCTCGCAGCCCGAAGAGGGCGAGGAGCTGCATTACATGCAGCTGCCCGACGGCATGCGCACCTATTCGACGCATCTGCCCGAGGTCGAGGATGCCACTGACCTCGGCCCGGCGCTGGCCCTTCTGGCCGAGATCGCCGATGCCGCCGCGGTCTGCGCCGCGGGCGGCATGGCAAGGTTCGACCTTGCGCCCCTCGATGCGCCGAACCGGGCGCTCATTGCCGAGACCATGGGGCAGGGCGAGGTGGCGATGAAGATCCGCGGCATCCCGGCGCTTGCGGTGCAGGAAAGCGTCTTCGCGGGCGTCTGGAGCGTGATCGGCGCCGGCATCGACCACATCGAGGTGGGCGCGGTGCCCGCCGCCGCGATCTCGCGCGCCTTCGAGCCCTTCCGCGCCGCGCGCGGCGCGCGCCATCCGCGCCCCGCGGGCGTGGTGAACGCCCCCGCGCTGATGGCCGAGCTCGAGGACCACTCGGCGCGCTTCGCGGGCGGGCTGCCGCATGTCATCAACCTGACGCTGCTGCCGCATACCGAGGAAGATCTTCTCTGGCTTGACGCCGCGCTTGGCGAGGGCGCGGTGACCATTCTCTCGCGCGGCTATGGCAATTGCCGGATCACCGCGACCGGGCTCACGCATGTCTGGCGCGTGCAGTTCTTCAACTCGATGGACACGCTTATTCTCGACACTTTCGAGGTGACGGCGATGCCCGAGGTGGCGATGGCGGCGCGCGAGGATCTCGAGGACAGCGGCGGGCGCATCCGCGAGGTTCTGGAGGCGATCCGATGACCGGCTTCGAGGGCTCGTATCTTGGCGCGAACGACCGGATTTCGGCGCGCGCGGTGATGGAATGCAAGATCTGCTGGACGCCCTATGACCCGGCCGAGGGCGACGACAGCCGGCAGATCCTGCCCGGCACGCCCTTTGCCGCGCTGCCCGAGGACTGGCATTGCCCGACCTGCGACGCGCCGAAGGCGCAGTTCATGGTGCGCGAGGACCCGGGCGCGCCGGCGCTGCTTGCGGCGCAGCGGGTGGCGGCACAGGCCGAGCGTCTGGCGGCCGATTTCCGCGAGATCTGGAACGCCAAGATGCGCGACGTGCCCTTGGTGAACAAGGCGCTCTCGGTCGAGGCGGTGGGCTTTGTCGCCCATGAGGGCCGGGCGCTCGGGGTGCTGGTCAGCCCGTGGTTCATGAACCTGATCCTGCTGCCCGCCGAGGGCGAGGACTGGTCCACCCTGACCCCGGGCGCGAAGGAGGCGATTGACTTCCCCTCGGGCCGTTACGAGTTCATCCACAACGTGCGCGAGATGGGCGGCGGCTACAAGGCGTGCTCGCTGTTCTCGCCGATGGGCGATTTCCAGACCCAGATGCAGGCGCGCGACGTCGCCCGGGCGATCATGGTCGAACTTTTCAAGACCGGGAACCGGGCCGAGACCGATCGCGCCGCCGAGATCCGCGCGGGGCGGGAGGCCGAGCTTGCAGCGGCCGAGGCGCCCGAGGCCGAGGACATGGCCGAGGCGGTGGCGCCGACGCGGCGGCGGCTGATCTCGGCGGGGCTCGCCGACGACCCGGCGCCCGAGGGGGCCGCATGAGCACGGCGCTCGCCATCACCCTGCGCCCGGCGGGCGCGGCGCTTGCGGTGCAGATCGTGCCGCCCGCGCCGCTGCCGGTCGCGGCGCTGATGCGCGGGCGCCCGGCCGGGGAGGTGGCTCAGCTGCTGCCGCGGCTCTTCAACCTGTGCGGCGCAGCGCAGGGGCTGGCGGCGCGGCTGGCGCTCGGCCTGCCGGCCGATGCCGCCGACACCCGGCGCGAGATCCTGCGCGACCATCTGGCGAAGCTGTGCCTGAGCGGACCGCGGCTGCTGGGCCTTGACTCGCGGCCTTTGCCCACGGGCTGGGCGGAGGGTGGCGCGGGGCTGAGCGTGGCGCTCTGGGGCGGTGACAAGCCCGCGGATCTGGCGGGCTGGCTTGCCACGGGCCGCGGCATGGCGCCGCTTCTGGCCGAGATTGCGGCGCGTTTCGCGCCCGGCGAGGCGACCGCCGACCTGCCGCCGCTGACCGAGCCGATGGCGCTCACCGCACAGGAGAACTCGCCCGCCGGGCGGGTCGCCGAGGACCCGCTGATGCGCGCCGCCGAGGCCGCTTTCGGGCGCGGGCCGCTCTGGCGCGCCCTTGGCCGGCTTGTCGATCTCGATGCCTTCTGCGCCGCGCCGCGCCCGGCGCGGCTGACCGACGACGGCACCGCCCTGGTCGCCGCGGCACGCGGCACCTATGCCTTGCGCGCCGAGACCGAGGCCGGGCGGGTGACGGCGCTCGCCCGCGTCACGCCCACCGATCACCTGCTGGCCCCGGGCGGGGCGCTTGAACGCGCGCTTGCCACGCTGCCCGCGGCGAAGGCAGGGCTTGCGGCGCTGGTCGTCGATCTTCTCGACCCCTGCGTGGCGGTCGATCTGCGGGAGCTGACCGATGCATGAGATGTCGATTGCCGAGGGCATCCGCGAGGTGATCGAGGACGCGGCGCGCGCGAACGAGTTTTCGCGCGTCACCCGGGTGCGGCTGGAGATCGGCCGCTTTGCCGGCGTCGAGACCGAGGCGCTCGACTTCGCCTTCGACGTGGTGATGCGTGGCTCGGTCGCCGAGGGCGCAGCGCTCGAGGTGATCGAGCTGCCCGGCAAGGCGCTGTGCTATGACTGCGGGGCGGCGGTGGAGATCCGCCACCGTCTCGATCCCTGCCCGGAGTGCGGCGGCGGCAAGCTGCTCGTGCAGGGCGGCGAAGAGATGCGGATCAAGGATTTGGAGGTGCTCTGATGTGCACGGTTTGCGGTTGCGGCGGACACAGCGTGGAGGACGCGTTCCGCGCCCATCTGGAAAAGACCGGGCAGGCGGGGGCAGCGCTTGCGCCCCATCCCGCGCCCCATCCCGCACCGCTGCAAAGCGTGGCGATCCCGGCTCTTGGCGGGGCGCTGCATGACCACGGCCACGCGCAGGGGGGCCATGACATCCACCTTGGCCACGGCCCTGCGGGCACCGAGGTTCCGGGCATGAGCCAGGAGCGGCTGATCGAGATCGAGACCGACATCCTGTCGAAGAACGACGCCTTCGCTGCCCGCAACCGCGCTGCGATCACCGCGCGCCATGCCTTTGCGACGAACCTCGTGTCCTCGCCCGGCTCGGGCAAGACCACGCTTTTGTGCCGCACCATCGAGATGCTGGGCGAGGTGCCGCTGGCGGTGATCGAGGGCGACCAGCAGACCACGAACGACGCCGACCGGATCCGCGCCACCGGTGCCGCGGCGATCCAGGTGAACACCGGCAAGGGCTGTCACCTCGATGGCCGGATGGTCGAGGCGGCGCTTGCGCGCCTTGGCCTGCCCGAGGGCGCGTTTCTCTTCATCGAGAATGTCGGCAACCTCGTCTGCCCGGCGGCCTTTGACCTCGGCGAGGACGCCAAGGTTGCCATCCTCAGCGTCACCGAGGGCGAGGACAAGCCGCTGAAATACCCCGACATGTTCGCGGCGGCGGGGCTTGCGATCCTGAACAAGGTCGATCTTGCGCCCTATTGCGACGTCGATCTCGACCTTTACGAGGCGAACGTGAAGCGGGTGAACCCGGCGATCGAGGTGCTGCGCGTCTCGGCCCGCACCGGCGAGGGGATGCAGGCCTGGCTCGACTGGCTGCGCGCGGGCCTGGCGCGGAAGGGCGCGTGATGGCGGCCTCCACCCCGGCGATCCTGCTTGTCGATGACGAGCCGCACTCGGCCCTCGCCATGAAGATGGCGCTCGAGGACGAGTTCGAGATTCTGACCGCGCTCTCGGCCGACGAGGCGATCGCGGTGCTCGAGGATCAGTGGGTGCAGGTGATCTTCTGCGACCAGCGCATGCCCGGGCGCTCGGGTGTCGACTTCCTGACCGAGGTGCGCGAGCGCTGGCCCGAGACGGTGCGCATCGTCATCACCGGCTATACCGACAGCAACTCGATGGTGGCGGCGATCAACGAGGCGGGGGTGCATCAGTTCATCGCCAAGCCCTGGCACCCCGAACAGCTTCTGGCGGCGGCGCGCAACGCGGCGAAGATGTTCGCGCTCGCCCGCGAGAACGAGCGGCTGTCGCTCGAGATGCGCTTTCTGAACACCACGACCGAGACCCGGGTCGAGAAGCGCCGCCGCGCGCTGCGCGAGGGGATGGGGTTCGAGACCATCCTGCGCAGCCCGAACTCGGCGATGAACGCGGCGGTCAAGCTCGCGCGGCAATACGCGACCTTCGACGTGCCGGTGCTGCTGACCGGCGAGCCGGGCACCGGCAAGGGGCAGATGGCGCGGGCGATGCACTATGGTTCGCTGCGCTCGGACAAGCCGTTCTATGAACTCTCGATCGCCGGCATGCCCGAGGAACTCGCGATGATCGAACTCTTCGGGGCAAAGCGCGGCGTGCTGCCGGGCGGCATGGCGCGGATCGGGCTGGCGCAGAAGGCCGACCGCGGCACGCTCTATCTGGCGGGGCTCGAGGCGGCGAGCCCGGCGCTGCAGCTCGCGCTGCTGCGGATGCTGGCCGAGGGCACGATCACCCCGGTCGGCGGGCAGGAGAGCGTCAGCACCAACCTGCGGCTGATCGCGGGCGCGGCCTGCGATCTGCGCAGCGCGGTCGCCGAGGGCCGCTTTCGCGCCGATCTCTATTATGCCATCGCGCTTGGCGAGATCACGCTCTTGCCGCTGCGCGCGCGGCGCGGCGATGTCGCGATGCTCGCTCAGGCGATCCTGTCGGACGCCGCCGGGGCACATGGCAAGCCGATCCTCGGCTTCGAGGCGGCGGCGCTCGAGTTTCTGGAAAACTACGACTGGCCCGGCAATCTGCGCGAGCTGACGAACGAGGTCACGCGGATGCTGATCTTCGCGCAGGAAAATGTGCTGGGCGCCGAGCTGATCTCGCGCCATATCCTGCAGGCGGCGCCCTCGGACGAGGGGGCGGACCGGGCCGCGGAAGAGGTGATGACCGCCGAGGGCTCGCTCAAGGACCGCATCGAGCTGATCGAGATGCGGATCCTGCGCGAGACCCTGACGCGGCAGCGCTGGAACAAGAGCCGGGCGGCGGCCGAGCTTGGTCTGTCGCGGGTTGGGCTGCGGGCGAAACTGGACCGTTACGGGATCATCGATCCCTCGGCGGCGAGCGAGGAGGAGGAGGTCTGAGATGTGCTTGGGGATTCCGGGACAGATCGTGGCGATCACCGACGCGGGGCGGCTGATGGCGATGGCCGAGGTGTCGGGGGTGCGGCGCGAGGTGAACGTGGCCTGCGTCGCCGAGGGGCCGCTCGAGGCGCTGCTCGGCCGCTGGGTGCTCATTCATGTGGGTTTCGCGATGAGCCTGATCGACGAGGAGGAGGCGGCAAAGACCCTTGCCGCGCTCCACGATCTGGGCGAGGCGCAGGAGGCGCTGGCGCAGATGGCCGAGGGTGACGCGGCGCTGGAGGGACGGGGATGAAATTCGCCTCCGAATTCCGCGACCCGAAGGCCGCGAAGGCACTGCTGGCCGAGATCGCGCAGCTCGCCGACACGATCGGCGCGACCCGCGACACGCCCGTCGCGATCATGGAGATCTGTGGCGGCCACACCCATTCGATCTTCCGCTACGGGCTCGACAAGCTGGTGCACGAGGGGGTCGAGTTCGTGCATGGCCCGGGCTGCCCGGTCTGCGTGCTGCCGCGCGCGCGCGTCGACGAGTGCATCGAGATCGCCGGGAAGCCCGGGGTGATCTTCACCACCTTCGGCGACGCGATGCGGGTGCCGGGCTCGAAACGCTCGCTGCTGCAGGCGAAGGCCGCGGGGGCCGATATCCGCATGGTCTATTCGCCGCTCGATGCGCTCGAACTTGCCCGCCGCAACCCCGATCGCGAGGTCGTCTTCTTCGGGCTTGGTTTCGAGACGACGACGCCCTCGACCGCGCTGGCGATCCAGCAGGCGGCACGCGAGGGGCTGGCGAATTTCTCGGTCTTCTGCAACCACATCACCGTGCCCGAGCCGATCAGGGCGCTGCTCGATGACCCCGACATGCGGCTTGACGGCTTCATCGGGCCGGGTCACGTCAGCATGGTGATCGGCATCCACCCCTATGATTTCATCGCGCGCGACTATCACAAGCCGATTGTGGTGGCGGGGTTCGAGCCCACCGACCTGCTGCAATCGGTGATGATGGTGCTGCGCCAGATCGCCGAGGGGCGGGCCGAGGTCGAGAACCAGTATGCGCGCGTCGTGCCCGAGCATGGCAATGCCGTGAGCCTTGCCGCGATCGCCGATGTCTATGAGAAGCGGCCCTCCTTCGAGTGGCGGGGGCTGGGCGAGATCGACGCCTCGGGGCTGCGGATCCGGCCCGCCTACAGGGCTTTTGACGCCGAGGAGAAATTCGGCGTGGGCTATGCCGGCGTGCGCACGGAACTTGCCGACCCCGAGGGCTGCGCCTGCGGGGCGGTGATGACCGGGCGGATGAAGCCGGTGCACTGCCCGCAATTCGGCCGCGGCTGCACCCCCGAGATGCCCTTGGGGGCGCTGATGGTGTCGAGCGAGGGCGCCTGTGCGGCCTATTGGCAATATGGCGGGGCGCGGGCCGCGGCGGAATGAGTTCGGGGGCGTGACGCCCCCGACCCGCCCGGGGGCGCTGCCCCCGGACCCCCGAGGTATTTGGAGCAAGATGAAATGGCATTGCGGGACGAACGGGTGACGCTGGCCCATGGTGGCGGCGGCACGGCGATGCGCGATCTGATCGAGGAGGTGTTCACCGCCGTCTTCGAGCCGCCGGGGATGGAGGACGCGGCGCAGCTGAGCGCCGCGGCGCTCGCCGAACCCGGGGCGCGGCTGGCCTTCACCACCGACGGTTTCGTGGTGACGCCGCTCGAGTTTCCGGGCGGCGACATCGGCAAGCTCGCCGTCTGCGGCACGGTGAATGATCTGGCGGTGAGCGGCGCGCGGCCGCTGTGGCTCTCGGCCGCCTTCGTGATCGAGGAGGGGACCGAGATCGCGCTGCTTCGCCGCATCGTCGCCACCATGGCGCGCGAGGCCGAGGCCGCCGGCGTGCGGATCGTCACCGGCGACACCAAGGTCGTCGGGCGCGGTGCCTGCGATACCGTCTTTGTCACCACCGCCGGGGTCGGCGTGGTGCCGCCCGGGCGCGAGATGGGCGCGGCCCGGGTGCGGCCGGGCGATGTCGCGCTGGTGAACGGGGTGCTCGGCGATCACGGCGCGACGATCCTTGCCGCGCGCGGCGATCTGGCGCTTTCGACCGCGCTCGAGAGCGATTGCGCGGCGCTTGGCCATCTGATGGAGGCGGTGCTGGCGGCGGCGCCCGGGGCGCGGGCGGCGCGGGATCTGACCCGCGGCGGGCTCGCCTCGGCGCTGAACGAGATCGCGGCGGCGGCGGGCTGCGGTATCGAGATTTCGGAAGAGGCGCTGCCGCTGCGCGCCGAGGTCTCGGGCATGTGCGAGATCCTCGGGCTCGATCCGCTGTATCTTGCGAACGAGGGGCGGCTGGTCGTCTTCGTGCCCGGGGACGAGGCCGAGGCGGCGCTCTCTGCGATGCGGGCGCGGCCCGAGGGGCAGGGCGCCTGCATCATCGGCGCCGCGGTTGCGGCGCACCCGGGGCAGGTGCGGATGCGCACGGCCTTTGGCGGGGCGCGGATCGTCGACATGCTGGTGGGCGAGCAGCTGCCGCGCATCTGCTGAGCGCGCGGCGCGAAAAGTGGCAGTCCTGCCCGGCGCTTGCCGCCCGGGCGGGCAGGGGCGGGGCGGGCGGCGCCAGCGGCGCATCGGGTCTTTACCTTGGTGCCGGGGCGGGGTCTGATGGGGCACACGCCGCCCGCGCCACAGGAGGACCCGAGCGATCGACAGGCCCGCCGGACATGCCATTCTGCAGACCCATCTCCGGGGACTTCTGCAGCAGATCTATCCCGCCCGCGATGCCGGGGACCTTGCCCGCGCGGTGCTTGCCGCCTTCTGGCCCGAGGGGCGCACGCGCCGGCAGCGGCCGCGCCGGCCCTCGAACAACCTGTGGTCGGAACGCGACGCGATCGTCATCACCTATGGCAACTCGATCGAGGACGGCGCGCACAAGCCGCTTGATCTGCTGCACGACTTCCTGCGGCGCGAGATGACCGGGGTGGTCGACGGCGTTCATGTGCTGCCCTTCTTCCCGTCAAGCTCGGACGACGGCTTCGCGGTGATGGATTACCGCGAGGTCGACCCCGCGCTTGGGGACTGGTCCGACATCCGCCGCATCGGCGCGGCCTTCAGCCTGATGTCGGACATGGTGCTGAACCATGTCTCGTCGCAGGGCGCCTGGTTCACCGCCTATCTCCAGGGTCAGCCGCCCTATGACCGCTTCTTCATGGAGGCCTCGCCCGAGGACGATCTGAGCGCGGTGGTGCGGCCGCGCACCTCGCCGCTTCTGCGCGCGGTGACGACGGCGATGGGGCCGCGCCATGTCTGGTGCACCTTCAGCCACGATCAGGTCGATCTCGATTTCCGCAACCCCGAGGTGCTGCTCGAGATCCTGCGCGTCCTGCGGCTGCATATCGACGAAGGCGTGCGGATCATCCGGCTCGATGCGGTGGCCTTCCTGTGGAAGGCGCCGGGCACGCCCTCGATCCACATGCCGCAGACCCATGCGATCGTGAAGCTGATGCGGCTGCTTGCGGATTACGCGACCGAGCCGGTGATCCTGCTGACCGAGACGAACGTGCCCAAGGCCGAGAACCTGAGCTATTTCGGCCGGCGTGACGAGGCGCATATGGTCTATCAGTTCCCGCTGCCGCCGCTCGTGCTGCATGCGATGCTGTCGGGCAATGTGCGCTACCTGCGGCGCTGGCTGCGGGCAATGCCGCCGGCGCCGCTGGGCTGCGCCTATTTCAACTTCACCGCGAGCCATGATGGCATCGGCATGCGCCCGGTCGAGGGCATCCTGCCGCCCGAGGAGATCGCGGCGATGATCGATTGCGTGCGCGACAACGGCGGGCTGGTGTCGATGCGGGCGCTGCCGGGCGGCGGCGAGGCGCCCTACGAGCTCAACTGCAGCTATTTCGACGCGATGCGCCGCACCTTCGCGGGCGAGGAGGGCGACCGGATCGCGCGCTTCCTGTGCTCGCAGACGATCGTGATGTCGCTCGAGGGGATTCCGGCCTTCTACATCCATTCCTTCACCGCGACCGAAAACGACCACACGGCGGTGGCGCAGCGCGGCATGAACCGGGCGATCAACCGCCACCGCTGGAGCTATCCCGCGCTGTGCGCGCGGCTTGACGATCCGGCGACGGCCGCCGCGCAGGTGATGGCCGAGATGAAGCGGCGGCTGCGCATCCGCGCCCGCCAGCCCGGCTTTCACCCGAATGCGACGCAGCTGACGCTGGCCCCCGACGACCGGCTGCTGTGCGTCTGGCGGCAGTCGCTCGACCGCGGCCAGTCGATCTTCGCGCTGCACAACGTCTCGGCCGAGACGGTGGTGATCGACGCCTTTTCGCTGAACCTGATTGCCGACGAGGACTGGCGCGACCTGCTCTCGGGCGAGGCGATCGACCCCGACGGCACGATCGCCTTCGCCCCCTATCAGTGCCGCTGGATCGCGAACACCGGCTAGGCCCCGGCCTGATCGGCGGCGACGGCGACGCGGAAATCGGCCATCAGCTCGGGGTCGGCGGCATGGACGAGGTTCCAGTTCGGGATGAAGGGCTGTTCCTGCGGCGTGTCGAGGAAGACCTGCCCGGCATTGGTGATGTTCTCGGCGAAAAGCGCGATCGACTTCTCCTCGGCGTGGCGGTCGAAGGCGAGCCCGTTCATCATCGCGTCATGCGAATAGACCTCGAGCATGTCGAGCGCGCGGCGGTAATAGGTGGCCTTCAGCGTGCGGAAGATGTTCGAGGAGAATACCGTGCCATCGGCGGCGAGCTTGCGGAAGATCGCCTTGCAGATGTCCATCGACATCCGGTTGAGCCCGGTCTGCGCGTCTTCGTGCGACAGCTCCTGATGCTTGTGGTCATAGCTGTCGGCGATTTCCACCTGACACACGGCGCGCGGGCCGAGGTTGCGCCAGGCCTCCGACAGCACCCCGATCTCGAGCCCCCAGTCCGACGGCAGCCGCAGGTCCGGCAGCGAGGCGGTGCGCATCGCGACCTCGCCCGAGAGCGGATAGCGGAAGGCGCGCAGGTAGTCGATGTAGTCGCGGTCGCCCACCACCTTCTTCAGCGAGATCAGCAGCGGGCTGACCAGGTTGCGCGTCACCCGCCCGCCCAGCCGGCCATTGCCGATGCGCGGGTAAAACCCTTTCGACAGGTGATAGGGCAGCTGCGGATGCAGCACCGGATAGACGAGGCGCGACAGCATTCCGCGGTCGTAGGTGGTGATGTCGCAATCGTGGATCGCCATCACCGCGCTGTCGGCGCAGGCGATCAGATAGCCGATGCAGCCCCAGACATTGCGGCCCTTGCCCGGCTCGATCGGGCCGATGCCCTGCGCTGCCAGCCGCTCCATCACCGCGCGCACCCGCGGCCCGTCGTTCCAGATCACCACATGGTTTTGCGGCAGCCGCGCGAAGAAGCGCTTCGCCTCGGCGAATTGCGCGGCATCGGCGCGGTCGAGGCCGATGATGATGCGATGCAGGTATTTCACCTTCGAGAGCTCGTCGAGGATCTTCGCCAGCGCCGCCCCCTCCAGCTCGGAAAAGAGCGAGGGCAGGATCAGGCTGATCTTGCGGGTCTGGGCGAAGGTCTCGAGCCGGTATTCGAGTTCCTCGAGCGGCCGGGTGCGCAGGTCATGGAACTGCGCGATATTGCCGTTTTGGTGAAAGTCAGCCATGGGCCTCTCCTGTTGTGGCGATCCCGGTCTGGCGCAGGATCCGTGTCAGCCCCTCGACCCAGCCCTCGGGCCCGGAGCGGGTGGTGCGCAGGATGCGGCCGCTGTCCTCGCCCGCGAGGCGGGGCAGGGGCGTGCCGGCATCGTTGCGCACGATGACGCCGCGGTCGGCGGCCGCGATCATCTCGGTGTCGTTCGGCGCATCGCCAAGCGCGATGGTCAGCTCGGGCCGGAAGCGGGCGATCAGCTCGGCCATCCGCCCGGCCTTGGTGCCGCCCTGCGACAACGTCAGGAACCGCCCGCCGCGACGCGCCGAAAGGCCGTGGGGCGCGAGGGCGGCCAGGAAGGCCTCGGCCTCCGCCTCGGTTCCCGACCATAGTCCGGGCTCGGAATGGGCGCGCTGCTTCGCGAGCGCCGCTTCCCCGGGCGGCAGCCCGGTCACTTCCGCCACCTCGGCCACGCTCATGTCGCCAAAGCCGCGAAAGTGCGCGCGCAACGGCGCGGGCAGGGTGGTGAGCGCCGCGCGGATCGCGCGATAGCCCGTGTCGTCGGGCGCGCCCTCGAGCAGCGCCGCGCCGTTCTCGACGATCGCCGGCCAGCGGCCAAGCCCCATCCGCGCCTGCCAGCCGGCAATCTCCGCCCCGGTCTTCGAGGAGGCGAGCACCACCGGCACGTTCTGTGCGGCAAGCCAGGCGAGCATCGGCCGCGCCGGGGCGAAATCATAGCTGGCGTGATCGAGCAGGGTGCCGTCGAGGTCACTGAAGATCAGGAGGTTCACCGGGATCCTTTCGTCTGCGGAAAGCCTAACGCCCCGGTCCGCGCCTGCCAACCCGCCGTGGACCGCGGGAGACAGATTGTGCCGCACTGCGGCATCGGGCTTGACGCGGGCCCGCCGCGGCGCGAGCTTCGGGGCGGCACAGCAGGGGGCACAGATGGCATTCGTGATTTCCGAGGCGGAGCGCGTCGTTTACCCGGGCCCGCCGCCGGCGCAGGCCGACGTGGTGGTGATCGGCGGCGGCATCGCCGGGGTGATGACGGCCTATTATCTCGCGCAGGCGGGCCAGCGCGTCGTGCTGTGCGAGAAGGGCCGGATCGCGGGCGAACAGTCGAGCCGCAACTGGGGCTGGATCCGCGCCCAGGGCCGCGACCCGGCCGAGCTGCCGCTGATGCTCGAGGCGCTCGCGCTGTGGCAGGGATTTGCCGCCGAGATCGGCCCCGAGCTCGGCTTTCGTCGCGCCGGCGTCGCCTATCTCTCGCATGACCCCGCCGCCGTCGCGGGCTATGAGGCCTGGGTGCGGCTGGCGGCCGAGCACGGGCTTGAAAGCCGGCTGATGTCGCGCGCCGAGCTCTCGGCGCTGTCCTCGACGGCGGGGTGGGCGGCGGGGCTGATCACGCCGTCCGACGCGCGCGCCGAGCCCTGGGTGGCGGTGCCGCTCCTTGCCCGCCTCGCCGTCGCCGCGGGCGTGGAGATCGTCGAGAATTGCGCCGTGCGCGCGCTGGACCGCGCCGGCGGGCGGGTGATCGGCGTGGTGACGGAACTGGGCCGGATCGCCGCGCCGCAGGTGCTTTTGGCGGGCGGCGCCTGGTCGTCGCTTTTCGCCGCGCGCGAGGGGGTGCGGCTGCCGCAGCTTGCGGTGCGCTCGACCGTCGCACAGACCGAGCCGCTGCCCGAGGTGGCGCAGGTCGCGGCCACCGACGAGATCTTCGCCTGGCGGCGCCGGCTCGACGGCGGCTACACCCTCGCCTCGGGCACCTGGCACGATTTCTACATCGGCCCCGACGCGTTTCGGAACCTGCTGCGCTATCTGCCGCAGATCCGCCGCGACGGCGCCAAGACCCGGCTGCGCCCTTGGGCGCCCGGGCGTGGCTGGCCCGATGGCTGGACCACGCCGCGGCACTGGAGCGAGGAAGAGGAAAGCCCGTTCGAGCGGCGGCGCGTCCTCGACCCCGCGCCGAATCTGGCGCGGCTGAAGGAGGTGCAGGCGGGCTTTGCCCGGGCCTTCCCGGCGCTTGGCGTGCCGCGGCTGATCCGCTCCTGGGCCGGGATGATCGACGTGATGCCCGACACCGTGCCGGTGCTTGACGAAAGCCCGGTGCCCGGCCTCTTCATCGCCACCGGGCTCTCGGGGCATGGCTTCGGCATCGGCCCAGCGATCGGGCGGGTGATGGCGGCGCGGATGCTGGGCCGCGACCCGGGCCACGACCTGCGCCGGTTCCGCCTTACCCGCTTTTCGGACGGCACGAAGATGGATCTCGGCCCGACCTTCTGACGGCGTGTCAGGGGCTTGCCGGCGCGCCGCTTCTGCCGCAGGCTGGCGCGTCTGGAGGTGCCCGATGCCCGTGAAGAACCGCTTCGCCGAACTGCTGCCCGAGATCATCGCCTGGCGGCGCGATTTCCACGCCCACCCCGAGCTGATGTTCGACCTGCCGCGCACCGCGGGCCGGGTGGCGGAACTGCTGCGCAGCTTCGGCGCCGATGAGGTGGTCGAGGGGATCGGCCGCTCCGGTGTCGTCGCGGTGATCCGCGGCCGCACCGACAGCCGGGGCCGGGCGATCGGGCTGCGCGCCGACATGGATGCGCTGCCGATCGAGGAGGAGACGGGGCTGCCCCATGCCTCGACCGCGCCCGGCAAGATGCACGCCTGCGGCCATGACGGCCACATGGCGATGCTGCTCGGCGCGGCGAAATACCTGGCCGAGACCCGCGCCTTCGACGGCACCGCGGTGCTGGTCTTCCAGCCCGCCGAGGAGGGCGGCGGCGGCGGCGACGAAATGGTGCGCGACGGGCTGATGGAGCGCTTCGGCATCGACGAGATCTATGGTATGCACAACTGGCCCGGCGTGCCGCTTGGCACCTTCGCGATCCGCGACGGCGCGGTGATGGCGGCCTGCGACCAGTTCCGCATCACCGTGACCGGCCGCGGCGGCCATGCCGCGAAACCGCATCAGGCGATCGACCCGGTGCTGGTCGCAAGCCAGATCGTCGTTGCGCTGCAGACGGTGGCCTCGCGGCTGACCGACCCGCTTGCACCCGTCGTGCTGTCGGTCTGCACGCTGCGGGCGGGGACGGGGGCCTATAACGTGATCCCGCAGACGGCCGAGCTGCGCGGCACGCTGCGCACGCTCGACCCCGATCTGCGCCCGGCGGCCGAGGCGCAGCTGCGCCGCATCGCCACGCTGACTGCCGAGGCCGCGGGGGCAAGCGCCGCGCTTGACTGGATGCCGGGCTACCCCGCCACGGTGAACGCGCCCGAGCCCACCCGCGCCGCCATCGCCGTTGCGCAATCGGTCGCGGGCAGCGTTGATACCGGCTTTCCGCCGCAGATGGCGGCCGAGGATTTCAGCTACATGCTGAACGCGCGGCCGGGCGCCTATATCTTCTGCGGCAATGGTGACAGCGCCATCCTTCACCACCCCGGCTACGAGTTCAACGACGAGGCGATCCCCTTCGGGGCAAGCTGGTACGCGGGGATGATCGAGGCGCGGATGCCGCTGGACTGAGGGCGCAAGGGCAGGGGGCGCTGCCCCCTCGCCCTGCGGGCTCACCCCCGGGATATTTGCGGCAATTGGAAGCGAGGGAAGGCGCGCCGCATCCCCTCGCCGGCATTCGCCCCGGGGCGCGCGGTTCAGGCCTGGGCCGCGGTGACGATCACCTCGACGCGGTAGTCGGGGGCGGCGAGCTTCGCCTCGCCGGTCGCGCGCGCGGGCGTCGCGCCCTGCGGCACCCAGGCGTCCCAGACCGCGTTCATCTCGGCGAAATCGGCGATGTCGGCAAGCCAGATCTGCGCGCTGAGGATGCGCGTCTTGTCCGAGCCGGCCAGTGCCAGCAGCCGGTCGACCTCGGCGAGCGCGGCCTGCGTCTGCTCGGCGACGCTGGCGCCCGGGGTGCCGACCTGGCCTGCCAGCCAGACAAGCCCGTTGTAGACGACGGCGCCGCTCATCCGTGCGCCGCATTCGATGCGTTCGATCCCGGCCATCGGGCCCTCCTGTGGTTGTGTCTCCGCCTGATAGCGGCGGATGCGGCCAAGGGGAAGGGTGCACGGCACGCTCCGGCATGTC
This sequence comes from Paenirhodobacter huangdaonensis, assembly GCF_004022465.1. Taxonomy (NCBI): domain Bacteria; kingdom Pseudomonadati; phylum Pseudomonadota; class Alphaproteobacteria; order Rhodobacterales; genus Paenirhodobacter; species Paenirhodobacter huangdaonensis. The sequence goes on along the minus strand of NZ_SAVA01000005.1, from coordinate 22,010 downwards.
AGACTGCCCCGAAACGGAAGGCGCGATGCGGTGGCGATGGATCATCGGAATGCTGCCGTCGGCCGGCGCGGCCGGCGTGTGCGCGACATCACAGTCGACGGCGCAGGCCATGTCAGGATCATCAGCGACGCCGAGGAGGGGGCGCTTTGCCGTCTGCTTCCGGTTTCGGACTGAAGGGAGATGCTGGAGCGGGTAGCGGGAATCGAACCCGCGCGTTCAGCTTGGGAAGCTGACAGGCTACCATTACATCATACCCGCATGGTGCAGGCGCAGACCTAAGCCAAGTGCCGGGCGTCGTCAAGCGGCGACGAACGGGATTTTCATGCCGAGAGCGACGCCGCAGGCAGGGGGCGCTGCCCCCTCTTTTCCTGCGGAAAATTCACCCCCGGGATATTTGACGCGATTGGAAGCACGGGACGGCTCTCGTCTTCCAATCGCGTCAAATATCCCGGGGGGGGAGGCCGCAGGCCGAGGGGGGGCAGCGCCCCCCTTGCGGCGGTCCGGGCGGAACCGGCGCGTCGCCTTCAGCGCCCGGGCTGACGGCGCGCGATGAAGGCGAGGCGCTCGAACAGATGCACGTCCTGCTCGTTCTTCAAAAGCGCGCCGTGCAGCTTCGGCAGCAGCGTCGCGCCCTCCTTCTTCAGGTCCTCGGGCGCCAGATCCTCGGCGAGCAGCAGCTTCAGCCAATCGAGCACCTCGGAGGTCGAGGGTTTCTTCTTCAGCCCGGGCGTCTCGCGGATCTCGTAGAACTGCGTCAGCGCGGCGGTCAGCAGCGCTTCCTTGATGCCGGGGAAATGCACCTTCACGATCGCCTTCAGCGTCTCGGCCTCGGGGAACTTGATGTAGTGGAAGAAGCAGCGGCGCAGGAAGGCGTCGGGCAGCTCCTTCTCGTTGTTCGAGGTGATGATCACCACCGGGCGATGGCGCGCCCGCACCGTCTCGCCGGTCTCGTAGACATGGAACTCCATCTTGTCGAGTTCCTGCAACAGGTCGTTCGGGAACTCGATATCGGCCTTGTCGATCTCGTCGATCAGCAGCACGACCTTGCCCTCGGCCTCGAAGGCCTGCCACAGCTTGCCCTTGCGGATGTAGTTGCGCACATCGGCGACCCGCGCCTCGCCGAGCTGGCTGTCGCGCAGCCGGCTGACGGCGTCATATTCATAAAGCCCCTGCTGCGCGCGCGTCGTCGACTTGATGTTCCACTCGAGCATCGGCAGGCGCAGGCTTTGCGCCACCTGCTTTGCCAGCTCGGTCTTGCCGGTGCCGGGCTCGCCCTTCACCAGCAGGGGCCGTTCGAGCGCCACGGCGGCATTGACCGCGACGATCAGGTCTTCGGGGGCGACGTAGCTGTCGGTCGACTGGAAACGCACGGGCGAACTCCGCTGGCTGTGGCACGGGGGCGAAGCCTAGCGGCGCGGGCCGCGGGCCGCAACCGCCCCGGCGTCCGCCCGGCCGCCGCGCCGCGGGGTGAAAACGGGGGCGTGACATCCCACCGGCGTTGCGGTATGAGCGCGCCATGAATTTTGGGCAGGGAATCTGCCGGACTTGCGGTACGGCAGAAGAGTGAGGGCAGAAATGAAGGCCGAAATCTTTCTACCGGATGACTATCGCCCCGCCGAGGACGAACCGTTCATGAACGAACGGCAGCTCGAGTATTTCCGCCGCAAGCTGCTGGCCTGGAAACACGAGCTCCTCGAACAATCCGCGGAAACGCTTGAAGGTCTGGCGGAATCGGCGCGCAATGTGCCCGACATCGCCGATCGCGCCAGCGAGGAGACCGACCGCGCGCTCGAGCTGCGCACCCGCGACCGGCAGCGCAAGCTGGTGACGAAGATCGACGCGGCACTGCGGCGCATCGACAGCGGCGAATACGGCTATTGCGAGATGACCGGCGAGCCGATCAGCCTGAAGCGGCTCGACGCGCGCCCGATCGCGACGATGACGCTCGAGGCGCAGGAACGCCACGAGCGGCGCGAGCGCGTGCATCGCGACGATTGATCGCGGCGGTTCCGGCGGCGGGGTGCCCCGGGGTTTGATTTCGCGCAAGGACAGGTCGCACCGGCACCCCGATGGTGCCGGTGCAGTCGTTTCTGGAGGAACCATGCTGATCGGACGCAGGATCACCGTGCTCGGTGCCGGTGTGGCGGGGCTCACCGTGGCGCGCGCCCTCGCGCTGCGCGGCGCCGAGGTCACCGTTCTGGAACAGGCCGAAGCGATCCGCGAGGTGGGGGCGGGGCTGCAGGTCTCGCCGAACGGGGCGCGCGTGCTGCGCGCGCTCGGCCTTGGCGAGGCCTTCGAGGCGGCGGGCCCGCGCGCCGAGGCGGTCGAGCTGATCGACGGCGAGACGGCCTCGCGGGTGGCGCGGCTCGACCTCGCACGGCTGCGGCCCGGCGCCGAATACCGCTTCCTGCACCGCGCCCGGCTGATCGAGCTTCTGGCCGAAGGCGCGCGCGCGGCGGGCGTGCAGATCCGCCTGCTGCAAAAGATCGAGACCGTCGAGCTCGCCCCCGGGCGCGCGCCGCGGCTGACCACCGCGCAGGGCACCGAGATCGAGACCGACCTGCTGATCGGCGCCGACGGGCTGCATTCGAAGGTGCGGGCGGCGCTGAATGGCGCGGTCGCCCCCTTCTTCACCCATCAGGTCGCCTGGCGCGCGCTCATCCCCTGCGACGACGCCGCGCCGAAGGTGGCGCAGGTGTTCATGGGCGCGGGCAAGCACCTGGTCAGCTATCCGCTCGGCCGTGGCCTGCGCAACATCGTCGCGGTCGAGGAGCGCCGCCGCTGGGTCGAGGAAAGCTGGAGCCTCACCGACGATCCGCTGACGCTGCGCGCGGCCTTCGAGGAGTTCTGCCCGCAGGTGCAGGACTGGCTGTCGCAGGTCGAGGCGCCGGGGCTGTGGGGGCTCTTCCGCCACCCGGTCGCCGGGCGCTGGTGGGGCGATGGCGCGGTGCTGCTGGGCGATGCCGCGCATCCGACGCTGCCCTTCCTTGCGCAGGGCGCGGTGATGGCGATGGAAGATGCCTGGGTTCTGGCCGAGACGCTTGCGCAGCACACCGAGGACAGCGCGGCGCTTGCCGCCTATCAGGCCGCCCGCGCCCCGCGCTGCACCCGCATCGTCGAGGCCGCGAACCGCAACGCGCGCAATTACCACCTGTCGGGGCTGCCCCGGACGGTGGGACATCTGGGCATCCGCACGCTTTCGGCGCTGGTGCCGGGCAAGCTGCTTGGCCGCTTCGACTGGGTCTATGGTTACGATGTGACGGGCGGTGCGGGCGCCTGAACCTGCCGCCCGGCCACCTGTGCCGGCCGCATGGTTCCAATCGCCCGAAATATCCCGGGGGTGAATTTTGCCGTCAGGCAAAAGAGGGGGCAGCGCCCCCTCCCTCCGTCCGCCTCAGCGCAGCACCATCACCGAGCAGGGCGCATGGCGCACCACGCGCGCCGCGGTCGAGCCGATCAGGTAATCGCCAAAGCCCGGGCGGTGCGAGGCGATGACGATGCAGTCGGCCTGGATCTCCTCGGCGAGATCGAGGATCTCGTTCGCCGCATTGCCCTGCCGGATCACCCCGGCGCCCGCCTCGAAATCGGCGGCAAGCCCATCCAGCTGCTGCTGCAGGGTCTGGCGCAGTTCGGTGGCATAGCCCTCGGGCATGTAGGAGATCGCATAGCCCGGCACATCGGCCATGACATGCACGAGCGTGATCCGCGCGCCGTCCGAGGCGAGCGCGCGCGCCACGTTCAGCGCGGTGTCGGGGTTGTGGTCCTCGTCGAAGGCGAGGGGGACGATGATGTTGGAATACATCGAGAATTCTCCTTTGGTCCGGCGCGAAGACTGGAGCCTTCCTTGTCCGCGCGCCTTGATCTGGGTCAGGACGCCACGCCGCGGCTCAACCGCCGGTGTGACTCATGTGACGGCTCATCTGACCCGAAACATGGGCGCGTGAATAGTCGAAATCGTGCCCCTTCGGCTTGCGCGCGATCGCGGCGCGGATCGCCGCGATCAGGGCCGCGTCATCGTCCGGGCGGGCGCGCAGCGGCGCGCGCAGATCGGCGCTGTCCTCCTGGCCGAGGCACATGAACAGTTCGCCCGTGCAGGTCACCCGCACCCGGTTGCAGCTTTCGCAGAAATTGTGGCTCAGCGGTGTGATGAAGCCGAGGCGCTGGCCGGTCTCGGTCAGCCGCACATAGCGCGCCGGCCCGCCCGAGCGTTCTCCGGTCTCGGTGACGGTGAAGCGCTCGGCCAGCCGCGCGCGCAGGTCGGTCAGCGGCCAGTATTGCTCGAGCCGCTGTTCCTCGCCCATCTCGCCCATCGGCATCACCTCGATGAAGGTCAGGTCATGCCCCTCGGCGCCGCACCAGTCGACGAGGGCGAACAGCTCGTCCTCGTTGAAGCCCTTCAGCGCCACGGTGTTGATCTTCACCCGCAGCCCCGCCCGGGTTGCGGCGCGGATCCCCTCGAGCACCGGCTCGAGGCGGCCCCAGCGGGTGATCTCGGCGAATTTCGTCGCATCGAGCGTGTCGAGCGAGACATTCACCCGCCGCACCCCGAGCGCGGCAAGATCGTCGGCGAAACGGGCGAGCTGCGAGCCGTTCGTGGTCAGCGTCAGCTCGTCGAGCGCGCCGGTCTCGAGGTGCCGCGCCATCGCGGTGAAAAAGCTCAGGATCCCGCGCCGCACCAGCGGTTCGCCCCCGGTCACCCGCAGCTTGCGCACGCCGAGCCCGATGAAGCCGGTGCACAGCCGGTCGAGCTCCTCGAGGGTGAGCAGCTCCTTCTTCGGCAGGAACTGCATGTGCTCGGCCATGCAGTAGCTGCAGCGAAAGTCGCAACGGTCGGTGACCGACACCCGCAGATAGGTGATCGGTCGTGCGAAAGGGTCGATGAGGGGCGCGGTTTCCATGCGCGCCCAGATAGGGCGCGCGGCCCCGCCCGGCAAGCGCACGCGCACATCCGCGTGCGCGACGCCGCGGCGCTGTTGCAGAGCGCCCCGCCGCCCCCTAGTCTGCGCCGGACTTGGGTTCGGAGGCAGGAATGAAGCGGACGGGTGTGGCGATCACGGTTCTGGCGATCGCGCTGGCGGGATGTGGCGGGGGCAAGGACGAGCGCAAGCCGGCCGACACCGCCGCAGCCGCGACCGGGGCGCTGCCCGATCCGGGCACGGTCGATGTCGCGCCGCTGCCGCAGGCCGGGCCGATGCCGGGCTCGATGCCGCAATCGGGCGTGCCCGAATCGGCGACCACGACCTCGGCCGCGCATATCGCCGCAAATGGCGTCGTGGCGATCCCGGGCGAGATGCGGCTTGGCACCACGGTGGCGGGCCTCGGCGATCCGACGGCGACCGGCTTCTGGATCCGCACGCCGCTGGTCGAGGCCCCGGGCAAGGGCCGGATCGAGGACCCGAAGACCGGCGCCTCGGTGCAGGTCGATCTGCTGCCGCTGGTCGGCGACCGCAACGCCGGCTCGCAGATCTCGCTTGCGGCGCTGCGGCTTCTGGGGTTTGCGCCCTCCGATCTCGCGCAGATCGTCGTCTGGCGCAGCTGAGCGGGCCGGGGGGCATGGCGCGCCGCCGATCGCCTGCTGAGCTGCTGCGCGAGGCGGATATCCCGCCGCTGTGGCTGGCGCTTTTCGCGCTGGCAAGCTGGGCGATCGGCCGTCTCCTGCCACTCCCCTTGCCATCCTTGCCATTCGCGCGCGCGGCCGGGGCGGTTCTGATCGGCGCGGCGATGGGGCTGATGGCGCTTGCCGCCCTGCAGATGGCGCTGCACCGCACCACGATGATCCCGCGCCGGCAGCCCGCGGCGCTGGTCACCGGCGGCGTCTTCGCGCTCTCGCGCAACCCGATCTATCTGGCCGACGCGATCGTGCTTGCCGGGCTCGACCTGTGGTGGGGCGCAAGCCTCGCGCTGCCGCTGGTGCCGGTCTTCATGGCCTTCATCGCGCACCGCTTCATCCGCGCCGAGGAGGCCTGGATCGGTGCGGCCTTCGGCGCTGACTACAAGGCCTATTGCGCCCGCACCCGCCGCTGGCTGTGACCCCGCCGCAACGTCACGCCGCGACCCTCCGGGCCGGTGCTTGCGTCCGGGCCCCGGGGCATGTGTAGATGCATGGGACAATTCATTGATCGGGAATGAAAAAAATCCAGGTCAAACGGTATTCAAAGGTATACTGTTTGGTCGTGCCGCAGGTGCGACCTTTTTCCAAGGATTTCTCCGTCTCCGCGGCTTGTGAAACTTTATTGCGCGGTGCTAAGGAGATTTTGCCACGTTTGTGTCCCCCGGCTGAAATTGGTCCGGGGGCAATCATGGGAGAGAAACACGTGAAGATCGGCGCTCCGAGAGAGACGTTCGAGGGGGAATCGCGCGTCGCGATGACCCCCGATTCCGCGCTGCAGCTGCAAAAACTGGGGCATTCCTGTTTCATCGAGGCCGGGGCGGGCGACGCCGCCGGCTTCTCGGACGAGGCCTACCGCAAGGCCGGGGTCACCGTGATCCCGACCGTGGCAGAGCTTTTCGCCGAGGTCGATTTCATCGTCAAGGTGCGCCCGCTGGTCACCGACGAGGAACACGGCTGGCTGCGCAAGGGGCAGACCGTCATCTCGTTCTTCTACCCCGGCCAGCACCCCGATCGCCTTGAACTGGCGAAGAAAACCGGCGCGAACTTCATCGCGATGGACATGGTGCCGCGGATCTCGCGGGCGCAGAAGATGGACGCGCTGAGCTCGATGGCGAACATCGCGGGCTATCGCGCCGTGATGGAGGCCGCGAACAACTTCGGCCGCTTCTTCACCGGTCAGGTGACGGCGGCGGGCAAGGTGCCGCCGGCCAAGGTGCTGATCGTCGGCGCCGGCGTCGCGGGTCTGGCCGCGATCGGCACGACCACCGCGCTTGGCGCGATCACCTATGCCTTCGACGTGCGTCCCGAAGTGGCCGAGCAGATCGAATCGATGGGCGCCGAATTCGTCTATCTCGATTTCGAGGAAAAGACCCAGGACGGCGCCTCGGCGGGTGGCTACGCCGCGCCCTCGAGCCCCGAGTTCCGCGAAGCGCAGCTGAAGAAGTTCCGCGAGCTTGCGCCCGAGATGGACATCGTCATCACCACGGCGCTGATCCCGGGCCGCGACGCGCCGAAGCTGTGGCTTGCCGACATGGTCGCCGCGATGAAGCGTGGCTCGGTCGTCGTCGACCTTGCGGCGGAACGTGGCGGCAACTGTGAGCTGACCGTGCCGGGCGAGAAGATCGTCTCGGAGAACGGCGTCACGATCATCGGCTACAACGACTTCCCGTCGCGGATGGCGACGCAGGCCTCGCAGCTTTACGCGACCAACATCCGGCACATGATCACCGATCTCACGCCCGGCAAGGATGGCGTCATCGTCCACAACATGGAGGACGACGTGATCCGCGGCGCCACCGTGGCCTTCGAGGGCGCGGTGACCTTCCCGCCGCCGCCGCCGAAGATCAAGGCGATCGCCGCGCACAAGCCGAAGGAGAAGGCCAAGGAGCCGACCCCCGAGGAGCGCAAGGCGGCCGAGAAGGCGGCCTTCCGCAAGGCGACCCGCCAGCAGGTCGCGCTTCTTGCCGTGGGCACGGTGCTGCTGTTGCTCGTGGGCACGGTTGCGCCGGCCTCGTTCATGTCGCACTTCGTGGTCTTCGCGCTGAGCTGCTTCGTCGGCTTCCAGGTGATCTGGAACGTCAGCCATGCGCTGCACACGCCGCTGATGGCGGTGACGAACGCGATCTCGGGTATCGTCATCCTCGGCGCGCTGCTGCAGATCGGCTCGGGCAGCTGGCTCGTCGTCATCCTCGCCGCGCTGTCGGTGCTGATCGCCACGGTCAACATCGTCGGCGGCTTCCTCGTCACCCGGCGGATGCTCGCCATGTTCCAGAAATCGTGATCGGGGGGAGGGACTGAGATGTTTTCCATCGGTATCGTTCAGGCTGCCTATATCGCTGCAGCCGTTCTCTTCATCCTCTCGCTCGGTGGCCTCTCGGGGCAGGAGAGCGCGAAACGCGCGGTGTGGTACGGCATCACCGGCATGGCGCTCGCCGTCATCGCCACGGTCTTCGGCCCGGGCATGGGCCATGGCTGGGTGATCGCGCTGATGCTCGCGGGCGGTGCGGTGCTGGGCTGGTATGTGGCAAAGACGGTCGAGATGACCGAGATGCCGCAGCTCGTCGCGGCGCTGCACAGCTTCGTCGGTCTTGCCGCCGTGTTCATCGGCTATAACGCCTATCTCGAGATGGCGCGCGTCGGCGCCATGGACGCGGCCGCGCGCGAGGCGCTCACCGGCTTTGCCGCGCTTGTCGCGCACAAGTCGGCGGTCGAGCTGAACATCCTGCGCGTCGAGCTGTTCCTCGGCGTCTTCATCGGCGCCGTCACCTTCACCGGCTCGGTCGTCGCCTTCGGCAAGCTTGCCGGCAAGGTCGACGGCAAGGCGAAGAAGCTGCCGGGCGGTCACCTGCTGAACGCGGGGGCGGCGCTGCTGTCGCTCGCCATGCTCATCGCCTTCATGAACGGGGCCGGGGTCTGGGCGCTGATCGTGATGACGCTGCTCGCCTTCTTCATCGGCTATCACCTGATCATGGGCATCGGCGGCGCCGACATGCCGGTCGTGGTGTCGATGCTGAACAGCTATTCGGGCTGGGCCGCGGCGGCGATCGGCTTCTCGCTCGGCAACGATCTGCTGATCGTGACCGGCGCCCTCGTCGGCTCCTCGGGCGCGATCCTGTCCTACATCATGTGCAAGGCGATGAACCGCTCGTTCATCTCGGTGATCCTCGGCGGCTTCGGCGGCGCGACGGGCCCGGCGATGGAAGTCACCGGCGAGCAGGTGGCGATCGACGCGCAGGGCGTGGCCGATGCGCTGAGCGACGCCGACAGCGTGATCATCGTTCCGGGCTATGGCATGGCCGTGGCGCAGGCACAGGTGGCGGTGTCGGAGCTGACCTCGATCCTGCGCAGCAAGGGCAAGAATGTCCGCTTCGCGATCCACCCGGTCGCCGGCCGTCTGCCCGGGCACATGAACGTGCTTCTGGCCGAGGCGAAGGTGCCCTACGACATCGTCATGGAAATGGACGAGATCAACGACGACTTCCCGGAAACCGACGTGGCGATCGTGATCGGCTCGAACGACATCGTGAACCCGGCGGCGCAGGAAGATCCGAACTCGCCGATCGCCGGCATGCCGGTGCTGGAAGTGTGGAAGGCGAAGCAGGTCTTCGTGTCGAAGCGCGGCCAGGGCACGGGCTATTCCGGCATCGAGAACCCGCTGTTCTACAAGGAGAACACGCGGATGTTCTACGGCGACGCGAAGAAGTCGATCGAAGAGCTGCTGCATCTGCTGCGCTGAGCGGCAGCGGCACCGTGACGAAAGGCCCCGCTTCGGCGGGGCCTTTTGCTATTCGCCCTTCGCGCGGGCTTCGAGCCGGTCGCCGACCACCTGCTGCACCGCGCCCAGCGTGGTGTCGAGCTGGGCGCGCATCGCGACCATCGCGGCGTCGAGCGCGGCCCGGTCGAAGGGGCGCGCTGCGCCCGCGGCAACGACCGCGGCGCGGTCCTCGGCCAGCCGGTGCAGGGCCGGGCGCAGGGTCTCGGCATTCTCGCGCAGCGCCGCGCGCAGATCCCGCCGCACCGCGCGCGGGAAAAGCGCCTGTTCCGCCGCGGGGCCGAGCAGCTCGGTCTGCAGCGCGCGAAAGCGCAGCACCGCGCCGGCCGCCAGCGCATTGCCCAGAAGCGAGACTGCCAGCACCGCAATGAGCACGATCCGCCCGGTGTCGCGTTTGAGTGTCATCAGAACCCTCCCGTCACGCCCAGAACCTCGCCGAAGAGGCCGAGCGTGGCCCAGTCCTCGCCGCCGATCAGAGGCAGCAGCAGATAGCCAAGCACCATCGCCGCGGCCATCATCCCGCCGAACAGGCCAAGCGCCGGGCCGGGCAGGGCCAGCACCTCGGCAAGCCCCGCGTCGCCCGCGGGCGCAGGCATCGCCAGCCGGGTCAGCACCCGGCGCGAGAGCGCCACGGCATCGGCGGGCTCCCCGGCCAGAACCGAGGTGAGCTTCCGGTCGAAATCATCGTCATCCATCTGCGTCATCCTTTCTCCTCCGCCGCCGATCCCGGGGCGAGGCGCGCGCGCAACCCCGCGCGGCCCCGCACCAGAAGCTGTTCCGCCGCCCCCGCGCTGACCCCGAGCGCGGCCGCGATCTCGGCCGTCGCCAGCCCGCCGGTCGCACGCAGCAAAAGCGCCGCGCGTTGCCGCTCGGGCAGGCGGGCCAGCGCCGCGCGGGTCTGCGCCAGCCGCTGGCGGCCGTCGAGCACCGCCTCGGCCCCCGGCGCCTCATCCGCAGGCTCGGGCGCCGCCTCGAGACCAAGGAAGCGCCGCCAGCCCATGCGCCGGCGCCGGTCGGTGCAGAGGTTCAGCGCGATGCGCCAGATCCAGCTGCTGACCGCGCCCCGTGCCGGGTCATAGCGGGCGGCCTGCGCCCAGACCCGCAGGAACACCTCCTGCGCGATATCCTCGGCCTCGCTGCGCGATCCGAGCTGGGCCGAGGCAAAGCGCTGCACCCCGGGCCCGTAAAGGGCGATCAGCCGCGCAAGCGCCGCGCGCTCGCCGCGCGCGAGCGCTGCCATCAGCGCCTGTGCCTCTTCGCTTCGTTCCATCGCCGCCTGCGCGCCCCTTGCGCCCCGCCTGCCGCAGCCTAGCCGCGGGGCGGGGCGGGCGCATCCCCTCAGCGCGTCACGGTGATCAGCCGCGAGCGCTGCATGGTGCTGCCCTGCGGCCCGGTGCCGGTGACCGTGGTGCCCGAGCTGCCGGCAGTGGTGGTGCGCACCCGCTCGCGCGTCGCGCTCTGCCCGTTCGCGCCGGTCGCGGTGCCGCTGACGGTGCAGCGCGCGGTGCCCGAGGACCGGCTGCAGTCGCGGTCGCGCTGGATCGTGCCGCCATTCGATCCGGTCACGGTGACGCTGTGGGCCTGTGCGACCGGGGCGGTGGCGGGCAGCGCGAGGGCAAGGGCGAGAAGGGCGGTGGCAAGACGTTTCATGATCTGTCCTTTCGAAGGAGATGAGGGGCGGCGTCAGCGCGGCAACTGGCCGAGGATGCGCGCGACGCGCTCGAACTCGGCCGGGCTCAGCACCCCGTCGCGGTTGCGGTCGGCCATGTCGAAGCCGCGGGTCCGGGCGGTGTATTCGGCGAGCGTCAGCTTGCCGTCGTGGTTCGCATCCTGCGCCCAGATCCGGTCTTCGCCGCCACCGCGCTTGCCTTGCGGCAGTTTCGCGCGCGCGGCCTCGATCTCGGCGCGGGTGATCGTGCCCGAATTGTCGGTGTCGATGCGCGCGAACATCGCCTTGCGCAGCTCGAGGAATTCGGCGCGGCTGATCGCGCCGTTGCCGTCGCGGTCGAGCGCGGCAAAGCCCGGGCTGGTGGCGCCTGCGGCGCAGGCCAGCGCCGGGCCAAGCGCCGCGGCCAGCGCGATCAGGGGCAGGGCAGGTTTCATCTCGGGTCTCCCTTTCGGTGTCGTGCAAGGGGATACGTGCCGCGCCGCCATCCCCTACGCTCGCCGCGCGATTTTTCCGCGCCGCGGCGCCGCGGGCCATGGCCTGCATACCGTTGTATGCCGATAAACATCTGGTATCGCGGCATTTTTTCTTTGCGCGCGGGGGGATTCGCGGTAAGGGGGAAAGCCTCGGCCCTGACCGCACCGGAGGCAGCATGACCCCGATCGACGACCATCCGCTGCGCTATGCGCTGGTGAACGAGCTGCACGCGCGCCCCTTTCCGCGCGTCTCGGCGCCGGCCCATGTGGTCTATGCCGCGGTGAAGGAGCCGCGCGATGCCGCCAACCGCGACCGCACGCGCGATCATGCGCATCTGTGCGCGCTGCTTGCGCGCAACGGCGCGCCGCTGCCGCCCGCCGATGTCACCCACCACACCGGCGAGATCGGCCGCTACACCCTGAAATGGGAAAGCCACACCGAGTTCGTCACCTATCTCGCCCATGCGCCGGGTGTCGCCGCGCGGCCCTTCGACCCGAACGACACCGAGGTCTTCCCGGCCGACTGGCTGGCGCAGGCGCCGGGCAAGCGCATCGCCGCGGTGATGATCCGCATCGAGTTCCTGCCCGAGGACCCCGAGGCGATCATGCCGGCACTCGACGCGTGGTTCGTGCATGAAAGCATGGTCTGTGCCTGGGTGCTCGACGGGGCGGCGGCGGTGGCGACCGACTTCCGCATCGACGCGAACGGGCAGATGCGCTTTGCCGTCTTCGTGCGGCCGGGCACCGGGCCCGGGCGGATCGGCCGCGTCGTGCAGCGGATCTGCGAGCTCGAGACCTATCGCGCGATGTCGATGCTGGGCCTTGGCCGGGCGCGCAGCCTGACGCAGCGGCTCAACGCGCTCGACCCCGAGCTCGAGGCGCTGGTCGAGGGGATGAGCGACGACAGCCACCCCGCCGAGGAGCAGCTCGACCGGCTGTTGGCGATCTCGGCCGAGCTCGAGGGGCTCGCTGTCGCCCATTCCTTCCGCTTCGGCGCGACGGGGGCCTATGAGGCGATCGTCAAGGAGCGCGTCGCGGTGCTGCGCGAGAGCCGCTTCGAGGGCCGGCAGAAATTCTCGGAATTCATGCTGCGCCGCTATGATCCGGCGATGCGCACGGTGAAATCGGCCGAGGCGCGGCTGAATGCGATGATCGAGCGCGCCGAGCGTGCGGGCGAGCTGTTGCGCACCCGCGTCGAGGTCGAGCGCCAGGGGCAGAACCAGAAGCTGCTCGCCAGCATGGACCGGCGCGCCGATGTGCAGTTGCAGTTGCAGCACACCGTCGAGGGGCTGTCGGTGGTGGCGATCAGCTATTACGCGGTCAGCCTTGCGGGCTATCTGAGCTATCCGCTCGCCAAGCATTACGGCGTGTCGAAGGAGATGGCCGTGGCCGGTCTGACGCCGCTGGTCATCATCGCCGTGTGGCTGATGGTGCGCCGCATCCGCAAGGGCTTTGGCGGGCACTAGGCCCGCCGGCTGCGCCGCTCAGTCGGCGATCAGCGGCTGTGCCGTGGCGCCCGCGGCGGTCAGCGCGTCGGCGGGGGCAAGGATCACCATCATGCCGCGCTTGCCGCCGTTGATCACCACCGTCGGGAAGTCCATCACCGCCGCCTCGATCGCCACCGGCACCCGCTTGCGCTGGCCGAAGGGGCTGATGCCGCCGGTGTGAAAGCCGGTCAGGCGCTCGGCCTTCGCTGCGTCCATCATCTGCGCTGCCTTGCCGCCGAAAGCCGCGGCCACCCGCTTCATCGACAGCGTCCGGTCCGAGGGGATCACCGCGCAGGCGGGCTTGCCGTCGACCTCGACCATCAGCGTCTTCAGCACCCGCGCCGGGTCCGCGCCGATCGCCTCGGCCGCCTGCAGCGCGATGCGCTCGTGGCCGTGGTCGTGCGGATAGTCATATTCGCGGATGTCGAAATCGACGCCCGCGCGCTTCAGTGCCTGTGTCGAGGGGGTCTGTGTGCTCATTGTCCGTGGTCCATCTCGCGGTCGATCCAGGCAAGGATCAGGCGCAGGATCCGGTCCTGCTCGGCCGCCGTCAAGGCGGTGCCGGCCGGGATGCCGTGCCATTTCGCCAGACAGCCGCGGCAACAGGTGGCGGTGGCGTGCTGGGCGACGAAGACCGGATGGCCGCGCATCGGGGTCTGCCTGCCGTCGTGCGGCGGCGCTTCCGGGGCAAGGCGCGTCGCGATGAAATCGGCGCCATGCGAGGCGATCACCGCGCGGCCCTTCGCCTCGGCATAGGCGCGCTCGCGCGGGCCGAGGTGAAAGCGGGCGCGGAAGCTCGAGCGCGCGAGGCGGGCGAGGATCTCGGTTTCGGCGCTCATGCCCCGGCACGCAGCGCGTCGATGTAGATCCGCACCGCCTCCTGCACATGGCGGAAGCGGTCGCCGCCCAGATGCTTGCCGCCGAACCAGCGGGTGACGACGACGATCTCGTCCGTCACCCCTTCGCGCTCCAGCATGCGCAGGATCACCATGCCGGCGCCGGCCTCGCCGTCGTCATTCTTCACCGGCCCCTCGGCGCCGATCAGGCCCCAGCTGTTATGCGTGGCCTTGGCGAATTTCTTGTTGCGCTTCAGCGCGGTGAGGAAGGCGCGCGCCTCCGCCTCGGTGCGGCAGGGGCCACCCGAGACGGCATAGCGCGAGCCGCGGTCGGTGAGGATGTTCTCGAGGATGCGCATGGTCCCCGCTTAGGCCGCTTCGGTGGCGGGGGCAATGCCGCGCGGCCGGATCGCCAGGGCGCGCAGCGCGTTCAGGATCACCGCGACGTCGATCGCCTCCTGCGCGATCGCGCCCTCGACCGGCGAGATCAGCCCGAAGGCCGCGGCGATCATGCCAAGCACGCTGAGGCCAAGCCCCACCGCGACGCTTTGCCAGGCGATGGCGATCGAGCGCTGTGCCACCTCGATCCCGGGCAGCAGCCGGTCGAGCCGGTCGACGAGCAGCACCACCTGCGCCGCCTCGGCCGAGGCCGCGGCGCCGCGCGCGCCCATGGCGACGCCGACATCGGCTGCGGCGAGCGCCGGGGCGTCGTTCACCCCGTCGCCCACCATCATCACCGGCCCCTCGGCGCGCTCGCGCAGCACGATCGCGACCTTCTGCGCGGGAACCAGCCCCGCCTCGACCAGATCAAGGCCAAGCGGTGCGGCGATCCGTTCGGCGATCTCGGGCCGGTCGCCGGTCGCGAGGATGATGCGGCGGATGCCGAGCCGGCGCGCGGCGGCGAGGAAGCCGGGGGTGTCCTCGCGCAGCCGGTCGGCGAGGGTCAGATGGGCGACGATCCGGCCGTCGACGCCAAGCGTCACCCGCAGCGCGCCGGGCTCGGCGGGCGGCAGCTCGGGGGCGGGCAGGCCAAGCGCCGCCGCGACGAAGCCCGGCCCGCCGACCGCGACCGTGTGCCCCTCGATCCGGCCGGTCAGGCCCTCGCCCGGCGCCTCGCACATTGCCTCGGGCACCGGCAGGGTCAGGCCGCGGCCCTGCGCCTCGGCCACCAGCGCCTGCGCGACCGGATGGCCCGAGGCCTGTTCGAGCGCCGCAGCCAGACGCAGCGCCTCGGTCTCGTCGATGCCCTCGGTCCGGATCGCGGTGAGTTTCGGCATGCCGTCGGTGAGCGTGCCGGTCTTGTCGAGGATCAGCACCCGCACCCGCGACAGCGCCTCGAGCGCCTGCGCGCCCTTGATCAGCACGCCAAAGCGCGCCGCCCGGCTGAGCCCCGCGACCAGCGCCACCGGCACCGCGAGGATCAGCGGGCAGGGGGTGGCGATCACCAGCACCGCCACCGCGCGGATCGGATCGCCGGTCAGCCCCCAGGCGGCGCCGGCGATCGCGAGGGTGACGGCGAGAAAGCCGAGCGAGGCGCGATCGGCCATCCGCGCCATCGGCGCACGCGCGCGCGCTGCCGCCTCGACCAGCCGCACGATCCCGGCATAGGTGCTTTCCGCGGCGCGGCGCGTGGCAATCATGTCGAAGGCCTCGCCCGCATTCGCCGCCCCGCTCATCACCGAGGCGCCGGGGCCGATCCGCACCGGCAGCGATTCGCCGGTCAGCGCCGAGGTGTCGAGCAGCGCCGTCGCCGCGGCGAGCGTGCCGTCGACCGGCGTCACCTCGCCGCGCCGCACGAGGATGCGGTCACCGGGGACGAGCGCCTCGAGCGCCACCTCCTCGAGCCCGTCGCCGCGGTGCCGATGCGCGACGCGCGGCACGCGGGCCAGCAGCGCCGACATGTCGGCCCGGGCCCGCCCCTCGGCATAGGCCTCGAGGAAGGTGCCGCCCGCATACATCACCGCCACCACCTGCGCGGCCAGCGTTTCCCCGAAAAGGAGCGCCGCACTCATCGACAGCGCCGCGACGATGTCGAGCCCGACCTCGCCACGCGCCAGCGCGCGCACGATCTCGATCAGCAGGGCGGCAAGGACGGGCAGGGTGCCAAGCGTCCAGAAAATTTGCGCCGCAGGCCCATGCCCCGCGAAATGCAGCCCGAGACCCAGAACGAGCCCCGCGATCGCGAGCGCGAGAAGCGCGGTGCTGGTTCTGCTCATGGCTGCCTCCGAGGTTGCCGGGGCCAGACTATCCCGCGCCGCGGCGCCGTCAACGGGGCGCACCGTCGCCCCTGTCGCGCGGTTGCCGTAAGGGAAGGAAGTCTTGTCACATTCCTGTTGGGCGGGAGGGCTAGGGCAGGCGCATCACTCATCCGACTGGAGAATCCCATGTCCCTGCGCAGCCATCTTCTGACAGCCACCGCGCTCATTGCCCTGCCCGTGCTTGCCCATGCGGGCGATCTGTCCTTCGCCCCGGTGCCCTTCGCGGCCGATGATGCGGCCAAGCGCGCCGTGGTGGCGACCGACAAGGTGACGATCGACGGCAAGGACTTCCCGATCGCCTATCACCTGCTGGCGCGCTCGGGCGACAAGATCGGCGACGGCACCTTCGCGCTGCTCACCGACGCGAAGGGCAACCCGGTGAAATCCGCCGACGGTTCCGAGCATATCTCGGTCGACGCCGACTTCACCTCGCTGATCCGCAAGGGCGACAAGCTCTATTCGATCACCCATTTCGAATCGCGCCCGGGCTCGATGTATATCTCGGAACTCTCGCGCGACGCCGACGGCAACCTGACGCCGGTCTCGACCAAGCCGGTGAACTTCTCGGCCTTCGGTGGGCTCTGGGTGCCCTGCGCGGGTTCGGTGACGCCGTGGGAAACCCACCTCGGTTCCGAGGAATACCCGGCCGATGCGCGCGAGATCGAGGCGGCGACCGCGCTTGATCAGATCGACGATTACGATTTCCCGATGGTGCGCTATCAGGGCCTCGACCCGGCGAAGATGACGCTCGACGAGTTCCGCGCCGCCTATAACCCCTATCGCTACGGCTTCCCGACCGAGATCACCGTTTCGGATGCGGGCGACGCCACCGCGGCCAAGCACTTCTCGATGGGCCGCGTCGCGGTCGAGCTGGCCAACGTGATGCCCGACAAGAAGACCGCCTATATCTCGGATGACGGCACCAACGTGGGCCTGTTCCGCTTTGTCGCCGACAAGGAAGGCGATCTGTCGGCTGGCACGCTCTACGCCGCGAAATGGGTGCAGACCTCGGACGCGGGCGTGGGCGCCGCGACTCTCGAATGGATCGACCTTGGCCATGCCGATGACGCGACCATCCAGGCCGCGATCGAGAAGGGCGTGAAGTTCTCCGATCTCTTCGAGACCGCCGATCTGAATGAAGATGGCAGCTGTGCCGAAGGCTTTGCCTCGTCGAATGCCGAGGGCCGCGCCGAATGCCTGAAGGTGAAACCGGGCATGGAGATGCTGGCCTCGCGTCTGGAAACCCGCCGCTATGCCTCGATGATGGGCGCGACGACCGAGTTCCGGAAGATGGAAGGCTCGACCTACGACGCCGACAAGCACGCGCTCTATCTGTCGATGTCGGAAGTGTCGAAGGGCATGGAAGACGGCAGCAAGCAGGACAAGGGCGGCCGCAACGACATCCGTGTGGCGAAGAACGCCTGCGGCGCGGTCTATCAGCTGAGCCTCGACGATACCTTCACCGCGACCTCGATGAAGGGTCTTGTCGCCGGCATCCCGATGTCGAAGGAACAGGAAGAGAAGGCGGCCGATCCGAGCTGCGATCCGGCGCACAACATGTGCGGCGACGCGGCCAAGGTGAACACCTGTGACATCAACGGCATCGCGAACCCGGACAACATCACCTACATGCCGGGCTACAATACGCTGATCATCGGCGAGGACACCGGCGAGGGCCACCAGAACGACGCGATCTGGGCGCTGAACACCGACTCGGGCAAGCTGACCCGGATCCTGTCGACCCCCTATGGCTCGGAAACCACCTCGGCCTACTGGTATCCGAACATCGATGGCCACGGCTATCTGATGGCGGTCGTGCAGCACCCCTATGGCGAAAGCGACGAGGACAAGCTCGCCGATCCGGCCGATGCGCGCGCCTATGTGGGCTACATCGGGCCGTTCCCGGCGATGGACAAGTGATCTGAGACCAGACCACGGGCGGGGCGCGGGTCTTCCCCGCGCCCCGTCTGCTTTCGAGACTTCCTGCTTTTCCGAAAGGACCGACCGATGCGGCGCCTGACCCTGCTTGCCCTTCTTGCCACCGCCGCGCCGGCCCATGCGCTCGACCTGACGGCGACGGCGCTGACCAACAAGACCGCCTATATCCCGCCGCAGTGCTATACGAAGACCGAGGACGCGCAGGGCGCCGTGCACAACCCCTGCCAGACCTGTCACACCCTGCCGCGCGCGCCGAATTTCGTCTCCGACCCGGACCTGCAGCAGGACTATGCGATGCCGGGGCCGGCGCTCGAGAACCCGTGGACGAACCTCTTCGTCGATCGCCGTGCCGCGGTGGCCGCGACCGGGGCCGACGAGATCCGGGCCTGGGTCGGCACCGACAACTATCTGGGCGCCGACGGGCGGCCGGTGCTGGCCGCGAAGCTCGCGCAGCTGCCGCCCGAGTGGGACGCAAACGGCGACGGGGCCTGGGCGGGCTATCGCCCCGATGCCTATTTCGCTTTTGACGACGAGGGGTTCGACCATGCCCCCGACGGCCGGCGCACGGGCTGGCGCGCCTTCGCCTATGTGCCGCTGCCGGGCACCTTCTGGCCGACCAACGGCTCGACCGACGATGTGCTGATCCGTCTGCCCGAGGCCTATCGCCAGACCGCCGACGGCCGCGAGAGCCTTGCCGTCTACAAGGCCAATCTCGCGATCACCGAGGCGCTGATCAATCGCGCCGATGTCGCGATCGCGCCTGTGGACGAAGTGGAGCTTGGCGTCGATCTCGACCGCGACGGCCGGCTTGCCACCGCGACCCGTGTCGCCTTTGCCTTCGCCCCGCTTGACGGCGTGACGATGCATTGGGCGGGGCGCGCGGGCAGCCTTGGCCCGAAAGCGGCACCGCTTGCCGCCGGGCTCTATCCGCTCGGCACCGAGTTCCTGCATTCCGTGCGCTACCTCGACCCGCGCCCCGAGGGCGTGACGATGGCGCCGCGGATGAAGGAGCTGCGCTATATGAAGAAGACCTCCTGGCAGAGCTATGCCGATCTCGAGGAGGGGGCGCTCGCCGAGAAGAAGGAGGACGCCGACTTCCCCGACCGGCCGAAGCAGTTCTTCGGCTCGGCCGAGGCGGGGATCCCGAACGGCATGGGCTGGCGGCTGCAGGGCTTCATCGAGGACGCGGCGGGCGATCTGCGGCCGCAAAGCTTCGAGGAAACGGTGTTCTGCATGGGCTGCCACGGCTCGATCGGCACCACCGACGATTCGACCTTCGCCTTCCCGCGCAAGCTTTCGGGCCCCGGCGCCTTCCGCGACGGCTGGTATCACTGGACCCAGAAGGGGCTTTCCGGCACGCCCGATCTCGTGCGCGCGGACGGGCAGGGCGATTATGCCCATTACCTGCGCACCAACCACGCGGGCGACGAGTTCCGCTCGAACGCCGAGGTGATTTCGGCCTGGCTTGCGCAGGGCGATCTGACGCCCGACAAGGCCGCGGCGCTGCAGGCCGACATCGCGCCGCTCATCATGCCCTCGGCCGGGCGGGCGATCGCGCTCGATGCCGCCTATCGGATGATCGTGCGCGAGCAGAGCTTCGTGAAGGGGCGCGACGCGACGATCGCGCCGCAGGATGCGACGGTCTGGCGCCGGGTCGAGCAGGATGCGCCGACCGGCATCGAAGACCCGGCCGATCCGTGGTTCTACCGGCTCAAGCGCTGAGCCCGACACGCGGCGCTTGCGCGACGCGCCCGGTGCCTGTATCAGGTCCGGGCGCGGACAGTGCACCGGCGCGGGCGTTGTGTAATGGTAAGACCTTAGCCTTCCAAGCTAATGACGCGGGTTCGATTCCCGCCGCCCGCTCCAGAAAATTTCCTCCCGGATCAAAATTTGCCCCGGATCGCCGCCGCCCCTTTGACGGGCGGCGTTTTGCTGCCTAGCTTTACGGTCTGGCAGGAGGGATGCGGCATGGCCGGTGGCTGGGCGCGCGACGGCGCGGTGAACGAACAGATCGACGCCTCGATCGAGGATGAGCTCAAGCGCCTGCAGGCGCGGCGCGGCCCCATGGGCGAAAGCGCGGAATTCTGTGTCGAATGCGACGAGCCGATCCCCGAGGCGCGGCGCGTCGCGATCCCCGGCGTCAAGCTCTGCATCGAGTGTCAGAAGGCGCGCGATGCCCGGCCGCAGCTGCGCGGCGGCATCAACCGGCGCGGCTCGAAGGACAGCCAGCTGAAATGAAAAGGGGGCCGGCAGGCCGGCCCCAGTCGCGACGAAGGAAGGGATCTCTGACCGGGACTACTTCGTCAGGATCAGCTTGCCTGCCTTGGTGATCCGCAGCGTATAGACCTGACCGTCGAGCAGGATGCTCGCGAGCGCGCCGCCTCCGGTCAGTGCGCGCGCGTCATGCAGCGGAAGCGCGGGGAGGTAATCCTGCGCGGTGAAACTTTGCGACATCGTCATCCCTCACCTCCTCTCGATGCGGTCGAGCATCATCTCGATGCCCTGCGCGGGAGTGACGCCGGTGCAGATTGCCTCGACGAGGTCGCGCAGGCTGAAGGGCGGGTCAGAGCGGCGGGCGCCCCGCGCGTCGGGGCCGGGATGGAGGGAGCGTTTCATGTCCGGGTGTCCTGTTCGCTTCGGTTCCTGGTGGGAATAACCTGAGTGAAAAGATCGGATTTGTAAAGACTGATTCTTTTACTCGGATTAGTTCCGCCGAACCGTCCCTGCGCCCCGGAAAAAGGCGGGGCCGCCCCGGCGGCTGGACACCGGGACGGCCCCTGGTCGGCCCCCAAACTGGACAAAGGGGGCCGGTCTCGGGATGGGTCGGCCTCAGGGCTCCGGGTCGTGCTCCCCGGCGATCATCCGGTCGTTGAGCATTTCGAGCCACATCGCGTTTGCGACGGCGATGAGGGCGGCGAGGGGGAGGCCGAGGATCCAGGCGAAGTACCACATGGGATGCGTCCTTTCTCAGTAGGCGTTCTTGTTTTCAGTGATCTCGGCGACGGTGACCTTGCCCCAGAGCACCTTGTAGACCCAGGCGGTGTAGGCAAGGATGATCGGCACGAAGATCACCGAGACGACGAGCATCACGAACAGCGTCAGGTGCGAGGAAGAGGCATCCCAGACGGTGAGCGAGGCGTCGGGCTGGATCGAGGAGGGCAGGATGAACGGAAACATCGTCAGCCCGACCGAGGCGATCACGCCGAAGATCGCCAGCCCCGAGAAGATCAGCGCCGCCCCGTTTCCCTTGCGCATCGCAAGGATCGCCAGCGCCATGCCGGCGATGCCCAGAACCGGCGCGATCGCGATCCAGGGCCGCAGCGCATAGGCCGCAAGCCACGAGCCCTGATGCGCGACGGTGCTGAGCAGCGGGTTCGACGGCCCGTTCGCCGCGACCTCGGAGGTCAGCGCATAGCCCGGGATGCCGTAGGCCAGCCAGACGCCGGCGAGCACATAGGCCGCGATCGCCACGAGCCCCGCGACCGAACCGATCGCGATTGCGCGGCGCTGCACCGCGGCCTCGGTCTTCAGCGTCAGCCAGCCCGCGCCATGCAGCAGCAGCATGCTCAGCGAGACCACGCCCGCAAGCAGCGCGAAGGGGTTCAGCAGACCGAGGAACTTCGCATAGAAGGCGCCCGGGTAGAGCGGCATCAGATCCTCGGTGATCTGGAACGGCACGCCCTGCAGCACATTGCCGACGGCGACGCCGAAGATCAGCGCCGGCACCGCGCCGCCGACGAAGAGCGCCCAGTCCCAGCCGTTGCGCCAGGCATGGCCCTCGCGCTTCGAGCGGTACTTGAAGCCGACGGGCCGCAGGATCAGCGCCGCGAGCACGGCGAACATGGCAAGGTAGAAGCCCGAGAAGCTGACCGCGTAAAGCGGCGGCCAGGCGGCGAAGATCGCGCCGCCGCCGAGGATGAACCACACCTGGTTGCCTTCCCAGACCGGGCCGACGGTGTTGATCAC